>JACAEO010000304.1 GCA_013388805.1 Chloroflexota bacterium
CCCCCCCCCCCCCCCCCCCCCCCCCCCCCAAACCCCAACAACATACCCCCCGCTCCCAGGCTGGGAGAGGGGGGGAGGGTGGTGGGGCAGCTTTCTAATGCACGCGGTCAAAGCCGTCAAGGACGCCAGCGCGCTCACCACCACCCAGGAACACCATCATTATACGAGGACGCTATCCGCCAAAAACCGTCCACCTGAGAGGGGGCTAGTGCCGGGCTGCTGGATGCTGCATCCAGGATCCAGCGGTCACGCTTGGATCTTCTTTCCATAGATCCCGACCCGCGCGGACGATATACTACAAGATAATGGTCAATCCAGATACGCACTGTGGCTCCCGAGCGCCGAAGCCGGCGTGCGGCGGAGCCATTTTGAGTTCGTTCGAGAGCGCTATGACAACGCGACTGTTGATCGCCGATGATGAGCCCCTGATCCGCGCAAATCTCCGTGAGACGTTGCAGGAGCAGGGCTACCTGGTGGTGGGTGAGGTGGGCGACGGCCAGTCGGCGGTAAATCTGACCCGCCAGCTGCGCCCGGAGCTCGTGCTGCTCGACGTCAAGATGCCGCATATGGACGGCATCATGGCCGCCACGCTGATCAACGCCGAGCGCCTGGCCCCGGTGCTGTTGCTCACCGCCTACAGTTCGCGTGAACTGGTGGAGCAGGCCCGCGCCGCTGGCGTGCTCGGCTACCTGATCAAACCGGTGCGCGAGGCTGAGCTGATGCCGCTGATCGAGGTCACCCTGGCCCGCTGGACCGAGCAGGTGCGCCGGCACAATGAGCTCGTGCAGCTCAAGGACCGGCTGGAGACGCGCAAGCTCGTAGATCGCGCCAAGGGCTACCTGATGGACAATCAGGGCCTCAGCGAGGCCGAGGCCTTCCGCAAGATCCAGCAACTGGCGATGAACAGCCGCAAAACCATGCGCGAGGTGGCCCAGGCCATCCTGCTTGCCCAGCAGCTCAGTGCCTAGTGCGATTGCAGATTGCAGATTTGCGATGGTAGATTGGGCGCGGCGCAGCTGGACACGGTCGAGGTTGCGCTGATGCCCGAACAGGTCGCCTGGAACTGCACCAGGGCCGAAGCACGCGCCCTGGCATGCCTCGGCCCCGTCGCTACCCACGATGAACGCGCCACAACGCTACAGTCCTACGCCCTCACACCTCCATCAGCGCCACCACCGCGTCGAACAGGTCCTCGGCGTTGGGCTTGGAGAAGTAGTCGCCGTCGCTGCCGTAGGCCGGGCGGTGGGGCTGGGCCGTAAGCGTGACCGGCGGGGCGTCCAGCTGCCAGGAGCCGCTCTGCACTTCGAGCACCTGCTGGAGCATATAGGCCGACGCGCCGCCCGGCACGTCCTCGTCGAAGAAGATCACCCGGCTGGTCTTCTTAAGCGACTCAACGATCACGCCGTGCAGGTCGAAGGGCAGCAGGGTCTGCACATCAATCACCTCAAGGTCGATCCCCAGCTGCTCCAGCGCCTCGGCGGCCTCCAGGGCGATCGCGCAGCAGGCGCCGTAGGTCACCACCGTTACATCGTTGCCGGGGCGCAGGATCTCGGGGACGCCGAGCGGGAGGCTGTACTCGCCGATGTTCGCGGGCAGGCGTTCGCGGCGGCGGTAGCCGTTGAGCACCTCGACCACCAGGGCCGGCTCCTCAGCCTGCAGCAGTGTGGTATAGAACCCGGCAGCGCGGGTCATGTCGCGGGGCACACAGATGTGCATCCCGCGCAGCAGGTGCACCAGGGCGCCCATCGGTGAGCCGGAGTGCCAGACGCCCTCCAGGCGATGGCCGCGGGTGCGCACGATCACCGGGGCGGCCTGGCCGCCGCGGGTGCGCCAGTGCAGGCTGGCCAGATCGTCGCTGAGCGGGCTGAGGGCATAGAGGATGTAGTCGAGGTACTGGATCTCGGCGATCGGGCGCAGGCCGCGCTGGGCCATGCCGATCGCCTGACCGATGATCGTCGTCTCACGGATGCCGGTGTCGCTCACCCGCAGCTTGCCGTACTTCTGCTGCAGGCCGGCCGTACCCTGGTTAACGTCACCGAGCGCACCGACATCCTCACCAAAGAGGCAGACCCGCGGGTCGCGCGCCAGCCAGGCGTCGAAGGTGGCACGGATGATCTCGAAGCCGCGCACCTCGGGTGCGTCGGCGGCGTAGCGCGCGGGCACCGCCGGCACGCGCGTGGCGGCCATAGCGTCCTCACGGTAGAGGTGCGAGCCGTAGCGCTCGCGGCCGGCTTTGAGCTGCGTCGCGCGCCAGGCGGCGAGGGCCTCCCGGGCAGGCCCTTCCTTGCCCCGTGTCTGCACCAGGGCGCGGTGGGCCAGCGCCAGCAATTCGCGGCGCAGCGGCTTCTGGGCGGCGCGCAGCTGCGCCGCCACACCCCGCAGCGCGTCGGGATCAGCGCTCGCGGGGGCCAGGTCGCTGAGCAGTTCGGCGAGCGCGCGGGCCTCCGCCCGTGGCTCAGCCTGCAGCGCCTCCCAGGCCTGCTCGCGGGCGGCCTCGGCCTCGACCCGCGTCTCGACCTCGATCGCGTCGAGCTCATCCGCGTCGACCTGGCCGGTCGCGAGGAGCCAGGCCCGCATACGTGGCAGCGGGTCGTGGGCGCGCTCCCACTCCAGGCGTTCCGGCGACTTATAGCGCTCGTGGCTGCCCGAGCTCGAGTGGCCCTGAGGCTGGGTCAGCTCGATCACGTGGATGATCGCCGGGATGTGGTCGGCACGGGCGCGCTCGGCGGCGCGCAGATACACCTCACGTAGCGCCGGGTAGTCCCAGCCACGGACGGTGTACAGATCGAAGCCCTGGCTGGCGCCGGGGCGCCGCTGGAAGCCGACCAGCAATTCGGACAGGTTGCCGCCGCTGATCTGATGCTCGTTGGGCACCGAAATGCCGTAGCCATCATCCCAGATCGAAATGACCGCCGGGGCCTGCAGCACGCCAATGGCGTTCAGCGCCTCCCAGAAGAAGCCTTCGGCGCAACTGGCGTTGCCGATCGTGGCGAAGGCTACCTCGTTGCCATTGTGGGAGAACTGCGTCAACGCGCGCAGCCCATCGAGCTCACGGTAGAGGCGTGAGGCATAGGCCAGCCCGACCAGGCGCGGCATCTGGCCCGCAGTGGGCGAGATGTCTGCCGAGCTCTGCGGCGCATCGGTCTGTATAAGCCAGCGACCCTGCGCGTCGAGCTGCCGGGTGGCGAAGTGGGCATTCATCGTCCGCCCGGCGGTGGCCGGCTCGGCCGCCAGGTCGGCGTGGCCGTAGAGCTGGGCGAAGAACTGCTGCGGGGTGAGTGCGCCCAGCGCGAAGAGCAACGTCTGGTCGCGGTAGTAGCCGGCGCGGGTATCACCGGGGCGCATGACGCGGGCAAGGGCCAGCTGGGCCAGCTCTTTCCCGTCGCCGAAGATGCCGAACTTGGCATTGCCGCTCATCACCTCGCGCCGGCCGATCAGGCTGACGTGCCGGCTGAGCCAGCCCAGGCGATAATCCGAAAGTACCTCGGCCTGGGCAAAGGCGCGGGCAGGCTGTTCGCCGATCGCAACATCAACATCTTCAATCATGGTATTACCTCCGGAGCTTCATCGATCCGTCGATTGCTTTGTCTGCGGGGCAGGACACCGAGCTATTCAGTGCACGAGGCATATTCACGGATTCCAGCATAACGAGAGACAGCGGGCCTGTCTAACACCTCTTTGGTTCCACGCTGAAACATGGGCCGCGATCCGCCGGTGGCGGGGCGCTCCCGCGGGCGCGGGACGGCCCCGCGGGCGCGGGGCGGCACCCTCTCAGGTGGAGGGTTTTTCGGAGTTGCGCCCCCAGGCCCCGCATACCCCACCCCCCTACCCCCTCCCCTGCCAGGGGAGGGGGCCAG
>JACAEO010000275.1 GCA_013388805.1 Chloroflexota bacterium
CCCCCCCCCCCCCCCCCCCCCCCCCACCACAACGCCAACAACATACCCTCTCCCAGGCGGGGCGGCGCGGCGCGGCGCGGGCTACGTCGGCAATGCGGCAAAGAAGTCCAGCGCGGCGATGATATAAACCTGTGCCGCCCGCGCGACCTCGTCGAGGTCGACATACTCGTTGGGCTGGTGGGGCAGCCATTTGTCGCCGGGGCCGTAGACCACCACCGGGATGCCCCGCTCACGGGCGAGGATGGTGCCATCGGTGGAGCCAGGGACGCCGCCGAGCGGCGGCGGCGCGCCGTAGACGCGGGTGTGGGCCGCCGCTACGGCACAGGCCAGCGGGTGCGCCGGGTCGATCTCGACCGCGGGCCGGTCGTCGATCACCTCGACCGCAAAGCGATGGACCGGCCATTCGGCACGCACAGCCTCGCCCAGTGCGGCAATGCGCCCGATCAGGGCGCCGTGGTCCACCGCAGGCACGGTGCGGATGTCCAGAAAGGCATCGCACAGGTCGGGCAGGCAGTTGATCTGCGAGGCGTCACCGCTGCACGGGGCGCGCGCGACGGTAGGGCTGATATAGATCGGCCCGAGCAGCGGGTGGGCGCCGTGCTCGGCATTGAGCGCGGCCTCCAGCTCCAGCACGCGGCCCAGCCAGCGCACCATGCCCGTCAGGGCGTTCACACCCTGGTGCGGCATGGCCCCGTGGGCGATGCGCCCGTGGCTGAGCAGGCGCAGCCGCAGTGAGCCCTTCTGGGCCACACATAGCTCGCCACCCTCCGGCTCACAGACGATACAGCCAGCGGCGCCATCAGCCTCGCCCCGGGCGACCATGGCCTTGATGCCCAGCATCATACCCTCTTCGTCCACGGGGATGAGCAGGCGCAGCGTGCCCGTGAAGGGGGCGCCGGCCAGTTGCAGGGCGCGGGCAGCGAAGAGCATGGCGGCCAGACCGCCCTTCATATCGCAGGCGCCGCGCCCGTAGAGGCGTCGCCCCTCGATCCGCCCCGAGAAGGGCGCATCGCGCCAGGCTGCCGGGTCGCCCGGAGTGACCACGTCGCTATGGCCCTCAAACAGCAGCAGCGGCCCCGGCTGCGCGCCCTGCAGGTCGGCGACCAGATTGGGCCGCCCGGGGGCGACCTCCGTCCAGCGGGGGTCCCAGCCCCAACTGCGCAGCAGGTCGTGGATCAGCTGGACGACGGCCTGCTCGCTTGCGCCGGGGGTGCCGGGCAGATAGACGCTGGGCGTGCGCACCAGTTGCTGCAGGAAGGCCGCCATCGCCGCGCTATCGAGGTGCGCAAGGGCGCGGATGACAGGGTCCATTGTGACTCCATTCCACTCACCCGGAGGTTGGGGCTTGAACCCGAGCGCGGATGTTCACGGTAGCAATGTGCTACAATTCCTGGTGGATTCGAAGCATACTGGTCCAGTTGCTGCGCAGCGTGTACAAAGGAGGCGCCCGTGCGCACCACAATCCTGGATGTGCAGAAGATGAAAACCCGCGGCGAGCGCATCCCGATGGTCACTGCCTACGACTACACCTCGGCCCAGATCGCCGATCGGGCCGGCGTGCCGTTGCTGCTGGTCGGCGATTCGCTTGGCATGGTCGTGCTTGGCCACGCCTCGACCGTGCCGGTGACGCTCGATGAGATGCTGCATCACATCAGGGCGGTGGTACGCGGGAGCGAACGGGCGCTGGTGATCGGTGACCTGCCCTTCCTCACCTACACCAGCACTGAGCAGGCGATCGCCTCGGCCCGGCGGGTACTGCAGGAGGCTGGCGCCCAGGCCGTCAAGCTCGAAGGCGGCGTTGCGGTCGCGCCGATCGTCGCTCGCCTGGTCGAGCTCGGCGTGCCGGTGATGGGCCATATCGGCTTTACGCCGCAGTCGGTGAACCAGATCGGCATGCGGGTGCAGGGCAAGCACGCCGACCAGGCGGCCCAGTTGATCATGGATGCCGTGGCCCTTGAGGCCGCTGGCGCCTTCGCCATTGTGCTGGAACTGGTGCCCGCAGCGCTGGCCCAGGCGATCACCAGCCGCCTGCAGATCCCCACCATCGGCATCGGCGCCGGGGCCAACTGCGACGGCCAGGTGCAGGTCTGGCACGATCTGCTCGGACTCTACACCGACTTCAAGCCCCGCCACGCGAAGCGCTACGCCGAACTGGCCGACACGATCGGCGCGGCGCTGGCCAGCTACGCTGCCGAGGTCCGCGCGGGCAGCTTCCCAACTACTGAGCACAGCTCAACCATGGATGAGGCGGCGCTGCGCGCTGCCATCGAACGGGTCGAACGCGCAGCACAGGATGCAGCCTGAGCCAGGGGGGACCGTCAATGCAGGTGCTTGCTACCATCGATGCCTTCCGCCAGGCTCGCGCTGCCTACGGCCCGCTCGGCTTCGTGCCGACGATGGGCTATCTCCACCAGGGGCACCTCAGCCTGATCGCCCGGGCCCGGCGCGAGTGCGGCGCCGTCGCTGTGAGCATCTTCGTCAACCCGACCCAGTTTGGCCCACGGGAGGACTTTGAGCGCTACCCCCGTGACCTGGAGCGCGACCTGGCGCTGCTCGCCCGCGAACAGGTCGACCTGGTCTTTGTTCCCAGCCGCGAGGAGATCTACCCCGAGGGCTTCGGCACCTACGTCAGCATCCCGGCGGCTGACGAGGTGCTCGAGGGTGCCGCCCGCCCCGGCCACTTCCGCGGCGTGGCGACCGTCGTCTGCAAGCTGCTGAACATCGTGCAGCCCACCCGGGCCTACTTCGGCCAGAAGGACGCCCAGCAGAGCATCGTGGTCCGCCAGCTCGTGCGTGATCTGAACATCCCCACCCAGATCGTCGTTGCGCCTACGGTTCGTGAGCCGGACGGGCTGGCGATGAGCAGCCGCAACAGCTATCTGACCCCCGAAGAACGCCAGGCGGCGCCGGCCATCTACCGGGCGCTGTGCGCCGCCGAGCAGCGCTATCTCGCCGGTGAGCGCGATGGCGAGGCGCTGCGCCAGGCGGTGATCGCTGTACTGGACGCCGAACCGCTGCTGCGGCCCGAGTACGTCAGTGTCGCCGACCCGCTGAGCCTGCGCGAGCTCGAGCAGGTCGGCAGTCATGGGGCGCTGGTGTCGCTGGCGGTACGGATCGGCGCCGTGCGCCTGATCGATAACCTGTTGCTCGAACCGGTGACTACGGCGTGACCGCGGCGATCGCCTCGCCAACGATCTGCACCAGCCGGTCGATCGTCTCGATCGGCGTCACCAGCGGCGGCGCAAGACAGATCGTATCGCCAATATTGCGCGTGAACAGCCCGCGTTTGACCAACTCCTGCTGCACCCGTCCGCCGACATTGGCTGCGGCGGGGAAGGGCTCGCGGGTCGCCTTATCGGCCACCAGTTCGACGGCGGCCATCATGCCCTTGCCGCGCACATTGCCGACGATCGGCAGTTCGTCCAGTTCCTGGAGCGCCTGGTTGAGATGAGCGCCCACCTCGGCGGCGCGCTGCACCAGCCCCTCACGCTCGATGATCGCGATATTGGCCAGGGCCACCGCGCAGGCCGTCGGATGTCCCGAGTAGGTGTAGGCGTGCATCCAGCGCTTCTCGGGGGGCACATGCTCGATCACGTCACGGATGCGGTCGCTCACCCCGATGCCGCCCAGCGGCACGTAGCCCGAGGTGATGCCCTTGGCAAACTGCACGATATCGGGCTCAATGCCGTAGTGCTCCAGGCCGAACCAGCGCCCGGTGCGCCCGAAACCGGTGATCACCTCGTCGGCGATCAGCAGCACCTCATAGGTGTCGCAGATCTCGCGGATACGTGTGAAGTAATCGTCCTGTGGCGGAATGACCCCACCCGCGCCCTGGATCGGCTCGGCGATGAAGGCGGCGACCGTGTCCGCCCCCTCGCGCAGAATGGCCTCCTCCAGCAGGTTGGCCGCCGCCACCCCATCGCTCACCTCGGGCGTCTTGTTGACAAAGCGATAGGGGTAGGGCGACTCGATGTGCAGGATGCCAGGCATGCGCGGCTCAAACATCGGCCAGTAGGCGGGCAGACCGGTCGCGGCCATAGCGGCCATCGTCACCCCGTGGTAGCCCTTCATACGCGAGATGAACTTGACCTTGTCGGGCTTGCCGACCGCCTTCCAGTAGAAGCGCGCCGTCTTGAACGAGCTTTCGGTGCTCTCGGCGCCGCCGCTGGTGAAGAAGAACGTATTGATCGAGGGGTAGAACAGCTCCGCCAGCTTCTCAGCCAGGTGGACGGCCGGCAGGTTGGTCGAGCCGACATAGCCCGAGAAGAAGGCCAGCTGGCGCATCTGTGCCGCTGCCGCCTCGGCCAGTTCCTCGCGCCCATGGCCGACATTGACGTTCCACAGGCCACTCAGGCCGTCGATGTACTCCTTGCCGGTGATGTCCTTTACGATAGCACCCCGGCCCTCAACCCAGACCTTCGGCGACTGGTGGGCCGTGGGGTGGTAGAGCGGGTGCAGCAGGTGCTCGTGGTCGGCGTGGACAAGATCGATCGCTGTCGACACAAAGCCTCCAATGAGGCCGGGTGGCCCCTATGTGGTGCTTCAACCGTGAGGGCTATGCTGGGTGGCCTGGATTCTACCCGAAATTGCCGTGCCACGCAAGCCCTGGCCTCTGCGCCCCTCCGCGCCCGCTTGATCATGACAGGGCGGGTAGCACCGCAGAACAGCACAGAGCTAACGATCGGCTCAGCATTCCGGAGGAGTCGCCATGCGGATTGCCATCATCGGTGCCGGCGCCCTGGGTGGCGTGTTCGGCTTCTACCTGGCGGGCGTGGCCGAGGTGGTGCTCGTGGACCCGTGGGCAGCGCACGTGGCCGCGATCGCTGCCCACGGGCTCAGCTGCGAGCGCGATGGGGTGGCCTCGCTGCGCCCCGTGCGCGCCGTGACCGACCCGGCTGAGGCCGGCCCCGCCGAGCTGGCCCTCGTCCTCGTCAAGGCCCGCCAGACGCCGTGGGCCGCCACGGCCGCCCAGCAACTGCTCGCCCCTGATGGCGTTGCCTACACGCTGCAGAATGGCCTGGGCAACCACGAGATCCTGGCCGCGGCGCTCGGCGCGCACCGGGCCGGCCAGGGCGTGACCGCGCTCGGCGCGACGCTGCTCGGCCCCGGGCACGTGCGCCACGCCGGCATGGGGGCGACGGTCCTCGCCGCCGCGCCCGACCGCCAGCGGGCCGAGGCGCTGGTGACGCTGCTGGCCCGGGCTGGCCTGCCGGCCAGTGTGAGTGACGATGTGGAGGCCCTGGTCTGGGGCAAGCTGGTGGTCAACGCCGGCATCAATGCGCTGAGCGCGCTGCTGCGCGTGCCCAACGGTGCGCTGGCCGAGACGCCCGCCGCGTGCGAGTTGCTCGCCGCTGCGGTGCGCGAGGCCGCCGCCGTGGCGGTGGCCCGGGGCGTGACCCTGCCCTACCCCGACCCGGTAGCGCACGTGCTCGCGGTGGCCCGCGCCACGGCGGCCAACCGTTCCTCAACGCTGCAAGACGTGCTGCGGGGTGCGCCAACCGAGATCGCCGCAATCAACGGCGCCGTGGCGCGTGAAGGCACACGGCTGGCTGTCCCCACGCCGGTCAATGCCCTGCTTGCCACCCTCATCGCGGCTTTGGAGGAAAGCGCCGAGCAGCGGGTGGGGGAGGGGTAGGTGTGTGGAGGTGTGGAGGTGTGGAGGTGTGGAGGGGTGGAGCTGTGGAGGGGTGGAGCTGTGGAGCTGTGGAGCTGTGGAGGGGTGGAGGGGTCATTAGTCTGGATTACAGCTCCACAGCTCGACAGCTCTACACCTACCCCTCAGGCCGCGCGCTCGACCCGGGTGAGGAAGTCGCGCACCGCTTCGTCGAGGCTAAGGGTACCGGCGAGGATGCGCTCGTGGTAGGCGGGGATGAAGTCGAACAGGTAGGAGCGGCCGGTGCGGAGCTCGCGGAGCATGAGCTGGGCATAGCCGCCCACCGCGTCGAGCAGGCCGCTCGTGGTAAAGGCCCGATCGGTGGCGGCCAGGTCGTAGCGAAGGCGAACGATCTGCGCCTGCCAGCCATCCTGGCCGCGGGTGAGCCGGGCATAGGCGGCGCGGGTTATGCCGTCGAAGGGCAGCCCCACCGAGCCGACGTTCACCACCAGCGTGTCATCGAGGTAGCGGGTCAGCGGCACGTGGGTATGGCCGGCACAGAAGATGCTGGCCGCCGGGTCGATCTGTTCACGCACCTCGGCCGCCGGCGCTCCCCGGTAGATGCCGTCGCGATCGTGACGCACCGAGGCGTGGTAGACGCTCAGCCGTTCGCCGCCGAGGTCGAAGCTGAGCTGCTCAGGGAGCGCGGCGATCGTTGCCACCTGGTCGGCAACCTGCTGGTGCGTCCAGGCGGCGATGCGACTGAGCTCGAAGCGAGGCCCGGTGGTGGGGAAATCAGGCTGGCGGTGATCCCGTTCGTAGGTGAGCACATAGCGCTCGTGATTGCCGCGGATGACATGCCAGCCGCGCTCGTCGCGCATCTGCAGGGTGAGCTGGAGGCAGGCCCGCGCTTCGGGACCCCGGCCGACGATATCGCCGGCGACGACCACCAGGTCGGGCGCCCAGGCCTCCAGGTCTTCGATCACGGCGTGCAGCGCTGCAAGATTGGCGTGGATATCGGCGAGAACGGCAATCTTCATAGGTCCCTACAGCACGCCCTGCTGCTACACGGCAAGCTCACTCTGCTCGGCGGGCTGGGTGACATCACGCAGCGTCGAGAGGTCGCGGATGCGCTCGGTGAACAGGATGCCGTTGAGGTGGTCCACCTCGTGCTGAATGGCCCAGCCGAGCAGGCCATCGGCCCGGCGCAGCCGGCGGGCCTTGCCGGTGATATCCTGAAACTCGACCGTCACCCAGGTCTGGCGGGGCACCTGACCGTACCAGCCGGGCAGGCTCAGGCAGCCCTCGTCACGCAGCACCTCTTCGCCGCTGGTCTTGACGATCTTGGGATTGAAGAGCACATACGGTTCAGCCGGGGCGATCGTGACGACCGTCCCATCGTCGCGCTCCTCCGTCTCGGCCGGGATTTCGATGATGCAGAGCTGGATCGGCAAGCCGACCTGCGGCGCGGCCAGGCCCACGCCGTTGTTGGCGTGCATGGTCTCGAACATGTCTGCCACAAGCTGTTTGAGGCTCCGATCGGGCAATTTCACCGGACGGCAGTGCATCTTCAAGGTCTTTTTATCATCGTCATTATCAATGCGCAAAACACGTCGAATGGCCATAGAATCGCTCACTTGCTCAAGTAGACTTCACGGTGAATGCCGATCGTCCGCATGACCCGCCGCCTGCGTACAACCTTTTTCATTATACCACTTTGGGGCGACTACGCCGCCCGACAAGGGGGGTGTGGGCTGTTCTCAGGTATCGGGTTTTTAGGAGGTGCGCCCCCAGGCCCCGCATACCCCACCCCCCTCCCTTTCAGGTGGAGAGTTTTTGGGAGGTGCGCCCCCAGGCCCCGCATACCCCACCCCCCTACCCCCTCCCCTGGCAGGGGAG
>JACAEO010000081.1 GCA_013388805.1 Chloroflexota bacterium
CATTCCGAACGGAGCCGCAGGCGCAGTGAGGAATCTTGCGCTGCCCATGCGCCGCAAGACCCCGCGCTGCGCGCCTCAGAACCAGATGACTCTTGTCATTCCGAACGGAGCCGCAGGCGCAGTGAGGAATCTGGCGCTGCCCATGCGCCGCAAGACCCCGCGCGGAGCCTGCCCTGCCCCTCGACAAGCTCGGGAGCCGCGCAGCCGAAGGGCTCGGGGTGCCATGGGTTGCGCCCGGCGCCACTGGCCCGCCGCCGGCCATCGCTGCTCCTCAGAACCATAGGGTTCATGTCATTCCGAACGGAGCGGAGCGCAGTGAGGAATCTGGTACGACCCCGCGCGGGGTCGTGCCAATCAGGAGGCAGAAGATGCTTCGCTTCGCTCAGCATGACAGGGCGGGTAGCATACGTCACGATCGGGCGCGCGCGCGTAGCTCGGCCAGGCCGCTGAGCACCTCGCTGTGCGGCAGCCCGCCAGCGGCGAGGGTGACGGCATCCTGCTCGAGCAGCCGTTCGTAGAAGGCGATCCCCGCCGCGATCAGATCGGGACTGGTCGGGTCTTCGGCCAGCAGGTCGAAGAGCGCATCCTCGGCCTGGCTATAGGCGCCCTCGCGCTCGTACAGGCTGAACAGGGCTATGCCTGTGCGCGGCGGCAGACGGTAGCCGGCCAGCAGTTCGAGCAGGTGGGCACGGGGCGGGGCGTAGTCGGGCAGCGCATCACCGGCGAGCGCGGCTTCGCTGAGTAGTTGCAGGGCCAGCAGCGCGCGGGGGATGGCCAGGTCGGGCTGCTCGCGCGCCGCGTAGATCGCCGCTTCAGCATGCAGGATCGCCGCGACATAGCTGGCCAGTTCACGCCAGGCGTTGTCGCGGTCGGCAAAGCGAATGAGCGCCAGGATCTCCCGCTCCGAGCGACTCGCCAGGTTGTTGGAGCCGATGCCGAGCGCATTGCGCAAGGCCTCGTCGGTGGCGGCGAGCGCCAGGTGGTACTGCCCGGCACGCTGCAACCCCGTCAAGTAGAGGATCACCTGCCCGAAGCGCTCGATCAGGCGCATGATGTAGTCTTCACGGTACATACAGACACCCTACCGCGGGTGGGGTAGGGTGTCAACCGGAAAAAGCGCGCGGATGATGGTCTGGCTGGTGGCTACCCGGCCCGCTGGCGGCGGCGCAGGTGCCAGCGCCAGCTGACGTTCCGCTGGTGCTGGGGCCGCAGCAACGAGAGCGGTGCGGGCGGAGGGCTCTGCAGTGGCTCGCCGACGGCCCGCTCCAGGGGCTCAACCTGCATGGCAGCCGCGGCCCGCTGGCGAGCACGACTCGCACGACGCCTACGGGTCTCCTGGTACTCAGGCATCTCATTCCCCTTTCGCGGCTCGTGAACACGCTCGTTCACTAGCCTAAACGCGGCGCGCCCCCACTTCGCTTCATTGGTGAAAAAATTGTTATGAGGGCAGGGCCGATGCGGGGGCGCGGGCTCGCCGCCAGCTGAAAGTGTTGTATGATGGGCCGCACATTGGTGAAACACATCACGCTGCGCGGCACCGTGGCTGCGGGCAGCCCGCGGGGGATGATGCAAGGAGGTCTCTGCGATGGTCGTGCAATTCAATGGCAAAGTGGCCCTGGTCACGGGGGGCGCCTCGGGGATTGGCCGCGCCGCAGCGCTGGCCTTCGCGCGCAACGGCGCCAAGGTTGTTGTCGCCGACGTCCTGCAGGCTGAAGGCGAGGAGACAGTGGCCCTGGCGCGCGCCGAAAACACCGACGCGATGTTCGTGCCCACCGATGTCTCCCAGCGCGCCGCGGTCGAGGCCCTGGTCGCGACCGCGGTCGATTACTACGGGCGGATCGATTTCGCCTTCAACAATGCCGGTATCTCCGGCCCGCAGGCCATGCTGGTCGACTACCCGGAGGAGATGTGGGACCGGGTGATCGACATCAATCTCAAGGGTGTCTGGCTGTGCATGAAGTATGAAATCCAGCAGATGCTGCGCCAGGGCGGCGGGGTGATCGTCAATACCTCCTCGACCACCGGGCAACTGGGGTCGCGGCGCGTGTCACCCTATGTGGCGAGCAAGCACGGTATCGTGGGCCTGACCAAGGCGGCGGCGCTGGAGTACGCCCGCGACAATATCCGCGTCAACGCCGTCCTCCCCGGCACGATCCATACGCCGCTGATCGACCGGCTCACCGGCGGCGACGAGCGCGTCCTCGCCCAGTTTGCCGAGAGCGAGCCCGTGGGTCGCCTCGGCACACCCGAGGAGGTCGCCTCGGCCGTGATCTGGCTCTGCTCCGATGGCGCCTCGTTCGTCACCGGCACCTCGCTCGCAGTCGATGGTGGCCGGCTGGCGTAGGAGGACAACGCAAGGCCTGCAGCATGTCCACGACCAGCTATGCGGCGATCTACGCGGTGGTGCGGCGCATCCCCTACGGGCGGGTGAGCAGCTACGGGCGGGTGGCGGTCCTCGCCGGCTATCCGGGCCATGCGCGCCTGGTTGGCTACGCGCTGCACGCGCTCCGTGCCGCCGGCGGCCCCGAGGTGCCCTGGTGGCGGGTGATCAATCGCAACGGCTACATCAGCAATGCCTATGAGCCCGCGCTGCAGCGGGCGCGCCTTGAGGCCGAGGGGGTGCTGGTTGATGAGCGCGACCGGGTGGAGCTCGCGCGCTACCTGTGGCCGGGTGATTGACTCGCGCTCGCTCACCATTCGCTGTGCTCAAGCAGGTGCTGCAACAGCGCGACGGCGCTCGCCAGGTCGCTGCCCACCCGGAGCCGGTAGGCCCCCGCCGCGACGCGGGCGGCTGCTGCCGGAGTAGCCGCCTGCGCGAAGCAGCATTCCGGCGCCGCCAGCCAGGTCAGCGCAGCGGCCGCCGCCGCCGCCGCTGCCGGCTCCAGGCGACTGGCCTGCCCCGTTGCGCGCTCCACCAGGCAGACCCGCACCTGGCTGGCGGGGCAGGCCAGCTTCGCTGTACCGGCGAGCTCTACCATCCCTCCCCGCGCGAGCGGCGCCGCGCCGGCCTGCGCTGGGAAGCGCTGCGCGTGCGCCGCGGGTAGGCGCAGCACGCCGGGGTGGCCCCAGAGCCATGGTGGGTGCCCGTCACGCAGATAGACGTGCTCGCTGGCCAGCAATGCCAGGCCGCTGCGCGCACCGCCGTAGCAGAGCGTGGCGATCAGGTCGTCGTCTGCCCCGCTGAGCAGCAGCGCCCGTGGGCCAGCGCCAACCGCACTGGCGCGCAGCGGCGCCCGCGCGCGGGCGCCGGCCAGCAGCAGGCCGAGCCGCTCCAGGACGGCGTGCCGCAGGCGGGGCGGGTCGCCGGCCAGTTCGGGGGTGATGAAGGCCAGCGCCGTGCCAGCGGCTGGCCGCGCGCTGAGCAGGCAGCCGTCGCCGGCGGCAAGCAGCGTGTCACCGTGGACGCGTATGAGCAGCCCGCCCTGCAGCGGCGCCGCCGACTCGCCGGGCGCCAGGGGCTGCACCACGATCGCCACGCAGGCCGGCGCGCCTGTCTCGACCAGGTCCGCCGGCAGATCGCGCCACACCTGCAGCGCCTCCGCCGCGCACGCGATCACTGCCGCGCTGTTGCTGCGGAAGACGATCGGCACGCCGAGCAGCGGGACGCTGATCGTCTCACTCAGCGTGGAGGGGGCGGCGATTGGATCAGGGACGTTCATCGCTGCGCTCCTGCACGGACTCTGGACCATTGTATCCCCACTATTGCCCGCGTGGGAACAACGGCGTTTGCCAGCAGGATCGTTGCATCAGCCCTGATTGTACCCCATCCAGGACGTGAGTCACGCAGGTGCGCGTGGTATAATCCATGGCTGTGGACGCCACATCAGTGGAATTGGTGTTGTGGAATACCAGCCTGACGTTTCGCAGATCAAAGGTGAGGGCGGCGTCGTTGCCGCGGTCGCGCCGGAGAGCATTGCCGCGGAGCTCGGGCTCGCGCCCGGCGATGTGATCGTTGCCGTTGGTGGTCAGCGGTTGCGCGATGTGATCGATTACCGCTTCGCGATCGCCGAGGAGCAGATCGAGGTGCTGGTGCGCTCCGGCGATCACGAGGTGCTGATCACGATCGAGAAAGAGGCCGACGAAGACCTGGGCATCACGTTCACTGAGCCGCTCTTCGACCGGCTCCGCACCTGCAATAACAAGTGCCCCTTCTGCTTCCTTACCCAGATGCCGAAGGGCTTCCGCAAGACGCTCTACCTCAAGGACGACGATTACCGGCTCTCGTTCCTCTACAATAACTTCGTCACCTTCACCAATCTGAGCGAGGCCGACTGGGAGCGCATCGGGCAGCAGCGCCTCTCGCCGCTGCATATCAGCGTCCACGCCACCGACCCCTTCTGGCGCGCGGTGATGCTTGGCAAGCGGGACGTCCCCGATGTGCGCGCGCAGATCCGTCGTCTCGGCGCGCTGGGCATCGAGGTGCATACCCAGATCGTCGCCTGCCCGGGGGCCAACGATGGCGAGGTGTTGCGCCAGAGCATCGCCGACCTGATCGCGCTCTACCCGACGGTGCAGTCGATCGCGGTGGTGCCGGTCGGGCTCACGAAGCATCGCTTTGACGGCAACCGCCCGCGCAGCATCAAGGCCGCCATCGAGGTCCACGAGACACCCGAGTGGATCGACACCAACTGGGAGCGCCAGCCACTCTGGGACAGCGCCACCGAGCAGCGGGCCGTCCCCCTCGCCGGGGCTGACGCGGCGCCGCTCCACGATCCAGCCCTGGGCTTCTGTTCGCGGCTCGCCGCGGTGAGCAGCATCCCGCTGCGCTGCTATGCGCCCGCTGAGGCCGCCGCCCTGATCGACCTGATCGAGCCCTTCGGCGCCCGCTGCCGCGACCAGCTCGGGATGACCCTGGTCTATCCGAGCGATGAGTTCTACCTGCTCGCCGGTCGCCCCGTGCCCGCCGCCGATCGCTACGATGGCATGCCCCAGTACTCGAATGGCGTCGGTATGGTCCGCGATTTTCTCGACCTCTGGGCGCGCGCCCGGCGCAGGTTGCCGCCACGCCTGCCGCAACCCGCCAGCCTGGCCCTCGTCTGCGGCACGCTGGTCGCCCCGCTGCTAGAGCACGTCACGGCGCGCCTCAACCGGGTCGCGGGCCTCACCGCTCGCGTCGTGCCGGTGACCAATGGCTTCTTCGGCGAGATGGTGACCGTGAGCGGCCTGCTCACCGCCCAGGACGTTGTGCCGGCGCTTCGTGCGAGCGGCTGCACCCGGGCCCTGCTGCCACGGGTGATGTTTGACCACCAGGGCGAACGGACCATCGACGACTGGAGCCCCCAGCGGATTGCTGAAGCGGCCGGTATGCCGGTGGCCCTGGCCGCCGACCCGGATGAACTGGTGCGCTACGTGCGCGCCCTGGCCCACGCCGTGTAGCGTCGCCGCCAGGACGCGGCATGGTATCCGATTGCCTGCGGTGCCTCGCCATGCTATTCAGGTGGCGGGCGCCGTTCATACAGTTGCCGTCCAGCCTTCACCCGACGTGGCTGCCCGGTATCCGGTTCGTCGCTTCTTCAACGCCCCCGGAGGCCACCCATGCCGATGCAGGAAACACGCTTCCAGCACTTCATCACGATCATTCAGCGCGCCAACCAGATCGCCGCCAGTCCGGTCCTCGACGAACTCCTCGATCAGATGCTGGACCTGATCATCCTGGTGACCGAGGCCGAGGCGGGCGCGATCGCCCTCTACGAGGAGGCGACCGGCACGCTGGTCTTCAAGGTGGTCAAGGGCATTGCCGGGGGCCGGAGCCTGCTCGGCACGCGCTTTGCCGCCGACCGTGGGGCGGCCGGGCGCGCCTTGCGCCAGGCGGAGCCCGTCTTCACCACGGAGGTGACAGGTGAACCCGTGATGCAGCACGGCAGCCCGCTGGCCAGTTTGCCACTGCGCACGCTCTACTGCGTGCCATTGCTGCTGCACGGCCATCCGCTGGGCGTGGTGCAGATCTACAATCTGCCAGGCGGCACCTGTGACGACGCCGACGAACTGGCGCTGATCCAGCTGCTCTGCTCGCGCCTGGTGAGCGAGATCGAGAAGGCCCGGCTCCTCGCTGCGGCCCGGCGCCGCGAACGGCGCCAGCAGGCGCTGCTCGAGATCATCTCGCACCTGACGACCACCCTCGATCGCGACGAGCTGCTCGACCGGATCATGACCTATGCCTGCGAACTGCTGGACGTGGAGGCCACCTCGATCTGGATCCGCGACCCGGTGCAGGATGAACTGGTGCTGCACAGCGCCGCCGGCTTCCAGCGCGACCGGATGGTCGCCCAGCGGGTGCCGGCGGGCCGGGGCATCATTGGCCACGTCGTCGCCACCGGCGAGACGGTGACGGTCAACGATGTGACGCGCGATGCGCGCTTCTACCGGCAGATCGACGCCAAGAGCGGCTTCGTGACACGCTCAATCCTCTGTGTGCCGCTCAAGGCGCCACGCATCCAGCTAGGTGATGCCCGCGGCGTCGTGGAGGAGCGGATCATCGGCGGCGCGCAGGCGCTCAACCCACGCGGCGGGCGGGTCTTTGAACGCGACGACGTGGAGCTGTTCGAATCGCTTGCCAACCAGGCGGCCACGGTCATCCGCCTGGCCCAGCTCTATGCTGATGTCTCGGCCCTCTCCACCCGGATCATCGACGCGATCACCGGCGCGATCGACCTGAAGGATCCCTACACGCGCGGTCACAGCCAGCGAGTGAGCGACTACTCGGTGGCGATCGCCCAGGAGCTCGGGCTCGACGCCGATGCGGTGTTCCGCGTGCGCATCGCGAGCAAGCTCCACGACGTGGGTAAGATCCGCATTCCCGACCGCATCTTGAAGAAGCGCAAGAGCCTCACCGCCGCCGAGTTCCGCCAGATGCGCCAGCACCCGATCTACGGGCTGGAGTTTCTGCGCGACAGCGGCTTGCTCGAGTTGGAGCTCCTCCGCGACACCTGGTCGGCGCTCTCCCAGCATCACGAGCGGCTGAACGGCGCCGGCTACCCCAACGGGATCAGCGGCGACCAGATCACGCTGGTCGGGCGGATCGTCGCCGTCGCCGACGTGTTCGACGCCATCACCAGCCACCGGCCTTATCGCCCGGCGCGCTCAGTGGACGAGGCGATCGTGATCCTGCGCTGCCTGGCCGGCAGCGAGCTCGATGGCGACTGCGTGGAGGCGCTGGTGCGCGCGCGGGCGAAAGGGCTGGTGCTTACCCAGGACGAACGCGCATAGGGCTGCTCACCCGATGGCACGGCGGAAGTCCTTCACATTGAGCTGGAGGCGCTTCTGGCCGTTCCACTCGTGCTCCTCGAAGCTGTAGGCCACATCGATGAGCGGGTGGCGGCGCAGCGCATCGGCGAGATGGCCGAGACGGAAGGCGATCGCCTCGTGGGTGACGCCGTCGCGCTGCAGCACCAGGCGCAGGTGCTGGCCATCGCTGCCGCGCGGGCGCGCGTCGACCACCTGCACCCCGGAGCTCATCAGCACGGGGGTGGGGTTGGCCTGGCCAAAGGGCTCCAGGCGCCGTAGCTCGGCGAGCAGCTCAGGGCCGAGGGCGTTGAGGGCGACCGAGGCATCAACGGTGAGCGAGGGCTGCAGCAGCGCGTCGCTGAGCTGCGCGTCGGCCAGAGCCAGCAGATGCTCCTCCAGGCGGGGGAGATTAGCGTTGTCGATCGTGAAGCCGGCGGCTGCGGCGTGGCCGCCGAAGCGCACGAACAGATCCTTACAACTGGCCAGGGCTTCAACGATACTGAAGCCGGGCACCGAGCGCGCCGAGCCGCGCGACTGCTCAGCGCCACGCTCGATCAGCAGCACCGGGCGGCCCCACTCCTCAACCAGTTTGCCGGCCACCAGGCCAACGATGCCGGCGGGAAACTCCTCGCTGGCCAGCACCACCACGCGGCGCTGGTGCTTGCCGCTGGCCTCGGCCTGCGCCCGGGCGGCCGCCTGCACCTGCTTCGTGAGCTCCTGGCGCTCGCGGTTGGTCTGGTTCAGCTCCTGAGCGATGGCCCGCGCCGTGGCGTAATCGCCGGCCAGCAGCAACTCGTAGGCGCGCACCGCGTCGGCGAGGCGACCGGCCGCATTGAGCCGCGGGCCGAGCATGTAGCCGATATCGCTGGCCGTGACCTGGCCCTGGACCAGGCCGGCGACCTCGATCAATGCTTTGAGCCCGGGGCGCTGCGAGCTGTTGATCGCCTCCAGGCCGGCCTTGACCAGCACGCGGTTTTCGCCGGTCAGCGGGCCCATATCGGTGACCGTGCCAAGGGCCACGACATCGAGCAGATCGCGACCGCGCACGACGCCGAGCGTGCGGCCCCGCCTGACCAGGGCCTGCACGAGCTTGAAGGCAATGCCGACCCCGACGAGGTGCTTGTAGGGATAGGCACAGTCCAGTTGCTTGGGGTTGACCACGGCCAGGGCCGCGGGCAACTCGGCGGGCGGGGTATGGTGGTCGGTGACGATGACCTCGAGGCCCAGCCGGCTGGCCTCGGCCACCTCGGCCACATTGCTGATCCCGCAGTCCACAGTGATCAGCAGGCGCACGCCCTCGGCGGCCAGCTGGTGGATCGCCTGCCGGTTGAGGCCGTAGCCCTCGCGGGTGCGGTGGGGGATGTAGGGCCGGATCGTGCCGCCCATCGCCGTCAGCGCCTGCACCAGCAGGGTGACCGCAGTGACCCCATCGGTATCAAAGTCGCCGTAGACCGCCATCGGCTCGCCGCGCTCGATCGCCTGGGCGATGCGGGCGCTGGCCTCGGGCATGCCGCGCATGCGGAATGGATCGTGGAGCCCGTGCTTGTAGTCGGCGTCGAGGAAGGCCCGCACGGCCTCCGGGTCGCGCAGTTCGCGCTGGTGGAGCAGCGCGGCCAGCAGCGGGCTCAGGCCGCTCTGGCGCACGAACTCCGGAGGTGCGGGGGGCAGGATGTTCCAGCGTCGGTTGCGGGCGGAGAGGGGTTTCTGGGTCGTCATCAAGGCTCATCCGCGCACGATCAGCGACTCACCCGTCATATCAGCGGCTTTGGGCAGGCCGAGCAGTTCGAGCAAGGTGGGCGTCACATCGGCCAGGCGGCCACCTGAGCGCAACGTAACCTCGCCCTTGCCCAGGCCCAGCCCATCGGCGGCCACCAGGATGCACGGCACCGGGTTGGTGGTGTGGGCGGTGTGGGCGCCACCGGTCTCCGGGTCGATCATCTGCTCGGCATTGCCGTGGTCAGCGATGATCAGCACGGCGCCGCCTCGGGCCAGCACCTCGGCCACGACCGCGCCCATCCCCGCGTCCACCGTTTCGCAGGCCTTGATCACCGCCGGGATGACCCCGGTGTGCCCGACCATATCCGGGTTGGCGTAGTTGACGACGATCAGGTCGTACTGGTCGCTACGGATGGCGGCGAGCAGATGCTCAGTGACCCCGGCGGCGCTCATCTCGGGCTGGAGGTCATAGGTTGCCACCTTGGGTGAGGGTTCCAGGTGCCGCTCCTCGCCGGGGAACGGTGGTTCGCGACCGCCATTGAGGAAGAAGGTGACGTGCGGATACTTCTCGGTCTCGGCGATATGGAACTGGCGTTTGCCGGCTGCGCTGACCACGGCGGCGAGCGGTTCGACCACGGGCCGCGGTGGGAAGGCCACCTGGACGGGCAGGCCCTCCTCGTACTGGGTCAGCGTGACCATGTGCAGGTTCTGCAACTGGCGCGGGCGCTGCCAGATCGTATCGGGCAGTTGCTGGCCCTCGGCTTTCTGCTTTGCGTAGTGGCGCTGGATCTGCTCGTTGATATCGGGCAGCACCAGGGCGCGCGTGAGCTGGCGCCCGCGATCGGGGCGGAAGTTGGTGAAGATCACCGCGTCGCCGTCCTTGAGCGTGGCGACCGGTGCACCATCGTGCACGATCACGGTGGGCAGCACGAACTCATCGCTCACATCCTGGTCATAGGCCTGCTGGATAGCGACGCGGGCGCTGGGCGCCGTCTCGCCCGTACCCTCCACGATGGCCGCATAGGCGCGGCCGGTGCGCTCCCAGCGCTTGTCGCGATCCATGGCATAGTAGCGTCCCGAGACGGTGGCAACCGTACCGACGCCGATGCGCGCAATCGCGGCCTCGAGGGTGTCGAGGAAGCCGAGGGCGCTGCGGGGCAGCACATCGCGGCCATCGAGGAAGAGGTGGAGATAGACGCGACTGAAGCCCTCGCGCCGGGCCAGTTCGAGCAGGGCGTGGAGGTGATCCTCGTGGGCGTGAACCCCGCCAGGGCCGAACAGGCCCATCAGGTGGAGGGCGCCGTCGGTGGCCTGGGCGTGGGCGATCGCGCCGTGGAGCTGCGGATTGGTGAAAAAGTCGCCATCAGTGATCGCCTTGCTGATGCGAGTGAGCTCCTGGTAGACGACGAAGCCGGCGCCGATATTCAGATGGCCCACCTCGGAGTTGCCGATCTGGCCAGCAGGCAGGCCCACATCGAGGCCCGAGGCCGAAAGGGTGGTGCAGGGATACTCGGCCATCCAGTGGTCCACATTGGGTGTAGCGGCCAGGTCCACGGCATTGCCGGGACCGGGCGGGGCGAGACCCCAGCCGTCCATAATCGCCAGGACGACGGGCCTCGGATGCGCGCGCTCGGGCATAGAACCTCCTCGAAGGGTGAGAACAAACGGCCGATCTGGCGGGCCACTACTCATCCAAGGCCAAAGGCGAGCATCAGGATGCGCCAGCCGGCGAGCAGGCCAAAGACGCCGGTGATCGCCAGGGGCACGACCACGAGGGCGAGGGTGCGCGCCCGCTCGCCCGCGGCGGCGCCGGCGCTGACGAAATGGATCGGCAATTCACGGGTAACAGTGACCCAGCCACCCCAGAGGGTGAGGGCGCCGAGGGCGGCGAAGGCGATGGCCGAGCCGATAGCGATAATGACCCCAAGCGCGAACATGATGATGCTCCTTCCATTGCGGCTACGATCCTGTACCGTACCGATCCAGGCGAGGTTGCTCAGGCCGGTATCGGGAGTTGTTCGTGGGCATAGAGCGCGGCGCCGATGATCCCGGCCTCATTGCGTAGCTGTGCCGGTAGCACCTCGACGTGCACAGCGAGCAGCGGGGCAAACTTCTCGAAGGCCTTGCTGGCCCCGCCACCTACGATAATCAGGTCGGGCCAGAGCAGGGCGCTGATCCGCTGCAGGTATTCATCGAAGCGCGGCGCCCAGGCCTGGTAGCTGAGGCCCTTACGTTCACGGGCGCTGTCAGAGGCGCGACTCTCGGCGTCCTTGCCGCGGATCTCGATATGGCCGAGCTCGGTATTCGGCACCAGCACCCCGTTGACGAACAGCGCGGTCCCGATGCCTGTGCCCACAGTGAGCATGAGCACGACCCCGTCGCGGTCGCGGCCCGCACCCAGACGCATCTCGGCGAGCCCGGCGGCATCGGCATCGTTGAGCACGGCCACGGGCGCGCCGATCGCCTGTTCGAGCATCTGCCGGCCATTGACCCCGATCCAGCGTGGCGAGACGTTGGCCGCGGTGTGAATGATGCCGCCCTTGATCACGGCGGGGAAGCCGCAGCCGATCGGACCGCGCCAGGCGAAGTGCTGCACAAGCTGCACGGCCGTCTCGACGACCGCCTCGGGGGTGGCCGGATTCGGGGTGGGGATGCGGTGCCGTGGGGTCACCAGCACCCCGGTTGCCACGTCCACGATCGCGCCCTTGATACCCGAGCCGCCAATATCCAGCCCCAGGATCTGCATCATTGCACCTCAAACGACATAGCGTCCCGGATTCAGAATGCCTGCCGGATCCCAGCGGGCCTGGAGTGAGCGCACCAGTTCGATGCCCTCTGGCGGCGGCCCCCAGACATCGAGGCTGTCGGTCAGGGCGGGTGGCGCCTCCTCAACGACGGCGTAGCCGTTCAGCATGGCCAGTTCGGCCCGCAGGCCGGCCAGGGTCGCTGCCACCACCTCGGGTCGCGCACCAGCAATCGCCCAGCGGCTGTAGATCAGCCCCACGCCAGCGATGCCAATCTGGGCAGCGTCCCAGCCGCACTGCCTGGCCGTCCGCTCGAGCAGGCCGGCGACGGCGCCGAACGCGTTGGAGGGGGCGCGGGCCTTGAGCAGGAGCGAGCCGTCGGCGTGGGGGGCCAGCGCACCGGCAAGCTCGTTCCAGAGGACATGGTCCTCCTCGTCGTGGAGCTCGACCGTGCGCGCGCCGATCTCGACACAGCGGCGCACGGCCTCGCGCAACTGGTGCTGGACAATGCCGCTGGCCCCGGCGAAGCGGGCAAGCACAACGACATGGGCAGGCTGGTTGCGCAGAAAGGCATGCAGCGCGGCAATGCGCTGCTCGGCGCGCTGGTTGAGCGCCACGAGGGCGAGCGGTTGCAGTGGGGCGTCGCGCAACTGATCGATGGCCCGCGCGGGCAGGTGGGGGTTGGTGAAGGCGGCGAGCAGGCTCTGGCGACGTTCGGGCAACACCGCCACCCGGAAGGTCGCCTCAGTGATCACCCCGAGGGTGCCCAGGGCGCCGATATGGACCCGGTGGGTGTCGAAGCCGGCACTATTCTTCACCTGGTGCCTGCTGCTCCTGACGAGGCGCCCATCGCCCAGGGCGACGCGCATACCCAGCGTCCAGTCACGGGGTGAGCCGTGGCTGAGGCGCAGGGCGCCGGCGGCGCCACTGGCCAGCAGCCCGCCGATGGTGGCCCGCTCGGGCTGCGCCGGATCCCAGGGAAGCCACTGACCGTGGTGAGCGAGCTGGGCCTGGACGGCCCCGAGGGTCACACCTGCCTCCACGGTGATCACCCGGTCGGCGGGCTGATAGTCCACGATCTGGTTGAGGCGCCGGGTCGAGAGGGCCAGGTCGTAGCGGGCGGGGCGACGCCCGACGTGCTGGCGCGTCCCGCCGCCCCAGGGCACGAGGGCGAGGCGCCGGGCGTGGGCATCGCGCAGCAACTCGGCGAGGTGCTCGGCGCTGGCCGGTTCGGCAACGTGGTTCGGCGCAAGGCCGTGGAGCGTGTAGTCATTCATCGCAGACCCGCACGATCTCCCGCGGGGACGCGACGACCCTGGTGGGCTGTGCCGGGCCATGGGTGGGCCGTGCGTTACTTGGTTCGCACCCGCCGCTTCAGGTCCATTACCGGTTTGCGGAAGGAGAGAACGTCGATGGTGCCACGCGGGTAGCTCTTGATGAACTGCGCGAGGCCGGACGGGCTGCGGCGCCAGAAGATCGAGATGATCAGGATGCCCAGCAGGAGCGGGATGGCGACGAAGAGGCTTGCCGCCTGGTTGTTGGCCAGACTGTAGGCGAGGTAGACAAAGACCGCGATCATCAGCAGGGCCTGTAGCGCCGGCAGCAGCAGCAGACGCTCACGGAGCTGGATATAGGCGTAGACGAAGGCGAAAGCGTACCAGACTTCAATGACCACGACGACGACGAAGAAGGCCCACAGCCACACAACCTGCTCCTGGAAACTGGGAACGCGTGATGCTCGTATCATAGCACAATCCCCGCCCGTTGTGGTGGAGAACCTGTGCTATAATCTCCACCTGGTCGCAGCGGCGGCCAGCACCAGCGGGGCACGAGCGATGAGTGAGCGTCCCAGTATCACGGCGTTCTTCCCGGCCTTCAATGACGCGGGCACGATCGGGAGCATGGTCGTCAGTGTGAGTAAGACCCTCGAGGAACTCACCGACGACTATGAGGTGATCGTCGTCGAAAACGGCAGCACCGACTACACCGTTCAGGTGCTCGAGTCGCTGGCGGAACGCTACCCGCGACTGCGGGTCTTTACCCACCAGCAGCCGCTCGGCTATGGCGGCGCGTTGCGGGTTGGCTTTGCCAGCGCCACCAAGGATCTGATCTTCTATACTGACGGTGACGCCCAGTACGACCCGCGCGAGCTCAAGCTGCTGCTCCCCGCGCTGCGCCAGGATGTTGATGTCGTCAATGGCTGGAAGATCGACCGGGGCGACCCGCTGCACCGCAAAATCATCGGCCGGGTCTACCACCACACGGTCAAACTGCTCTTTGGCTTCCAGTTGCGCGATGTCGACTGCGACTTCCGGCTCATCCGGCGCGAGGTCTTCGATGTGATCGACCTGGAGTCGGACAGCGGCACGATCTGCCTGGAGCTGGTCAAGAAGCTCCAGGACGCCGGCTACCGCTTTGCCGAGGTGCCGGTGCATCACTATCACCGCACCTACGGCCAGAGCCAGTTCTTCAACTTCCCGCGCCTGTGGCGCACCGGCGTGCAACTCATCCAGCTCTGGTGGAAGCTCGTGGTGCGCCGTGAGCATCTGGAGCGCATCGCCCGGCGGCGCCAGGCGGCGACGCGGGTGATGAGAGAGCACTCGTAGGCCCGCGCCGGATCGCCCCAGCCCACCGCCGGACGCGCCTATGAACAAGACTGCTGCGTTGCACACCGCCTTCGCCGGCAGCCGGGTGTTGATCACCGGCGGGGCCGGCTTCATCGGTTCGAGCCTGGCCCGGCGCCTGTGCGACCTGGGCGCGGAGATCACGGTCGTCGACTCGCTCATCCCCGAGTATGGCGGCAATCTGCGCAACCTCCACGAGGTCGCTGGCCGCGTGCGGCTCAATATCGCCGATGTGCGCGACGAACACTCCATGAACTACCTGGTCCAGGGCCAGGACTACCTCTTCAACCTGGCCGGGCAGACCAGCCACATGGACTCGATGCGCGACCCCTACACCGACCTGGAGATCAACTGCCGCTCCCAGCTCTCCATCCTCGAGGCGTGTCGCAAGCATAACACTGCGATCAAGGTCGTCTACGCCTCCACCCGCCAGATCTACGGCAAGCCCGACTATCTGCCGGTCGATGAGCGCCACCTGCTCCATCCTACCGATGTCAACGGCATCAACAAGATGGCCGGCGAGTGGTATCACATCCTCTACAACAACGTCTACGGGATCAGCGCCTGCGCCCTGCGGCTCACCAATACCTACGGCCCGCGGATGCGCGTCAAGGACGCTCGCCAGACCTTTCTGGGGATCTGGATCAAGCGCGTGATCGACGGCGAGCCGGTGCAGGTGTGGGGCGACGGGCTGCAGATCCGCGATTTCACCTATGTGGATGACTGTGTCGAGGCGCTGCTGCTGGCGGCGAAGGAGCCGGGGGCGGCCGGCCAGGTCTTTAACCTCGGAAGCGACGAGACGATCAATCTGCGCGACCTGGCGGCGCTGCTGATCGAGCTGAACGGGGCGGGACGGTTTGAGATTATCCCCTACCCGGCTGACCGCAAGCCGATCGACATCGGCGACTACTACGGCGATTACCGGCGCATCCAGGGGCGCCTCGGCTGGACGCCGCAGGTGCGCCTCCGTGACGGGCTGGCCCGCACGCTTGCCTTCTACCGCGAGAATCGCGAGTATTACTGGTGAGCGCTGCAACAAGCGAGCCGCCGCGGCCGTCAGATTGCCAGACAGCCGGATGGCTGAGGACGGACGGAAGGATCGCGACGATGGACATGACAACCCGGCTTGAGCGCAGCCGCTCCGACGCAATGATCGCCGGCGTCTGCGGCGGCCTGGCCCGCTATCTGCATATCGACTCGACGATTGTGCGCCTGGTCTTTGTGCTGCTGGCTTTCAGTGGACCGGCCCTGCTCGTCTACCCGCTGCTCTGGCTGGTGATGCCGCGCGAGCGCGCCGGCAGCGCCAACCTGAGGGACGCGGAGCGCGGGCAGGTGTTTGTGGCCACCGGCGAGACGCAGCGCCTGCGGCTCGACCCGATGACGGGTGCGGCGAACGAGCCGGAGGAGATTCCGATCAACAACCTGGGCACGGGTCCGGCTGCCCCCCGTCGTGAGGGGCGCGGCAAGCTGCTCGGCTCTGTGCTGCTCGGCCTGGGCATCTTCCTCACCCTGCAACTGGTCTGGCCCGGCCTCAGTTCGCTGATCTTCCCGGCGCTGCTGATCGCCGGCGGGATCTACCTGCTGCGCAGGCCGGCGTAACTGGTCCTCCATCTGAGCATAAGGAAGGCCGCACAGTGGCTGCGCCACGTGTTGCGGCCTTGCTTAGCTCTGCGAGAGCTCGCGGAGGCGGGAGGGGTTGAGCAGGGTGATGCCTGAGCGGTCCACGTCGAGTAGCCGCGCGTCGCGGAACTGGTTGATGACCTTGGTGACCGTCTCGCGATAGGCGTTGATCATCTCGGCGAGTTGCTGGTGGGTGCGCCGCGGGACACGCTGTTGCGGCTTCGGCCCGCTGGCCTGGTCCTGCGACATTTCGAGCAGCACCGAGGCGAGGCGGGCAGGCACCGACTTGAAGGCCACTTCGTCGAGCCGTCGGCTAACGGTGAGCCGGTGCTGGCCAAGCAGTTCGATCAGGGCCGTGCCGAGGCCCGGCTCGCGCTGGACGGCCTGGAGCACCGCGGCGCGTGGCACCGCCACGACCCGTGCCGGCTGCAGCGCCTCGGCGTAGGTGTCGTAGCGCTCCCCGCCGTCGAGCGCGCTGTGGCCGAAGATCTGCCCCGGCTCCACCACCTTCACGGTGAGCACCCGGCCCTCGCTCGAGAGCATCTGCAGACCAACCTGGCCCATCTGGAGCAGGAACAGGGCCTGCGCCGGCTGCCCAGGGGTGTAGATCGCGCTGTGCCGCCGGAAGGCCTGGGGCGAGCCCAGCGGCTCGAGCACGGACCACAGCCGCTGCTGCACCGAGTCATCGGCTCGTTGTACGGTCATCTGCCCTCCTCGCGCTGCCAGTCACGTCTCCACCTCAATCGTTCTGCTATTGTAGCATAGGCTGTTTTGTTACGGAGCCTGTACCATCCGAAATGCCGCCGTTCTGAGCAAATGCTCATCCGCCGGGCCAGGCTGCGGGCGGCGCCTCCGGGTAGCTGCGCTATAATGGGCGCCATGAGCTTGCTACCCATCCGTCGCCTCTTCTGGGCCAGCCTGCTTGCGGCCCTTGCCACGCTCGCCCTGCTGGCCGGTTGCGCCGCTGCCGACGGTCCGGCCCCCACCGAGGCCACGGCGACCCTGGAGCCGCCGCCGCCGCCCAGCCCCACAGCGCTGCCGCGGGGCGGCAACCTCACCGTGCGCCTGGCCGCCGATGTGCCGGAGTTGCGCCCCTGGCAGCCACGCTCCCGTGGCGAGGAGCAGATCATCGGGCTGCTCTACAGTGGCCTCATGCGCCTCGACGACCGGCTGCGCCCCGTGCCCGACCTGGCCGAACGCTGGGAGACCACGCCGGACGGGCGCACGCTCACCTTCACGCTGCGCAGTGGTCTCACCTGGCACGATGGCGCGCCGCTCGACACTGGCGACGTGCTCTTTACCCTCGAACGGCTGCGTAGCCTCCCGCTCACCTCGACCGCGCTCCTGGCCGACCTGCGCTATATCAGCGCGGCCACCGCGCCGACCAGCACCACCGTGGTGCTCACGCTGACCAGTCGTTTCGCGCCGCTGCTGCCCACGCTGGCCGTGCCCATCCTGCCCGCCCATGCACTCGCCGATCGCGACATTGCGACCCTGAACTTCTGGGACGTGCCGATCGGGAGCGGGCCATTTCGCCTGGCCGAACGCGACCCGGGCCAGGCGGTGGTGCTCGAGCGCTTCGCCGACTTCCACCGCGGCGCGCCACTGCTCGATCGGGTAGCCCTGGTCATGGCCCCCGATCCGGCGGTGGCTCGTACAGCGCTGGCCGACGGCCAGTTGCTGCTGGCCGAGTTGCCCTGGAGTGAGCGGGCCGCCGCGGCTGCCACGCCCGGCGTGGTGCTCGGCGCTTACCCCGAAAACGGCTACTACTTCCTCGGCTTCAACCTGCGCGAGGGGCGCCCGTTTGCCGATCAGCGCCTGCGCCGCGCCCTGGCACTGGCCATTGACCTGCCGCGCCTGGTCGAGGCCGCCACCGACGGCCAGGGCATCGCGATCAGCGCAAGCGCCCTGCCCGGTTCCTGGGCCGACCTGACGCCCGCGCCCGCCGCTGGCGCCGACCTCGCCGCCGCCCGGGCCCTGCTCGACGAGGCCGGCTGGACGCTGCCCGAGGGCGCCACAATCCGCCAGCGCGATGGCTCGCCGCTCAGCGCGACGCTCTATGTGCGCGGCGACGACGCACGGCGCGTGGCGGCCGCACGGCGCATCGCCGAGGCCGCGGCGGCGGTGGGCATGCAGATCGAGGTGCAGCCAGCCGACTTCGCCACCGTCATCCTCTCACGGTACGCCCCGCCGTTCGACTTTGACCTGCTGCTGGGCAGTTGGAGCAACGGCGCCGGCGACCCGGACTTCGCCGACGTGATGTTCTACGACCCCGATGACTTTGCCCTGTTCCACTCCAGCCAACTCAACCAGGGCGAGACCGACGAGCGCTCGACGCGCAACTTCGTTGGCTTCAGCGACCCGGCCTATGACAACCAGGCCCAGGCCGCCCGGCAGCTCTACAATCTCGATGAGCGCAGCGCGGCGATCACCCAGGCCCAGGCGCGGGTGGCCGATGCGCTGCCGTACCTCTTCCTCTGGGCCGATCGCCTGCCCGTGGCGCTGAGCAACCGCGTCACCACGCTTGACGGCCCGGTTGAGCTCGATGCACCGCTCTACCTGTGGAACATCGAACGCTGGTACCTGACCCCATGAACCCCTTCACCCAGCGCGAGCGGATCACCGAACCCGAGCGTTTTACCGGGCGCTGGCGCGAAGTGGGCATGGTCTTTGAGCGCCTGGAGGCGCGGCGCCCGGTGCTGCTCACCGGCGCGCCGGGCACCGGCAAGTCCTCGCTGCTGACCCACGTCGGGCAGTCGGCGGGCGCGGTGCTGGAGGATCCCACGCTGGAAGCGCTCTACCTCGACCTGGCGCTGCTGCCCGATGCGGCAACGGTCTACCGCCTGATCAGCCGGGCGCTGGCGAGCCGCGGCGACACGCCCGAGGCGGTGGAGGCCGCCCTGGTGCGGGCCGGTCACAGCGTACTGGTCTGCTGCGATCATGTCGAGGCGGCCGTGAACGCGGGCTGGGGCACCGACCTGCTGGAGCGCATGGCCCGTCTGGCGCGGCGGAGCGTGCCGGGCGAGCCCGGTGGCCTGGCGCCACGGGGCGAAGGGCTGTTCGACCTGCTGCTCGTCGCCGTGGCGGGGGCGAGCGCGCCGTCCCTGAGCGAGCCCTTCGCCGTGGTGCGCCTTGGCGCGCTCACCGACGCCGAGGTGCGGCTGCTCGCCGAGGCCTACCTCGACGAGACGGAGGTGAGCTTTAGCGCGGCAGAGCTGCGTGAGCTGGCCGCACTCAGCGCGGGCCACCCGGCCTACCTGCAGCGCGCCATGTTTCACTGCTTCGAGGCGCACCGGCGGCCTGGCTACGACTGGCGCGCGGCCTACCTGGCCGAGGCCCGCGAGCGGCCCGTCCCCGGCGCTCCACTGCCCGCCGCCGCCTTCGAGGGCGGCGCCCGCGCCCGCTCCAGCTCGGCCTATGGCGACCTGGAGGGGACGCCCGCCGCCGGGCATGCCGCGCCGCAGATCCAGGCGCCCGCCGACCTGCTCGCCGTGCTGGCGGTGCTGGTCGCGGCCCTGGTCGCCTTTCAGCGCAGCGGGAGCTGGCTGGTGGCGGCGGGCGTGCTGGTGCTGGCGGCCGCCCTGGCCCTCGGCGTGAGCCGCGCGCTGGGGCCGCGCCGCGGCAGCGACTGAGATAGCGGGTGGGGTTGGAGGGGG
>JACAEO010000360.1 GCA_013388805.1 Chloroflexota bacterium
CCGCAACGCCAACAACATCCCCCCCTCTCCCAGGCTGGGAGAGGAGGGGAGGGGGGTGAGGCAAGCAGCGCATCAGGACGCTATCCGCCAAAAACCCTACACCTGAGAGCACGCCACCGCCGGAGGCGGATTTTGCTCAAGGCCTGTTTCTAGCCAGCCGGGGCTTGACCCACGCCCCCGGCTATGGTATCCTGGACATAAGACATCTGATGATCAGATGAATGGAAGGCCAATGATCCGGCGGCAGCAACTGGTGGACCAGGTGATCGAGCATCTCCGGGCGCGCATCAGCGCGGGCGAGTTCCCGCCGGGCGCGCGGCTGCCCACCGAGCCCCAGCTGATGGAGTTGCTGGGTGTTGGCCGCTCGACCGTGCGCGAGGCCGTGCGGGCGCTGGCGCACAGCGGGCTGCTCGAGGTGCGCCAGGGCGACGGCACCTACGTACTGGCGCCGGCCAGCGCCGACGAGCCCCTGGCGCTCCGCCTGCGCCGCGCCCAGGTGCACGAGGTGCACGAGGTGCGGCGCGCCCTCGAGCTGGAGATCGCCCGCCTGGCCGCCATGCGCCGCGATGAGGCCGACCTGGCCGCCCTGCAGGCGGCACTGAGCGCCCGCGGCGCCGCCCTGGCCCGCGGTGAGGCCGACGCCGCCCTCACGGCCGACCTGGCGTTCCACACCGCGCTCGCCGACGCCACCCATAATAGCGTGCTCGCTGACCTGTATCGGGCCTTCGCGCCACCGATGCGTGACGCCCTCGCCGCGCTCTGGGCGGCCTTCGAGAGTGGCGCCGCCACCCACCAGCTCCACGCCGAGCTCGTCGCCGCGGTCGTCGCCGCCGACCCTGCCCGCGCCAGCGCCGCCGCAGCCGCTATTCTCGACCGCCACAGCGCCGTGCTGGAACGGTGAGGCGCCCGCCGCGCCACACGCCGGCGTCCATGTTCAGCGTTGGGGTAACCACGCAAGCCCGGGAGCGAGGGCGTCCCGCCTTCGTCAGCGTTCGAGGGCACGATGCCCTCGCTCCCCGAATATGTGTGAACATGTACACGCCGGTGGCGCCTACGCCCATCCGGTACCTGGCGCTGCAACATCCGATGATCTGATGTATAAGGAGGCCCTGATGACCATGCTCGAGCTGGCGCTGCTCTTTGTCGCGGCCACCACCGCCGGGGCGATCAATGCCGTTGCCGGTGGCGGCAGTTTCATCTCCTTCCCGGCGCTGTTGCTGGCAGGCGTCCCACCGATCAGTGCCAACGCTACCAATACCACCGCCCTCTGGCCCGGCAGCGCCGCAAGCGTGGGCGCCTACCGGCGCGAACTGGCCCATCAGCGCGGCGAGATCATCCTCTTCAGCGGGTTCAGCCTGGTCGGCGGGCTGCTCGGCGCGCTGTTGTTGCTGCGCACCCGTGAGGCCGTCTTCGAGCAACTGATCCCCTACCTGCTGCTGCTCGCCACGGTCGTGTTCGCCATCAGCCCCTGGCTCACCCGCCTGGCGCGCCAGCTCGGGGCGGATGGGGGCGGCTGGCTGAAGCGCGCCGGCATCCTCGGGCTCTACCTGGCGATCGCGATCTACGGGGGCTTCTTTGGCGCCGGGCTCGGCATCCTGACCCTGGCGGCCCTCGCGCTCCTCGGCCAGGAGAACATCCACGAAATGAACGCGCTCAAAACGCTGCAGGCCACCCTGGTCAACGGCGTCGCCGTGGCGGCCTTCGTCTTCGCCGGGGTGGTCCAGTGGCCCGTGGCTCTGCTGATGACCACGGGCGCGATTGCCGGCGGCTATGGCGGTGCGGCCATTGCCCGGCGCATCGACCCGCGCCTGGTGCGCGCTGGCGTGATCGTGCTCAGCCTGGCGCTGACGGCCTATTTCTTCATTCGGTAGCGCTCAATAGCCGTCCGGCGCGCGGTAGCGCTCCAGGTTCTGGAAGCGCGTGGTGCGCGGCTCGAAGCGCAGCGGGATCATGCCCAGCGGGCCGTTGCGGTGCTTGGCGACGTGGATCTCGGCGATGCCCTTTTTCTCGGTATCCTTGTCGTAGAGCTCCTCACGGTAGATGAACATAACGATGTCGGCGTCCTGCTCGATCGACCCCGACTCGCGCAGGTCGCTGAGCATGGGCACGTGGCTCTGACGGCCCTCGACCGCCCGCGAGAGCTGCGAGAGCGCGATCACCGGCACATTGAGCTCGCGGGCAAGCGCCTTGAGCCCGCGGCTGATCTCGCTGACCTCCTGCACGCGATTGTCGCTGCGGCGGCCCGACATCAGCTGGAGATAGTCGATCAGCAGCAGGTCCACACCAACCTCGGCGGCGAGGCGCCGGGCCTTGGAGCGCACCTCACTGATGCTGAGGCCAGGGCTATCCTCGATGTAGATCGGCAATTCGGAGAGCACGCCCATGCCCTCGAAGGCCAGGTTCAGCTCATCGGCGCGCAGATTGCCGGTGCGCAGCCGCTGCACATCGATGCCGGTATGCATCGCCAGAATGCGCTGCACCAGCTGGTCACGGCTCATCTCCAGGCTGAAGACGCCAACCGTCGCGTTGGCCAGAAAGGCGACATTGTAGGCGAGCGAGAGAGCCAGCGAGGTCTTGCCGGCACTTGGCCGTGCCGCCAGGATGATCAGGTCGCTGGGCTGCAGCCCGCCAGTCAGCGCATCGAGGTCGGTATACCCCGTGGCGACGCCGGCCACCTCGCCACGCCGCTCCTGGAGCCGCTCGATCTGGGTGAAGAGCTGGTTGACGATCTGGCCAATCGAGACGAATTCCTGGTTGCTCCGCCGCTGTGAGATCGTGAAGAGCTCGGCCTCGGCCTTGTCCAGCGTCACCTCGAGGTCTTCGGCTTCGTCATAGCCAAGCGCGGCGATCTTGCCACCGGCCTCGATCAGGCGGCGCAGCACCGCGGTGCGCTCCACGATCCGGGCGTAGTACTCGATGTGCACCGCCGTGGGCACCTCGGCGGCCAGTTCTCCCAGGTAGGCCAGCCCGCCCACCAGGTCGAGGCGTTCCTGGCGGCGCAGCTCTGCGGCAACGGTGGCCAGGTCCGGCGGTTCGCGGCGGTTGTAGCAGGCCAGCATGGCCTCGAAGATGAGGGCGTGCTTCTCGAGGTAGAAGAATTCCGCCGGCAGCCAGGCCGCAATCGCCACGATGGCGTCGCGCTCGAGCAGGATGGAGCCGAGTGTCGCCCGCTCAGCCTGCAGGTCGAATGGCACGGAACGTTCCATACCTACCTCCGCAGGAGACCGGTCATCCCCCGGCTCTCCACGGCGTTCCCGAGGTTATCCAGAACTTCTCCACATTCGGTGGAGAAACGACGAGTGCCGCGGCATACGCCGCGGCACATCCCCGAACGGACGTGGCTCAATTATAGTACAAACGTGTTACAATTGACGATCCTGACCGCCAGGGGCGGTGCTACGCCTGCTCCTCGCCAGCCGCCACGCCAGGCGCGTCCGGCTCTGGTGCAGCCGGCGGCACCTCGCCCTCGCCGGCAACCGCGACATTCACCACCGGCTCGACCCCGGCCATCAGGCGCACCGTCACCGGGAAGACGCCAGTTCGCTTGATCGGCTCATCGAGCTGGATCTTGCGCCGGTCTATCTCGACCCCGAGCTGCGCCGCGAGCGCCTCGGCGATGTCGGCACTGGTCACCGAGCCGTAGAGCCGGTCCTGCTCACCAACTTTGACGGTGAAGCTAACCGTTTTGCCGTTGATCCGCGCGGCGAATGCAGCGGCATCTTTGCGTGCCGCCTCAGCGCGCCGGTGCTCGGCGGCAAGGCGCTGCTCAGCCTGCTTGATCTGGCCCCTGGTGGCGATCACCGCGAAGCCCTTGGGGATCAGGTAATTGCGCCCAAAACCACCAGCGACGTCTTTTATCTCGCCAGCCCGGCCCAGATGTTCAACATCCTGGACCAGGAGCACCTTCATTTTCGCGCTCACACCATCACTCCTCAAACGCTGTGCCATCCGCAACAGTGACGGCTATGATACCACAGGCCGTGTTCGCCCGTCAACGCGCGGACCCAGGGGCGACGCGATGGTCCGCCGGGCCGTCGCGTCGCCACCCGGATGGCGGGCACGGGCATCACCATACCAATCGGCCACCGGCTGCAAGATGGTACGCCACACCCGCGAGGGCGTCCCACCCGTGTCGCGTCTGCGAGGGCCAGATGCCCTTGCTCCCCGAAGATATATGAACACTTCCCCGCCAGCGGCAGCCATCCTTCTAGCAAACCTGGCGGGCTGCCGTGCGCACATACACTTATACCGATTCTGCTTGATGGCATCGCATTAGCTCACCTCCACACCTCCACAGCTCTACAGCTCTCCAAAGCCCTGTGTGGAGCTGTAGAGCTGTGGAGATGAGCGGAACAATGCGGGATTGCTAATTCCACTTGGTATTACCTCCCCCGCCCACTGCTCAGATGGCGCTGTACCCACTGCGCGCGCCGTGCGTCCAGGAAGGCGCGCAGCATCCGGTCCGGCTCGGCCTCGGCCTCGCGCAGCAGCGCGAGGGCCTCGTTAGTGCGGACAACGTGGTCGGGTGCGCCCTCGGGAAGCTCGGCCTCGATCGCCAGTGTCACCCGTACCTTCGCCCCCGGAAGCCCGGCCAGGTGGGTCAGGATCTCCTCGGTGATCTTGCCTGCCGTCGAACATATGCGCCACACGACGCTTTTGCGCTTCACCATGGGTAATTACCGCGTGCCCACAGGTCATCCCAGCGGTACGTCACGCTCTCGGCAAACTCCTCCGGCTCACGGGTGAAGGGCCGGCGGACATACCGTACCACGGGCGTGCTACCACCGTGCGTCAGTGGAACAGCCACCAGGGCCAGGACGAACTCCGCGGGCTTGTTGAGCGCCACGAGGATCTCGTTGCGCGTCACGGTCACCGTCGTGGCGCCCGCGGCTCGTCCCTTCACCTCAATAAAACGCAGCCGGCCTGTGCCGGGGATACGCGACTGGACGTCGTAGCCGACCTTCTCGGCGCTCACATCGCGAGGCTCGAAGCCAGGCGCCCGCTCGGCCTGGATCACCGCGGCCAGCGCCGCCAGCTCGATGCGCCGGCACGCCTCGGGAGTGCTCCCGTCAAGTAAGGCGGGGACCTCGCCGAGCAGCCAGGTGAGCAGGCCGACGGGGACGACCAGCGCCCCGCCGATCACTGCCGGCGACTGGGCGGTAATGTTCCGCATCCGCTCCTGCGGAATCTTCCGCCCGCGGTGACCTGTTTGAGGATCTGTTTAGCCGCGCCTGGGGTCTGCTCGATGAGGCGTCCCGCCGCATTCTGCTGGGCCTCAGCCTGTTCCCGGAAAGCGCCGGTGAAGAAGCCCTCGCCGCTACGGCGGATGTCGGTGGCTATGGCCTCGACCGCGCCCTCGAACGTCTGGTTGAGCTCTCACTGCTCGATGTGCAGCAGGCTGATCTGAATCAGCCTCCGCGCTATACCCTCCATCCCCTGGTACGCGCCTTTGCCACCGCACGCCTCGCTGCCGACCCCGCAGCCGAGCGCGCCGCGCGTGAGCGCTGGCTCCGCTGGCACGTGGCGTTCGCCGCCGGAGCCGGGGCCTCCGGCTATGATCTCGCTGGCTTTACCTGCTTTGCTCCCGAACAGGAGGGGACCTTCGCCGCCGCCGCCTGGGCACACCAGCACGGCTACTATGCCGAGGCCCTGAGTATCTCGCGCAAGGCGAACTACTTCTACTACGTTCGCGGTATCTGGGATAAGAATGTCGCACTGAACCAGATCGGCGCTGAGGCTGCCCGCGCCATCGCTGACCCGCATCAGGAACTGCTGATGCTGGCCTATTCCGTGCAGCGCCTGATTATGCAGGGCCGGCTCGATGAGGCGAATGACCAGGTGGCGCGCATGGAGGAGCGCCTGGTCGAGGGGCCGCTATCCGAGGAGGTGCACCATACCGTGCGGCATACCTTTGGCCTCTATGCCCTGATCCAGGGACGCCTCGACGATGCGCAGGCGATCTGGGAGGAGAACCTGGAACGGGCAGCACGGATCCAGCGCGATAGCTACCATATCATCAATCGGCTCTGGCTGGCGATGGTCCTCCAGGAGCGCGGTGAGCTCGCTGCGGCGTACCAACTTGCCGAGGGGGTCCTCAATGATGCGGAGCGTGTCGCCTATACCCGGGCGGTCGTCACCGCCCAACTCCGCCTGGCAGCCCTGGACCTGGCGCTTGGCAGGCTCGATTCGCTCGCAGCCCGGCTCCGCGCGGGAGCGGCGATTGCGATACCCTACCAGGATCGGCCAAATGTAGCCCGCATTCGCTACCTGGAAGGGCGCCTGGCCATGCTGCGCGGTGAGCCCGAGAGTGCCCGCGTCGCCCTGCTCGAGGCCGTCGACCACTATGAGCGCCTGGGCTTGTCGCGCGAGCTGGCCGAGGCGCAACAGGCTCTTGCCGAACTCACCACGAGTTGCCGTACCTGAGCTTCTGGCAGCGCAATGGCGGGGTCGCGCGCCTGGGCCTCCCGCTCAGCGCCCCGCAGATCCTGACGAGCGGCGCGTGGTCGGGCGAGGTGCAGTGGTTCGAACGGGCCCGACTGGAGCGGCACGGCAAGCTGCCCGGCGCGCCGATCCTGCTCGGCCGGCTCGGCAACGAGCTGAGCAACGACGAGCCGTCGGCGGTCTGCGCCGGGCAGGTCTTCGCGCCCCTGCGGCGCTCGTTCGACACCCCGATCTTCCATCTGTACATGGGCTGCCCCCAGACACTGGTCCGTGGGGTACCCGCAGCCGAGCAGTACTTCGAGCGCGGCGTCATGATCTGGGTCGAGCTGCCGAGGGCCAGCGGGGCACTGGACCGGCGCATCTTTGTCATTCGCGGCGTCCCGCTGCCGCTGGCCTTCTCGGTCTTCTACGACGCCTGGACCGAAGGTGCGCCCGAGAGCGCCGGCCTGACCCCACCGCTAGGTCTCCTGGGGACCCGGCGCGGCTTTGGCCTGGTCTGGCGACAGTATCCCAAGGTACGCGAGGCCCTGGGCTGGGCGACACTGCCGGAGGCCGGCCACATCGCCACCGTGCAGCCCTTCGCCAGCGCCGTCGACGCGCATACGGGGCTGGTCTGGTTCGAGGACACCGACTTCTTCTTCGCCTTCGGCCCCGGCACCCAGGTGACGGCGTTCCCCCGAGTCGGCGAGCCCCTGCCGTAGCCAGCGGCATGCCAGCGTCATCCGCACGCTGGCCAGCGACCGCGCTCAGGCGAGCGACGCGCCACTCGCCTGAGCACCCCCGGCCCGCCGCCGGACACAGTTCTGCCAGAGATGCTGCGGCAAGATGATCGTCGCATTGTCGTAGGCGAGGGCGGCGCCGGGACTCCTGGCCAGGTCGATCCCACTTGCCAGGTAGGCCTTGTAGATCAACTGGCTGCAGTAGAAGGCCGTGTCCGTCTCAGGGTCGAAGAAGTTTACGTTGTAGGGCTTGTTGGCGCCGGCCTGGGCCGTGCAGTAGGCGGCCACCTCGCCGCGGATGCGCAGCCCATCCGCAGCCGCCAGACCGCGCCCGGCCAGCGGGTCGGCGATGCCGACAAAGCGGTCGAGGAGCCAGCGCTCGGCAAAGAGCGCGGCTGCGTCCCAACGCCCCGCGGGCATCGTGAAGACGATGACGCCCCTCCCGCCCGCCTCCACGCAGCGCCCACCGGGGCCGAGATAGAGCACCGCGTGGTCAATCTCGCCGGGGACAATGTAGCCGAGCGCCCGCCACAGCTGGCCGAGGATGCCTGCATCCACACCGTCGGCAGTGCAGATGATGTCGCCGGTACACACCGGTACACCCTCAATGGTCGCCTCGTAGATCATGGCAGTTCGTCTGATGCGCGCCCAGGTCGGAAGCGCTCGTTGGCGCCGGTGCTCCGCCAGACGCGACCGTCCGCCAGGCGCAGGAGCAACAGCGGTTGCTGATCCGCGGCGCCGAGCGACTCAGCCACATACGCCGCGCTAAGCGCCCGGCCGACCTGCCCATCACGGCACAACGTGCACCCGCAGCATTGCCCGGACGGGTTGTCTCTGTCCTGCCTCCCTACAGCCTACACGGCTCGGGAGTTCTCGCTTGTCGTTGCCCCACAGCTCCACACCTCCACATCTCCACAGCTCCACAGCCCCACACCTCCACAAAGCCCTGTGTGGAGCTGTAGAGCTGTGGAGATGAGCGGGATCATGCGGGATTGCCAATTCCACATGGTATTATGCCTCGACCCGCCAGATCTGCGCGCCCAGCGCAGGTAGCCCGCTGAGGGCCATCTGTCCGCCCTGCACCTCCGTAGTGGCGCCACTGAGCACCTCGCGCAGGCGTGCGCCGTCGGGCAGGCCGCCGTGGCGCACCGGCAGCGCACGGCGGCCATCGTCAGCCCGCCGCGCGACCACGATCAGCCGCTCCTCGGGGGCCTCGCGCTGATAGGCCAGCGTGTGACCATCAGCGAGTAGCAGCTGGAAGCCCCCGTGGCGTAGCGCCGGCGCCGCGCGCCGCAGGTGGGTCAGGCGCTGGTAGAAGGCCCGCAGTTCGCTATCCCAGGCCCGTGGATCCCAGGGCATGGTGCGCCGGCAGTCGGGATCGGCGGCGCCCTCCAGGCCCACCTCGTCACCGTAGAAGATGCAGGGCACGCCGGGGTAGGTGAAGAGCAGCGCCGCCGCCAGCCGCACGCGCTGCAGGTCGCCGCCCAGCACACTGCGCAGGCGGGGCGTGTCGTGGCTGCCCAGCAGGTTGAGTTGCTGCGTGGCGATCTGCCAGGGCACGGCGGCGCGGAAGGCCGTCCACTGGTCGGCCAGCGCGGCCGTTGGCAGCGGGTGGCGATCAGCCCAGGGCGGAGCTTGCGTGCCCCGGTCGGCGCCCAGCCAGCCCCAGACGGGGAAGGTGAAGCCCTGGTAGTTCATCGTCGCATCGAGCTCATCGCCCTGGAGATGGGGCGTGCCATCGAAGAAATGTTCGCCCAGCAGGTAGGCGACAGGGTTTTCGGCCTTGACCGCGCGGCGGATGCCGCGCCCGAGCTTATGCGCCAGGTTGGATGAGCCCTGGCGCCCGAGCATATTGGCGACATCGATGCGCCAGCCATCGATGCTGTATGGTGGGCGCATCCAGCGACGCAGAATCGCCTCAGGGCCAGCGTACATGAGCTCACGCAATCGCTCATTGCGATAGTCGAGCCTGGGCAGGCTGCTCACCCCGAGCCAGCTCTCGTACTGGTCGGGATGGCGGTGGAACATGAAGAAGGCCGCCTCGGGCGCATTCGGGTCGGCCTGGGCTGCCAGGAACCAGGGGTGGGTGGCGCCGCAGTGGTTGGGCACGATGTCGAGGATCAGCCGCATGCCGCGCGCGGTAAGCGCGGCGCGCAACTCCACCAGCGCCGCCTCGCCGCCAAGATGCGGGTCGATCCGTTCATAGTCGGCCACGTCATACTTGTGGCTGCTGGGTGCGAGGAAGATCGGGTTCAGGTAGAGGGCATTGACCCCGAGCTCCTGCAGGTAGTCGAGCCGCCGGGTGATGCCCTGCAGATCGCCGCCGTAGAACTCAGCCGCGCCATGCCCCTGGCGCGGCGGTGCGCCCCAGGGGCGGGCGCTCACCGGGCGGCCACGGTAGGTGTATTCACCATCACGCACATTGTTGGCCGGATCGCCGTCGGCGAAGCGGTCGGGGAAGATCTGGTAGAAGACGCTATCCGCCACCCAGCCGGGCGCGTGAACGTCGGCAAGCAGCACGAAGTCATTGGCATCGGTCGGGCAATGGCGCTGCAGACCAGCGGCGTTGTACCAGTGGTTGCCCTCATTCGTCTGCAGCAGGAAGCGGTAACTGGTCCGGCGCATGCGCAGCGCCAGCGGTGCGCGCCACCAGCGACAGACCCCATCGGCGCCTGCCGGCGCCATGGGTGTCAGCGCCTCTTCGCCATCAGGGCAGGTCCGCAGATAGACCGCCGTCAGCGGCGCATCGGCGGCCATCCGCAGCCAGAGCTGCGCGCTTGCACCCACGTCGCTGCCGGAGCGCTGCACATAACGCGGCGAGCCATCGTGGTGGATGGAATGGGTCCAGTTTGCGAGCATGGTATACGTCGTGCAGGGGCCCCGTTCAGGGTGACGGCAGCTGGCTTCCGCGCGCCAACGGCTGACGTCTCGGTGGAACCCTAGCCGGCCTCGAGCGCGGCAATGGCGGCCGTGAGGCGAGCGAGCACTCGCTCGCGCCCGAGGGCGACGAGCATATCGAAGAGCGGCGGGGCCACGGTGCGCCCGGAGACGGCCACGCGCACAGCGCCAAAGAGCTGGCCAGGTTTGAGCGCCAGGCGCTCGCACAGGTCGCGCAGCGTCGCCTCCAGCGCGGCGGGCTCCCACGGTTCCAGGGCCGCCAGGGCGTCGTGGACAGCGCGCAGCATCGCGGCTGTCTGGGGTGCATCGAGCTTCCTGGGCACCAGCGTGGCCGGGTCATAGCCCTCAGGGCCAGGCCGCGGCTCGCGGAAGAAGAACTCGAGCAACTCCGGCGCCTGCCCCAGCTCTTCGAGCCGCTCGTGGATCATCGGCGTAAGCGCAGCCACATAGGCGCGCTCGGCCGCACTCGGCGGGTCGCCCACCAGGCCGGCGCCGGCGAGGAACGGCAGGATGCGCTCGGCCACCTCGGCCACCGGCAGCCTGCGGATGTAGATGCCATTCATATCACGCAGCTTCTCCGGGTTCCAGCGCGCGGGGCTGGCCTGCACCCGGTCGATGCTGAAGCGCTCGATCAACTCCGCACGGCTCATCAGCTCCGTCTTGTCATCGTAGCTCCAGCCCTGCAGCGCCAGATAGTTGAACAGCGCCTCGGGCAAATAGCCGCGCTCCCAGAACCGATTGGTCGCCACGTCGTCCTTACGCTTGGAGAGCTTGCCCTTGCCGTCCTGGCGCAGGATCACCGGCAGGTGGGCGAAGACCGGCGGCTCCCAGCCGAAGGCCTGGTAGAGCAGCACGTGGTAGGGGGTGGAGGGCACCCACTCATCGGCGCGCAGCACGTGGGTAATCCGCATCAGGTGGTCATCCACCAGGTGGGCAAAGTGGTAGACCGGCATCCCGCTGGTCTTGATCAGCACAATATCCTGGAGCTGGTCGTTCTGCACGGTAATGCGCTCCGCGCCACGCACCAGGTCGGTGAAGCTCGTCTGGCCCTCGAGCGGCGTCTTGAGGCGAATGGTGTACGGCTTGCCGGTGGCGGCCAGTTCGCGCTGCTGCGCGAGCGGCCAGTCACGCTCGGGGCCACGGAAGCGGAAGGCCTTCACCCCGCGCGCCTCGGCCTCGGCGCGCATGGCTGCCAGCTCCTCCTCGGTGGTAAAGGACAGATAGGCCTGACCGGCCTCGAGCAACTGGTCGCTGTACGTCGTGTAGATGCCGCTATCGAAGCGCTGTGACTGCACGTAGGGGCCGTAGGGGCCGCCCACATCGGGGCCCTCGTCCCAGTCGAGGCCAACCCAGCGCAACGAGGTGATGATATCATCGGCAGCGCCGGGGATGAAGCGCTTCTCATCGGTATCTTCGATGCGCAGGATGAACTGCCCGCCATAGTGGCGCGCAAAGAGCCAGTTGAAGAGCGCGGTGCGCACACCGCCGATATGCAGGTATCCGGTGGGGCTCGGGGCGAAGCGCACGCGCACCGGCGACGTGATCTCGATCATGCTTTCTCCGCTACTGCCAGACCATCAGCCTGCATTATACGCGAAGACCGGCGGCGCCACGATGTCTGGACAGGATATGATCGATGCTCCTTCAGCCGCTGGGAGCCTGATTCGCCTGGACGGTCCTCCTGCATCCCAACGCCAGTGGCGCGCTATAATGGCCCGGCTGGCCCCACGCACTTACTGTACGAGGAGGAGGCCGATGAACACCCCGCTGCCTGCGCTCACCGCCCGCCCGGAGTGGCAGGCGCTCCAGGCTCATGCCGCCGCCATCCGTGATCGACAGCTCCGCGAGTTGTTCGCTGCCGACCCGGAGCGCGGCACCCGGCTCACCGCCGAGGCCGCCGGGCTCTATTTCGACTATAGCAAGCATCGCATGACCGATGAGACCCTGGCGCTGCTGTTTGCACTGGCGCGAGCCTGCGACCTCGAAGCGCGCATTGCGGCCATGTTCCGTGGCGAGAAGATCAATGCCACCGAGGGCCGCGCGGTGCTCCACGTGGCGCTGCGCGCGCCCCGCGAGGCGACCATCATCGTCGATGGCGTGAACGTTGTCGCCGAGGTGCACGCGGTGCTGGAACGTATGGCCGCCTTCGCCGATCAGGTGCGCGCCGGCGCCTGGCAGGGCTATACCGGCCAGCCGATCCGCGCGGTCGTCAACATTGGCATCGGCGGCTCCGACCTCGGGCCGGTGATGGCCTACGAGGCCCTGCGCCACTACAGCGCACGCGAGCTCACCATGCGCTTCGTCTCCAATGTGGACGCCACCGACTTCGCCGAGGCCGTGCGCGACCTGGACCCGGCGACCACGCTGTTCATCGTGGCCTCGAAGACCTTCACCACCCTCGAGACGATGACCAACGCCCGCACCGCGCGCCAGTGGCTGCTCAAGGCCCTGGGCGATGAGGCGGCAGTGGCCCGCCATTTCGTCGCCGTCTCCACCAATGCCGCCGAGGTGCAGAAGTTCGGCATTGATACCGCCAACATGTTCGGTTTCTGGGACTGGGTCGGCGGGCGCTACTCGATGACCTCGGCCATCGGGCTGTCAACGATGATCGCCCTGGGGCCAGCTGGCTTCCGCGCGTTGCTCGATGGCTTCCACGCGATGGACGAGCACTTCCGCAGCGCGCCGCTGGAGCGCAACCTGCCGGTCATCCACGGCCTGCTCGACCTGTGGTACAGCGACTTTTTCGGCGCCGAGACTCACGCGGTGCTGCCCTACGACCAGTATCTCAAGCGCCTGCCGGCCTACCTGCAGCAGCTGACGATGGAGAGCAACGGCAAGTCGGTTCGCCTCGATGGCACCGCGGTCGACTACCAGACCGGAACGATCTACTGGGGTGAGCCGGGCACCAATGGCCAGCACTCGTTCTACCAGCTACTGCACCAGGGCACGAAGCTCGTGCCATGCGATTTCATCGGCTTCTGCCACAGCCTGAACCCCCTGGGCAACCACCACGACCAGCTGATGGCGAATATGCTGGCGCAGGGCGAGGCGCTGGCCTTCGGCAAGCCGGCCGAGCAGGTGGCCGCCGAGGGGGTCAGCCCCGACCTGGTGCCGCACCGCACCTTCCCGGGCAACCGGCCCAGCAGCACCATCCTCGCCGATCGGCTGACCCCCGCCGTCCTGGGGGCGCTGGTGGCGCTCTATGAGCACAGCGTCTATACCCAGGGGGTTATCTGGGGCATCAACCCCTTCGACCAGTGGGGCGTGGAGTTGGGCAAGGTGCTGGCGGGGCGGATTATTCCTGAGCTGGCGAGCTCTACGGAGCCGGCGCTGGCCCACGATAGCTCGACCAACGCGCTGATCCGGCGCTACCGGGCGGCACGAACTGCGTAGTCGGTGAACGAGGTCTTGCGCTCCTGCTGCTCCGCTGGGCGCCGGGTGTCCTGCCCTCGAATGCCGCCGAGGGCGAGACGCCCTCAGCTGGGAACATGGCGGGGCGCTGGACGGGCTCAGGACGAGCCCTGGGGTAGCTCGTAGGCGACGCGGTACTCGCGCACCAGGTGCTCGATGAAGCGCTCGGGGTCACCAGAGGGCGCGAGGTCGAGGTGGGCGCGCAGTAGCGCGGCGAGCTCGGCCGCCAGCCGGGCGCGCGGCGCGGCGCCGAGCTGGGCACGGCGGCGGAGGAAGGTCTGCGCCAGTTCGTAGTGGTCCGCGGTGAGGCGGTGCAGATTGGGCAGCAGTGGCACGGTTGGGGCCTCATCTGCCCGGGGGGGCACCGTGGCCGGTGCACCGCCGCGGGTAAGCTCATCGAGCGCGAGCGGCAGCCCCTCGCGCACCACCAGCGTGCCGGCGGCCAGGTCACCGAGGCGGCGCGCATAGGGGTCGGCAAACAGCACCAGCAGGCCGAGCCCATAGCCGAAGGGCAGAAGATCGATCGAGCGCACCAGGTTGCGCAGGGCCGAAGCGCTGAAATCGATCGGGCGGCCGCCCTCACGCAGCACCCGCAGCCCGAACATGCGCTTGCCGGGCGTCTGCCCGGACCAGAGCATCTCGAAGCAGAGGTAGTAGCCCCAGAGCAGCGCGAAGGCGAGGAGCGCCCACAGCGCCAGCGCCAGCGACGAGGCCGCGCTCAGCGTGGCTGGCGTCAGGGCATCGACCGCGAAGATCACTGCCCCCAGCGCGGCCTGAAGCAGCAGAATCAGCAGCGTATCGACCGTGGCGGCCAGGCAGCGCGAGCCAGCGCCGGCCACATCGTAGGCGATGGCCACCACTTCGGGGGTCTCGACGTAGTAGCGGTCATCCATGCCCGGCTAGAGCGCCTGCGGTTGCTCGGCGTCATCGGGGGGGGCGGAGACGAGCTCGGGATCGTGGGTCACCTCGAGGTGGGCCATATCGTTGACCAGCACGGTTTCCCAGCCAGCGTGGCCCACCCGCACCACGCTGATCGACGTATTGCCGATATGGGGGAAGTGCCGGAACTCTTCGCCGTCAAGGCGCACCGCGTGCGAGAGCAAGGCGCGGATGCATCCGCCATGGGTGACGATGCCGAGGGTCTCGCCGCGATGCTGAGCAACCAGTGCCTCCACCGCCTCAACGACGCGGTGGCGCATAGCGCGGATCGTCTCGCCGCCGCCGCGCGGGATGTCCTGGCCCGCGGCGACCAGCGCGAACTCCTCGGGGAAACGCGCCTGTAGCTCAGCGGAGGTATGGCCGCTCCAGACACCCAGGTCGATCTCGCGTAGATTGGGCACCAGTTGGACCGCCACACGCACCGCGGCGCCCAGCTCCCAGGCCGTCTGGTAGGCCCGGGTGAGGTCGCTGCTGTAGATCGCGTCGAAGCGGACCTGCTCCTGGGCGAGGCGCTGCCCGAGCAGGCGCGCCTGGCGGAGGCCCACCGCGTTAAGCGGCACATCGGCGTGGCCCTGCCAGCGCCCGGTCAGGTTCCAATCAGTCTCGCCGTGGCGAATGAGGTAGACGGTGGTGATCATCGGGCTCGCTCTCCCCCTCCTGTCTCACAGGCGCACGCACCGGCGCCGGGAGGCATCATACCACAGCTTGCGATCCGGGCTTGCCCCGGTGCTCGCACATCGTCCGCCCGGCGGCGCAGCCGCCAGCGAACACATTGGGTTGCGGGGCCTGCCCCGCAGCCAGTGTGTTCGCCCTGGGGCCACGTCACAGTCGTCCGCCCGGCGACTGACGCCGCGGGCTCGCCGCTGCGACGCCCGTCTGCGCGGTCTAGAGCAGATGAATTCCTCAAAGACCATTACGCCCACGGCGCGGACGATCAACCGGACGGTGACCTAGTGCAGTTCCAGGCGACCTGTTCGGGCATCAGCGCGACCTCGACCGTGTCCAGCTGCGCCGCGCCAAATCTACCATCGCACATCTGCAATCTGCAATCGCACTAGCCCTGGCTCACGCCCTGGGGCGGTTGACAGGCTGGCGACGCTGGCGTTACGATGACAGGAAAGAGATGGAGCCCACGATGTCGACACTGGTGCTTTACAATGGTCCGGTCTATACGCTTGACCCTGGCCAGCCGACGGCTCAGGCGATCGCGATCCGCGACGGGCGCATCTATGCCGTGGGCAGCACGGGCCGGGTCCAGGCGGCCGTAGCGGGCCTGCGCGGCGAGACGATCAACCTCCAGGGGCGCGCCGTGGTGCCGGCGCTCTGCGACGCCCACGTGCACATCACCCTGCAGGGCCTGGCGAGCCAGGAGGTACGGCTCAACGCCGCCGTGAGTCTCGAGGCGGCGCTGGCCCAGATCGCCGAGCGCGCCGCGGCGCTTCCGCCAGGGGTATGGCTGCGCGGCAGTGGCTGGGACCACGTCGCCTGGGGGCGGCGCTGGCCCACCCGGGGCGATCTCGACCAGGTCTGCCCGGAGCGCCCGGTCATCCTGATGCGCAAAGACGGGCACTCGCTCTGGGTGAACAGCGCGGCGCTGCACCGCGCCGGCATCACTGCGGCGACGCCGAACCCGGCTGGCGGCGCGATCCAGCGTGACCGCGACGGTGAGCCGACCGGCATCCTGATTGAGTCGGCCATGGATCTGATGCGGGCGGTTGTGCCCGAGCTCAGCGAGGCCGAGCGGCTTGCGGCGCTGCGTGGTGCGCTGCGCGAGGCTCTGAGCTATGGCATTGCCACCATCCACGTGCCACCGTGCACCGATCCGGCCAGCGGCCCCGAGACCCTGCGCGACCTGCAGAGCCTGCGCGCCCGTGGCGAGCTGCAGGTGCGTTGTCTGGTCCATCTCGCGCAGCCCGAGCTGGAGCCGGCGATCGCACTTGGCCTGCGCAGCGGCCTGGGCGATCACTGGCTCCGCATCGGCGGGCTCAAGCTCTTCGCTGACGGCTCGCTCGGCTCGGAGAGTGCCGAGATGCTCACCCACTACGAGGGGCGACGCCACACGGGCATGGCCACGATCGCGCCTGAATTGCTCGACGCCACCATTCGCCGCGCCAACGCCCACGGCATCGCGGTAGCCGTGCACGCCATCGGCGATGCCGCCAACCGCCGGGTGCTCGACGCCATCGAGCGGGCCGCTGCCGAGCGGCGCGCACTCGGTGCGGCTGCACCGGGCCTGACGCTCCCCAACCGCATCGAGCACGTGCAGGTGCTCCACCAGAAGGACGTGGCACGCCTGGCCGGGCTCGGGGTCATCGCGTCGATGCAGCCCATCCACGCCACCAGCGATATGGCAATGGCCGAGGCCTTGTGGGGCAGCCGCTGCGCCCTGGCCTATGCCTGGCGCAGTGTGCTGGCGAGCGGCGCGACGCTGGCCTTCGGCTCCGACGCGCCGGTGGAGACGATGAACCCCTGGATGGGCCTGCACGCGGCGGTCACGCGGCAGCGTCCCGGCGGCGAGCCCGTGGGTGGCTGGTACCCCGAGCAGTGCCTGCGTGTCGAGGAGGCGCTCGCGGCCTATTGCACGGGCCCGGCGCTCGCCAGCGGCGAGGCGGCAGCGAAGGGCCGGATCGCGCCGGGCATGCTCGCTGACCTGGCGGTGCTCACCGGCGACCCGTTCCGCAGCAGCCCGGGCGAGTTGCACGCCATCACGGCGGCGATGACCCTGGTCGAGGGCGTGGTGGTATTTGAACGCTGATCGGATGGTGGATACGCAACGACTGGAAAGGGGGGCGCGTCGGCCAGGACGGCGCGCTGCGCATGTTCAAGAACCGGATCTTTCGCGCCGTCGTCGGGGGCCATTTTGCGATCGATGTGTTGAACAGCACCGGGGCAGTGCTGCTCGCCGTGCTGAAAGAGCCGCTGGGCCTGAGCTACGGGCAGATCGGCATGGCGCTGACGATCTACCTGCTGATCGGCTCGCTCTCACAGCCGCTCTTTGGCTGGCTCTCCGACCGCTTCGCCGGCCGCTGGATGCTGCTCGCCAGTGCGGGCGTGGCCTGGATGGCGCTCTTCTTCTCGCTGGTGGCGCTCGCGCCAGGCTGGGCCCTGCTGCTGCCGGTGTTTATGCTTGCCCCACTGGGCAGCGGCCTGTTCCACCCGATCGGCACCGCCGCGTCGGCCGCAGCGGTGCCCGAACGGGCAGCCAGTGCCACTTCGATCTTCTTCTTCTTCGGCCAGCTCGGGCTGGCGATCGGCCCCTTCCTCGCCGGCGCGCTGGCCGGACGCTTCGGCGCCCCCGGGCTGCTCCCGCTCACTGCGCTCGCGCTCATCCCCGCCGCGATGCTGCTGCGCGCCTGGCGCTTCGAGGGCCAGTTGCCCCCCCGCCGTGGCAGGCCGGCCGGCGCTGCCGGCGCCGCCCAGCACTGGACGGTGGTGAGCATCGCGCTCGTGGTCGGCTTTGTGGTGCTGGTAGCGGTGCGCTCCTCGATCCAGCAGGTCTACATGTCCTTTCTGCCGCAACTGTTTCAGAACCGGGGCTGGGAACCGGCGCTGTTCGGGCTCCTGGCCGGGGTGTTCATGGCCGCGGGCGCGGTGGGCCAGCTGGTGAGCGGCTCGATCGCCGATCGCTATGGGATGCGCGTCGCCGCAGTCGTGCCGCTGCTGCTTGGTGTTCCGGCCGGTTTGCTCTGCATTCTCGCACCGTCGGTCTGGGCGGCGTTCGTAGGCTGTAGCGCAGCAGGCTTCCTGGTCGGCGGCCAGCACAGTGTGCTGGTCGTCCACGCGCAGCGCCTGCTCCCGGTGAAGCAGGGCTTCGCCGCTGGCCTCATTCTGGGCTTCACCTTCGCCACCGGCGCGATCGGCACCGCCGTCGCCGGGCAACTGGCCGACCTGGTCGGCCTGGAGCGGGTGATGGTCTGGGTAACCCTGCTGGGCCTGCCCGCCGCACTGCTGGCGCTGACCCTGCCCGGGCGCCCCATGGTCCCTGCTGCGGCGCCCGCGCCGGTAACGGTGGGCGTCGTGAAGCAATAGCCAGGAGATCACCAGTCACCTTCCCTACCCCAGCAGGGCGGCCACCGCCGCGTCGAGCTGGCGATCGCGGGCGAGTGCCCACTCGCCGATGGGCCGCTCGACGTTGATGTCGACCGGGCGGCCCTGCCCCTCAAGCTCTTCCCCCTCGGGGGTCACCACATAGAAGCGTGGCAGGCGCAGCAGGGCGCCATCGAGCAGACGCATCCGATAGGTCCAGATCACCGCCCCGGCCGTCGGGCGGCCGACAACCTTACCCAGCCCGAGGCGGCGATAGCTCTCACTGAGCATCTCGGTATTGCTCGCCGACCGCTCATTGGTGACGAGCACGGTGGGTTTGTTGAGCACCCGGTTACCGGCCAGGTGGCTCGCATCGGCGCCGCTGCGCTCGCGGAAGCCGCTGAGCACCGTGGAGCGGCGCATCAGCACATCGAGCACGAAGGTTGCGGTGTGGCCGCCACTGTTGTAGCGTACATCGATGATCACCCCGTCCTTGCTATAGGTCTCGGCATCGAGGTCGGCGAGGAACTGCTGGTAGGCGGCGTAGCTCATCTCTTCAATATGCACATAGCCCAGGCGCCCGTTGCTCACCTGGTGGACGTACTGCTCATTGGCAATCACCCAGTCGCGATAGCGCAGCCGCGCATAGGCCTCGGCGTCCACCGGGCGCAGCGCCACGTCGCGAACTGGCCCTGCATCGGGCTGCTCGGCGAAGCTCAGGCGCACGCGGCGCCCGACGCTGCGGCGCAGCAGCCGGTCTAGGCTCACACCAGGGTCGAGCGCAACACCGTCCACGGCGCGCAGATACTCGCCGGGACGCGGCGGCTGCGCAACCTGGGCCGCCGGGCTCTCGGCGATGAGCCGCGCGACCCGTAGCCGCCCGGTGGCGATCTGTTCGGCTGCGTCAAACACGATCCCGGTGTAGCCGTCGCTGCCGGTCCAGCCGTTAAAACCGCTGCCGAGGTGTGAGGCTCGCAATTCGCCGACCATCAGGTTGATCACCGTGTGCAGATCCTGGGTGGTCTGGGCGCCAGCCACCAGCGGCGCGAACCGCTCACGCACCAGCGTCCAGTCCTGGCCACGGAAGGTCGGGTCGTAGAAGCTGTCGCGCAGTGCGCGCCAGGCCTCGCCGAAGATCTGTAGCTTCTCACGATGGAAGTCGATATTGACATCGCCGCGCACATTGACCCGCAGCGGGTCATTGCCGCCGGGGAACTTGCGCAGGGTAATCTGGCCGTCTTCGACGAAGAAGAAGGCTTTGCCATCGGGGGTGAACTGCAGAGCGTACTTGCCGTTATCGCTGGCGGTGAGCTGGCGCGGGGCCTGGTCGGCGCGGGGCTCGTCCAGGGGGAGCGTCCAGACATTGAGCTTGCCGGCCACTACGGCGAGCAGCAGCAGGTCTTTGCTATCGGGGCTGATTGCCTCGACACTGGCGTTCATCTGCAGTGGGGTCAGGAAGCGCAGGCGCCGCTCGATACCCTCGAAGACGATCTCCAGCCCCGGGTTGGCGCCAGCGGGGTCGTCTGCAGGTTCGTCATCAGCCGGCGGCCCCTGTGGCGGCGCGTCGCCGGCTGGCTGCTCCGGGGGCGCTGCGTCCGCGTTCGACGCCGCCGTGCCTGCCGGGGGCGCTGCCTGCCCGGCCTGTTGCTCAGCGCGCCTGGCTTCCTGCTGCTCGAAGAGCCGCTCGAATTCGGCCTCGCGGAAGACGGGTGGCGGCGGGCGCAGATCCACGCGCACGATCTGCGTCTCGGCGCGATACTGCTCAGTGGTGAAGAGGATGAACTGCCCATTGGGCGCCCAGAGCAGGTCGCCGCCACTCTGATTGCTGAGAAAACTCACCTGGCGGGCCGGGCCACCTGTGGCCGGGATGACCCAGACATTGCTGAAGTAGCGCTCGTCCTGGGCCAGGAAGGCCAGCCAGCGCGAGTCGGGCGACCAGGCCAGGTCGGCGGCGACAACGAAGCGGGCGCGACAGAGTTCGTGGTGCGTGCCGTGCTCCAGGTCGAGCACGTGTAGCGCCTCGTGCCCGCTGATGTAGGCCACCGTCTTGCCATCGGGGGCGACACGGGGCAGGCGCTTCGGTGTCAGGTCGTGGGTCAGGCGGGTCTCCAGGCGGGTGGTGAAGTCGTAGCGATAGATCTCGTCTTCCCCGTGACGGTCGGAGATATAGATCAGGCTGCGGCTGTCGGGGGTCCAGGCGATCTGGCGCTCGCGGGCCTGGGTATCGGTGACACGAAACGATGGCCCCTGGCGGATGTCGCGGTCGGTCTCCTTATCGGCGAAGTCGGCGAAGACCGTACCACGGGCGACGAAAGCGAGCTTCTTGCCATCGGGGCTGAGACGCAGTTCGCTGAAGCCACGGGACCAGCTCTCGACGCGCACCGGGGTATACTTGGCATCGGCGCGCACCCGCACGTCGATCGGCGCGCACGCCCCCGAGGCGGGGTCGAGGCGCCAGAGGCGCCAGTCGCGCTCGAAGACGATCAGGCCGCTGCGGCGCGCGATGGCGGGGAAGCAGAGCCGCCCATCGGTGAAGCGGGTCACCTGGCGCAGCTCGCCGCCGTCCAGCGGCAGGAACCAGAGATTCTCAGTGCCATCGCGGTCGCTAACGAAGTAGAGGCCGCGCCCGTCGGGCGCCCAGAGCGGTGCGGTGTTGCGCCCGGCGTAGGGGGCGGCGAGCGCCGGGTGGCCATTGGCCGGCCCGGGGCCTGCGACCATACGCAGGGCAGCGTAGTCGGGACGCGTGGGGCCGAGCCAGATCTCGCCTGGGGCAAAGGGATTGGGGCCACGCCGCCACCAGGGATCGCGCGTATTGGCGAAGGCGAGTTGCTCGCCGCCGGGGGCAAGCGCCACAAAGCCCAGGCTCTCGTAGGGCTCACTGTAGACCAGGGCCGGCGTATCGCCCGCCAGGCCAACGCGGTAGATGTCGGGGCCGAGCTGTTCACGGTCAGAGGTAAAGTAGATCGTCTGGCCGTCGGGCGCCCAGTCCTCGACGCGGCAGAAGGCGTCGTGGAAGGTGAGTTGCCGCACCGGGCCGCCATCGAGCGGCAACACAAAGATATCGCCGGCGCCGCTGCGCCCCGAGGTGAAGGCCACACTGGCGCTATCGGGGCTGAAGCGCGGCGCGTAGTGATAGGCCTGATGGGCGGTGAGCCGCTCGGCGGCCCCGCCGTCTGCCGCGACCAGCCAGATGTCACCGGCATAGACGAAGGCGATCTGCCGCCCATCGGCATCAACGGCCGGGGTACGCAAGTACAGCTGTGGTGCAGGTTCGGTCACGGCAGACTACGCTCCTGCTCTGGCTCAGCGGTGTGATCCCAGGCGATCACCCGGCTGAGCAGCGATTCCACCAGGCTGGGGACCAGCCGGGCGGCCCAGATCCCCACCCGGTCGCCCACGGTGACATAGGCGCGTGCCGGCTCGCGGCGGGCAGCGCGCAGAATGGTGCGGGCCACCGCCTCGGGTGGCACGCCTCGCGGCGCGACCCGGCGCACCTCGCGACCCGCACCGAGCCGGTGGCCACTAAAGCCGGTGCGCGTGCTACCCGGGCGCACCACGGTGACCCGCACCCCGGTGCCGCGCAACTCCATACGCATGGCCTCGCTGAGCCGCTCGAGGGCGGCCTTGGCAGCGGCATAGCCGCCGAGGTAGGGCAGCGGCTGCTCGGCCAGCACGGTCGACACATTGATGATCTGGCCCTGACCCTGGGCGCGCATTAGCGGCGCCACCGCCTGCATCAGCCACAGCGGCCCGAACAGATCCACCGCAAGGGCGCGCTCCAGAGCGGCGCTGGCCAGGGTCGCGACGGGGCCAGCGAGGCCGACGCCGGCGTTGTTGATCAGCAGATCGACCTGGCCGTACCGGGAGACGGCCGTCTCCACCAGGGCGCGGCACTGGCCCGGGTCGCTCACATCGGTGGGCACCGCGAGGGCGCCGGGTAAAGCGGCGGCCAGGCGCTCCAGCGGCTCGTGCGAGCGCGCGGCGAGTACCAGGCGCGCACCGGCCGCGGCGAAGGCCCGCGCCGTCGCCGCGCCGATGCCGGCCGACGCCCCGGTGAGGATCACGACGCGATTGTGTGGATCCATGGCCCTCACCCGGTCAGATGTTTGCAGATCCCGGCTTTGATCGTCTGGCCAGGGACCACGTGGCCGAGCATACGCTCCAGCATCAACGCGGTCTCCATGAGTGCGGGCAGGTCCAGTCCGGTTGCGATGCCCATTTCGTGGAGCATGTGGGTGAGATCCTCGGTGCAGAGATTGCCGGGCGCGCCCGGGGCGAAGGGGCAACCACCGATCCCGCCGATACTGCTATCGAACTCGGCGATGCCAACCTCGAGTGCGGCCAGGATGTTGGCCAGGCCAGCGCCCCGCGCGCTATGGAGGTGCAGGCGCAGCGGCTGGCGCGGTAAGCGCTCGCGGAAGGCGAGTACCACCTGGCGCACCAGCACCGGGTGGGCCATGCCGGTCGTATCGCCGAGGGTCAACTGGCCGGCGCCCAGGTCGAGCAGCCGACCGCAGAGCTCGAGCACGCGCTCGATCGGCACGTGGCCCTCGAAGGGGCAGCCGAAGGCCACCGAAAGCACTGCGTCAAAGGGCACGCCGGCCGCGCGCACCAGCGCGCTCATCTCGGCGACATTGGCGAGCGACTGCTCAACGCCCATATTCACATTGCTACGGTTATGGCTCTCGCTGGCGCTGAGGAAGACCTGCACCGCGTCGACGCCGGCTGCCACCGCACGCCGGGCGCCCACCACATTGGGCGCGATGGCGCTGTAGGTCACGCCGGGGAGCCGCGTGAGGCGGGCGAAGACCTCGGCGGTATCGGCCATCTGGGGCACATTCTCGGCCCGCACGAAAGCGCCAACCTCGATCTCGGTGAGACCGGTGGCACCGAGGGCATCGATCAGTCGGAGCTTGTCGGCAGTCGAGAGGATGGTCTCCTCGTTCTGTAAGCCGTCACGCGGGCCAACCTCGCGGATATGGACCTGAGTAGGGAGCGCGGGCCAACCCGCTATGCCTGTCATCGTTGACCTCCTCAACTGCCGGATGAGCGCCGTCTGCGGACGTCCTGTCATGGTAGAAGAGCGTGGGGTGAATGTCAAACCGAACGGGGCGCCGCGGGGCTGGCGGGGCGTCCGCGGGGCTGGCGGGGCGCGCCGCCCCATACGCATCAAGTTAAGG
>JACAEO010000305.1 GCA_013388805.1 Chloroflexota bacterium
ACCTGGGAGAGGGGGGGAGGGCAAGCAGCGCATCAGGACGCCATCCGCCAGAAACGCTACACCTGAGAGCACCGCCCCCCGCGACGCCAGCCCTGCAGCCGACCGCCCCGGCTTGTGCTACACTGGTCCTTGAGCGAAGCACACGGTGCAACGCACAGCGCAACACTGCGCCCTCGATGTCCTCGGCGCTGAATACGCATCAAGGAGGCACGGGGTATGCCCGAGGGTCTGCGGAGCGTGAGCATCGTCGGGATCGGCCAGATCCCGGTGAGCAAAACCAGCAGCGCCTCACTCCGCGCGATGGGGGTGCAGGCGCTGAAGCTGGCCATGGCCGATGCCCGGGTGGAGAGCGTCGACGCGGTCTTCGTCGGCAATATGCTCGCCGACGAACTCCAGAACCAGAAACACCTTGCCACCCTGATCGCCAGCGCCGCCGGGCTACGCGGCGTCGAGGCGCTACAGGTCGAGGCGGCAACCGCGACCGGGGCGGCGGCGCTGCGCATGGCCTACTTCGCGGTGGCCAGCGGCGAGGCCCGCCTGGCGGTGGCACTCGGCGTCGAGAAGATGAGCGGCGGCGGGGCGACTGCGGCGCTGGCCAAGGCGCTGGATGCCGAGAGCGAGACGCCGACCGGCGCAACGCTGCTCGGCATGAACGCGCGGCTCATGCGCATGTACATGGACCGCTATCAGGTGCCCGTCGAGGTCTTCAACGGCTTCTCGCTCAATGCGCACGCCAATGCGCGCACCAACCCCAACGCGCTGTTCAAGGACCTCGAGGTCACCAACGAGATGATCAACAGTTCACGGGTGGTTGACCCGCCGCTGCGTCTGTTCGATGCCTCGCCGGTCTGCGATGGCGCCGCGGCGGTGGTGCTTACGCGCACCAGCGAGGCACGCGCCTACACCGACCAGCCGGTCACCATCCTCAGTTCCAGCGTGGCGACCGACTGGTTTCGCGTGGCCGACCGGGCAGAGCCGCTCCACCTCTATGCCGCCGCCCGCTCGGCGCACGATGCCTTTCGCAAGGCCAACGTCCACCGGAACGACATCGACCTGTTCGAGGTCCACGATGCCTTCAGCATCATGGCCTGCCTGGCGCTGGAGGCGGTCGGCTTTGCCGAGCCGGGGCAGGGCTGGCGCCTGGCCGCCGAGGGGGCGATCGCCCGCGACGGGACGCTGCCGCTCTCCACCTTCGGCGGGCTGAAGGCGCGCGGCCACCCGGTGGGCGCCACCGCGATCTACCAGACCTGCGAGATCGTCCAGCAGTTGATGGGGCGGGCCGGTCCCAACCAGGTGCCGGACGCCCGGCTGGCGATGCTGCTGAGCCTGGGTGGGGCGGCCAGCACCGGCCTCACCCATCTCTTTGGGGTCCGATAGGGCATGTGAGGTACCATCATGCACGACCTGATCGAACAAACGATCGCCATTGACGAGACCATGGTCACCATCGACGGGCTACGGCTGCGCGTGCTGACGGCCGGCAGCGGGCCGGCCGTGCTGCTGCTCCACGGCTTTGTGGTCAGCGCCGATGACTGGCGGCCAACGATCGCCCAGCTGGCCAGGGCCGGCTACCGGGCGATCGCGCCCGATGCCCTGGGCTTCGGGCAGTCCGACAAACCGGGTGGCACCGCCTACAGCCTGCGCCGCTACGCCGACCTCAATGCTGGCCTGCTCACGACGCTCGGCGTAGACAGCGCCGCCGTCGTCGGCCACTCGATGGGTGGCAAGCACGCCCTGGCCACCACCGTGCTCCACCCGGCCCGCGTTGCGCGCCTGATGCTCGCCGACAGTGAGGGCTTCATGCAGCTCCCGCTGTTCATGCGCAAGGGCGGCGCGCTGCCCTTCCTGGGCGAGGCCATCCTCTCGCTCTCCGCCTTCCCGGCAGTGATCCGCATGCAGCTCGCCGCCGCCTTCGCCGACCCGGCGCGCTATGTCACCCCCGAACTGGTCGAACGGGGCCGTAAGACGCTTGGCGACCCCCGGGTGCGCCAGACGATGCTCGCCCTGAGCCGCAACTACGAGGCCAACGACCTCAGGGGCAGCGGGCTCTGGTCACGGCTCGCCGAGATCCGCTGCCCAACGCTGATCGTCTGGGGCGCTGAGGATCGTCTGTTCCTTGCCCGCTATGCGCAGGACGCCCAGGCCGCCATCCCCGGCGCCCGCCTGGTGATCATCCCGCGCTGTGGCCACTTCCCGCAGATTGAGGCTCAGGAGCGATTCCACGGCCTGCTGCTCGGCTTCCTGGCCGGTCAGGAGGTTGTCTGACGCTTCGCACATCGCTCACAATACGATCACGCCCGGCCCGTTTCGCCGCGTACAGGTTCTCGTCGGCGCGGTGCAGGAGCGTCTCGCTGCTGTCATCCGGCTGATACGCGGCGAGCCCAAAGCTGGCCGTAATGTGTGTGACGCCGGGGACAACGATCGTTTTCAAGGCTGCGCGCGTCCGTTCAATTGCTTCGAGCGCCTGCAGCGGGGTTGTGTGCGGCAGCAGGATCGCATATTCCTCGCCACCCCAGCGCGCGACGCGATCGGTCGCGCGCAGCTGTTCGCACACCGTCTGCGCGACGGCCATGAGCACCTGATCACCGACCAGGTGGCCGTGGTGGTCGTTGATCTGCTTGAAATGATCCAGATCGAACAGACACAGGCAGAACGGGGGGCCGTTGCCTTTCACACTGGTGATCAGGGCGTTCAGCTCGCTGTAGAGCTGGCGGCGATTGGGCAGTCCCGTCAGCGTATCGGTGTAGGCGGTCACTGCCAGCATCGCATATTCTGTCTGCAGGCGGATGATCCGGTTGCGGTAACTGGCCAGAATGAGCATGAAGCCGAGCAACATGCCGGCCATTGCGTAGGTCTGGATGATCAGGGCGCCGTAGCCCTGATCGCGGTCTTGCACGTTCCAGCTCACCACCTGCGCGATCACGATCGTGAATGAGAGGCTATAGACCCCCAGCGCGATCAGCACGCCGCGCAGGTCCGCGTAGAGATGGAAGGCCAGAACGCAGCAGACGAGCAAGAACCAGGTGTCGTCGCCGATCGCTCCGCGCAGCACCTCTTCCGGTGGTGTGTTGAACGCGGCCGGGAGGATGCTATTGAAGATCAATGACTGAAAGATAAAAAAGAGCAGCATGCGCTGCTCCAGTCGCTCGATGGGGACGCTCCGGCGGGCGAGTTGCCAGAGCACAACAACGCTGAACCCGGCGAGCAGGATGTGGTTGAGGGCATAGATCGCCCGCTCAAGATATGAGTATGCTGCGCCAGGGTCGAGGAAGGTGTACTGGGCATAGAGCACCACCAGCACCCCGATCGCGCCGACGGCCCGGTAGATGCGTCGGCGCAGCACCTCGAAGCGGGTTCGTTCTTGCTCGATCAGATCGACCATCGTCGGCCTGTGACTCGCTTGCTGATCGCGCCGCCCCGGACGGGTCTGGCGAGCATGAGGTGTGGTGCGACAACCGGGTCTGCACGATTCATCATAGCAGCCGGCTATTACAGGATGCTGCTGGCAACCCCGGGTGCGCGGGCAGCCCGCTCACCCGGCGTGGGCAAAACGGCGTTTGCCAGCAGTATCATTATGACAGAAACCCGCCTCGTTGTCGTTCGTATGCCAGCGCCGCTGTCATTCCGCGTAGCTGGTGGTCCGGCGGCGGGCCATCAGGTACGCGGAATGACATGGGGTGGCGCTGGCCCGTCGTGGCGCTGGTCCGCGTTGCCGCCATGTCACCCCGAGCGCAGCGAGGGGTCTTCAGTGCACCGCGCGGCCAGATTCCTCGCTCCGCTGCGCTCCGCTCGGAATGACATGGGGTGGCGCTGGCCCGTCGCGGCGCGGCTGGTCGTCGTGGCACTGGTCCACGGTGCCGCCATCCATGTCACCCCGAGCGCAGCGAGGGGTCTTCAGCGCACCGCGCGGCCAGATTCCTCGCTCCGCTCGGAATGACATGGGGTGGCGCTGGCCCGTCGTGGCGCCGCGGCCCGCCTTGGCGAGGCTGGTAGTCGTGGCGCGGCTGGTCGTCGTGGCGCCGCCGCCCGCCCTGGCGGGGCTGGTCGTCGTGGCACTGGTCCGCGGTGCCGCCATCCATGTCACCCCGCGCCCTTCGGCTCCGCGGCTCCCGAGCTTGTCGAGGGGCAGGGTCCACTCTTCGGCTTCGCGCAGGGTAAACTC
>JACAEO010000376.1 GCA_013388805.1 Chloroflexota bacterium
AGCGCGGCCTGGGTGCGCAACTGGGCGGCCAGGCGGGCCACCTCGCCGCGCAGCGCCTCGCTCTCCCCGGTGTCGAGCAGGTGAAAGGGCCGATCGAGCAGTGTGTCGCGCGGATCGACGCGTTCGTGCGCGGTGGCGGCCTGGCGCTGCATCTGCAGGCCGACTGCGCGCCCGATCTGCTCGGCCTGGGCTGCCTGGTTCAGGCGGATGCTCTGCTCGAGCGCCGCCAGCGCCGCGCCGCGCAGGCCCGCCGCGCGGAGCTGGGCCAGGAGCGCGTGCAGCAGCACCTCCAGCTGTTCGAACTGCAACTCGCGCAGGGCGCGCCGGGCCATCCAGGGCTGGAAGATCGGGCTGCTGGTTGGCGGCGGCCCCAGGCGGGCCAGCAGTGCGGCGAGCTCTCCGGCCTGCAGCGGCTGCCCGCTGGCGATCGCCGTGAAGATGCGGGCCAGTTCGGGTGAGGGCGCCTGCGTCAGCGCCGCCTGCAGCGCCTGGTCGAGCAGCGCCTGTTCCGCCGGGCTGAGCGCCGCTTCCTCGCCGGGCTGCACAAAGGCGACGCCGCTGCCGCCGAAGTAGAGCGGAAAGAGCCGCTCGAAGCTGGGCAGGTCGCTGTGGGTCTTAACCAGGGTGGCCCTGAGCGCGGCGCGCAGCAGCGCCGGCTCGGCAATCCCGGTCTGCTCGACAGCGCGCAGCGCATCGAGGCTCTCGGCGATGCTGATGTGAAGGCCCGCGGCGCGCAGCGCGGCAACAAACTCGAGGATCCGCTCGTCCATGGTGTGCAGGGTACCAGGTCATGCGCTAACGCGCAAACCGGGCGGCGCAGCGTACGTGTTCACAGCTCTCCTGGGAGCGCGGGCGTCCCGCCCTCGTCGCGTCTACGAGCGAACTACGCCAACTATCAGAGTGAGAGCAGCCTGCGGGAGCGCGGACGGGACGCCCGCGCTCCCAGGCTCGTGTGTTACTCCAGGTGTGAACGGTTGCGGGCGCAGAGATGGTATGATGGGCGTGACCAGCCACGGAGGCCGAACAACGGATAGGAGCGTTGCGTGTGACGAACCCAAGCGGACGGATCGTCAATGTGGGCCTGGTGCAACTGCGCTGTGGCGACAGCCCCGAGGAGAATACGGCCGCGGCGATTGCGGGCGTGCGCGAGGCCGCCGCGCGCGGCGCCCAGGTGGTCTGCCTGCCCGAGCTCTTCCGCTCGCGCTACTTCTGCCAGAGCGAGGACTACGCCCACTTTGCCCTTGCCGAGCCCATCCCTGGCCCCAGCACCGGGCGCTTCGCGGCCCTGGCCCGCGAGTTGGGGGTGGTGATCATCGCCAGCCTCTTCGAGAAGCGCGCCGAGGGCCTCTATCACAATACCGCCGCCGTGCTCGATGCCGACGGGGCCTACCTCGGCAAGTATCGCAAGATGCACATCCCGGATGACCCGCTCTACTACGAGAAGTTTTACTTTACGCCGGGCGACCTGGGCTTCAAGGTCTTTCCCACCCGGTTTGCCCGCCTCGGAGTGCTGATCTGCTGGGACCAGTGGTACCCCGAGGGCGCCCGGCTCACCGCGCTGCGGGGCGCCGACATCCTCTGCTACCCGACTGCAATCGGCTGGCACCCCGCTGAGAAGGCCGCCCACGGAATTGCCCAGCACCAGAGCTGGGAGCTTATCCAGCGCTCCCACGGCGTGGCCAACGGCTGCTACGTGGTTAGCGTCAACCGCACCGGCCACGAGGGCGATCCGGCCGGCGGGATCGAGTTCTGGGGGCAGAGTTTTGTCAGCGACCCGCAGGGCACCGTGCTTGTGCGCGCCCCGGTGGACGAGCCGGCCGTGCTCGTGCAGCCGCTCGACCTGGATATGCTCGATATCCAGCGCACGCACTGGCCCTTCCTGCGCGATCGCCGTATCGACGCCTATGGTGAGATCACCAGGCGCTTCATCGACGAATGAAAACACCACGCGACCTGGGCTATCGTATGCCCGCCGAGTGGGCGCCCCACCAGGCGACCTGGCTCTCCTGGCCACACAAGGAGGCCAGCTGGCCCGGCAAACTCGACGCGGTGCTGCCGGTCTACGCGCAGGCGGTGGCCGCCCTGGCCCGCTCCGAGCCGGTGCATATCAACGTCAACGATGCGGCAATGGAGGCCCGGGCGCGCGCCTTGCTCGCCGCGGCGGGGGCAACGGGCGCGATCCAGTTCCATCGCTTCCCGACCAACGATGCCTGGTGCCGCGACCATGGCGCGATCTTCCTCGTGCGCGACGAAGAGCCGAAGCTCGCCGCGGTCGACTGGGACTTCAACGCCTGGGGCGGCAAGTATCCACCGTACGACCTCGATGACGAGATTCCTCGCCAGATGGCCGCCTACCTCGATGCGATCTGCTTCCAGGGCGGTATGGTGCTCGAAGGTGGCTCGATCGACGTGGACGGGGCGGGCCTGCTGCTGACCACCGAGCAGTGCCTGCTCAACCCCAATCGCAACCCGCAGTTCAGCCGCGCGACGATCGAGGCGCGGCTGCGTAACTTCCTCGGGGTCGAGAAGGTCCTCTGGCTGGGCGAGGGCATCGTCGGCGATGATACCGACGGCCACATCGACGACATTGCCCGGTTCGTCGCCCCGGCTACCGTGCTCGCCGCGGTTGAGGAGGATCCGCAGGACGAGAACTACCACCTGCTCCAGGAGAACCTGCGCCGCCTCCAGTTGATGACCGATCTCCAGGGCCGCCCGCTGACGGTGCTCAGCCTGCCCATGCCGCCGCCCGTCGTCCACGATGGCCAGCGCCTGCCCGCCTCCCACGCCAACTTCTACATCGGTAACCGGGTGGTGCTGCTGCCCACCTTCGGCGGGGCCAGCGACGCCCGGGCCGCCGCGCTGCTGCAGCGCTGCTTCCCTGACCGGGCGATCGTGGGCCTCGATTGCACCGATGTCGTCTGGGGCCTCGGCGCCTGGCACTGCCTCACCCAGCAGGTGCCGGCCGTCGCGGATCGCGAGCCAGTGGGCGCTTCATCGCAGGGCTAAGGCACACCAGGGAGAACCCTATGCTGCCGTCCCGTTCGCATCGCCACGTGTGTCGCACGTACCTCGTTGCGCTCCTGCTCGTGGCCCTGGTCGTTTTCGCCGGACCGGCCACGCCCATGCGGGCCCTCGCGCCCAATGCCCCGGTGGTGATCAGCCAGATCTACGGGGGCGGTGGCAATAGCGGCGCGCCCTTTGCCAACGACTACGTCGAGCTCTTCAATCGCAGTGCTGCCAGCGTCAGCCTGGATGGCTGGTCGATCCAGTATGCCAGCGCCACCGGCCCGGGTGTGTTTGCCGACAATCCTATGGCCACGCTGAGCGGGAGCCTGGCGTCGGGCCAGTACTATCTGATCCAGTTGAGCGGCGGCGCCAGCGGTGTGGCGCTGCCCACCCCGGATGCGAGTGGCGCCATTAACGCCAGTGCCACGGCCGGCAAAGTGGTGCTGGTGACCAGCAGCAGCGGGCTGAACTGCAACGGCGGCTCGACCCCCTGCACGGCGGAGCAGACCGCGTTCATCCTCGACCTGGTCGGCTATGGCAGTGCCAACTTCTTTGAGGGCGCTGGTCCGGCGCCAACGCTGAACAATACCAGCGCCGCCTTGCGCGCGGGCGGAGGCTGCACCGACACCAATAGCAACAGCGCCGATTTCGCTGCCAGCGTGCCGGCCCCGCGCAACAGCGCCAGCCCACGCGCGCCCTGTGGTGGCGACCCGCCACCCACTGCCCCCAGCATCACCACCCAGCCGCAGAGCAGGACGATCGCTGCCGGGCAGACGGCGAGCCTGAGCGTGGTCGCCACCGGCAGCGCGCCGCTCAGCTACCAGTGGTACACCGGCGACAGCGGCGACCCTGTCAGCCCGATCGATGGCGCCACCGCCAGCAGCTATACCACCCCGGCGCTCGCGGCGGGCAGCTACCGCTACTGGGTCCGCGTGAGCAACAACGCCGGCAGTGCCGACAGCCAGACCGCGACGCTCACCGTGATGTCCGGCCCGCCGATCACGTCGATTGGCCAGGTGCAGGGCAGCGGCCCGGCCAGCCCGCTCGCCGGCCAGAGCGTCACCGTCGAGGCGCTGGTGATCGGCGATTACCAGGCGGCTAGCGAGCTGCGCGGCTTCTTTCTGCAAGAGGAGGAGACTGACGCCGACGGCGATCCTGACACCTCCGAGGGCCTGTTCGTCTTCTGCAATAGCTGCCCGCTGGATGTGGCGCTGGGCGATCAGGTGCGCGTCACCGGCAGCGTCAGCGAGTTCTTCGCCATGAGCCAGATCACGGCCAGCACCGCTGGCAGCATCACGATCCTGAGCCGGAACAACCCATTGCCTACGCCGGCCAGCCTGAGCATGCCTGTGCCCGGGGTCACTGGCGCCGACCTGGCCACCGCCCGCCCGCAGATCGATGCCTACTTCGAGGCCTTCGAGGGCATGCTGGTGCGTTTCCCGGCCACCCTCACCATCGCCGAGCAGTTCGAACTGGCCCGTTACGGCCAGCTTGTGCTCAGCGCCGATGGACGTCCACGCCAGTTTACCGACCAGAGCCTGCCCGATGCCGCCGGCTATGCCCGGCACCTGGTGGATGTCGCCCGGCGCACGATCATCCTCGATGACCTGAACAACACCCAGAACAGCGCCATCGCCAGTGGTACGAACCAGCCCTACTTCTGGCCGCGGCCCGGCCTGAGCACCGGCAACTTCTTCCGCGGCGGCGACACGATCACCAACCTGACCGGCGTGCTGCACTGGTCATTCGCCGGCCAGAGCGGCACCGACGCCTGGCGCATCCGCCCGGTTGAGCCGGCCTTCAGCTACGCGTTTACCAGCGCCAACCCGCGCCCGGCGCCGCCGGTCGTATCCGGTAGCCTGCGGGTGGCCGCTGCCAATGTGCTGAACTACTTCCTCACGATTGACAGCACCGCGTCGAGCACGGTCGGCAGCTGTGGCCCCAGTCGAACCGCCGACTGCCGCGGACCGGACAGCGCCGCCGAGAGCCTGCGCCAGCGCGAGAAGCTGACCCAGGCTCTGCTCGCCCTCAATGCCGACGTGGTCGGCCTGGTCGAACTGGAGAATACGCCGGCCGTCACCCCGACGCTGCAGATTGTTCGTGACCTGAACGCCGCCGGGCCGGCCAGCTACAGCGTTATCGACAGCGGCCTGATTGGAAGCGACGCGATCCGGGTCGGGATGCTCTACCAGCCGGCCCGCGTGACCCCGGTCGGCGATTTCGCCGTGCTCGATGCCAGCGTCGACCCCGAGTTCGACTCGAGCCGCAACCGCCCGGCGCTGGCCCAGAGCTTCCGCGAGAACGCCAGCGGCGAGCTTTTCACCGTGGTGGTTGTCCACCTGAAGTCAAAAGGCGACTCAGGGCTCGGTGGGGCGGGCGGCGTCTGCAGCGTCCAGGGTCCCGGCGCCAACCCGAACTGCGACCAGAACGACGGCCAGGGCTACTGGAACGCGAGCCGCACCCGTGCCGCTGCGGCGCTGGCCCGCTGGCTGGCCAGCGACCCGACGGGGGTGGGCGCCCCCGACTATCTGATTGTCGGCGATCTGAATGCCTATCGCAATGAGGACCCGATTCGCGCGCTCGAGGCAGCCGGCTTTGTGGACCTGGTCGATCGCTTGCGCGGGCCTGACGCGTACAGCTACGTGTTTGACGGCCAGCCTGGCTACCTGGACTACGCTCTGGCCAGTCCCAGCCTTGCCACGCGGGTGACCGGCGTGAGCGAGTGGCACATCAATGCCGATGAGCCAGTCCTGTTCGACTACAACGACTCGCTCCAGGACCCTGGTGAGGCCAGCTTCGAGCGCAAGTCGAATGCCCTGCCGCTCTACGCCGCCGACGCGTTCCGCGTCTCCGACCACGACCCGCTACTTGTCGGGCTCAACCTGGCCGGTGCCGACCCGCGCCTGTACCTGCCACTGCTGGCGCGCTGAGGTGAAAAGCCGATAGCCGATAGCCGATAATCCTACAGTTGTAGTTCGTATGCCAGAGCCCTTGTCATTCCGAGCGCAGCGAGGAATCTTACCTCCTCGTGGCTGGAAGACCCCTCGCTACGCTCGGTGTGACAACCAGCTCCAGCCTACCAGTCAAGACAACTTACAACTGTAGTAATAAGCTGCCGCTGTTTTCATCGCGGCGTTGTGCGGCGCAGCCGCATGGACGGCTGAGGTGAAAAGCCGATAGCCGGGGGGCGCGGGATGCGCCGCCATGTGGGTGGTGGTGCCCCGTGCAGCCCCCACGCGCCCGCAGCCGCCCCGTCGCCCGGTGGCGGGGTCAGGCG
>JACAEO010000331.1 GCA_013388805.1 Chloroflexota bacterium
GACGAGCACCGACGGGGTGCCTACCCGGCCAACACGCGAATGGCCGAGCCACGGCGCAGACCAAGCTCACGGGCGGCGTCACCGTCGCGCACCGCCACCTCAAGCCAGCCAGCGCTGTTGCAGAGAGCCAGTGGCGCGCCTACCGCCACGTCGGCGAAGGTGCGCCGCGGCGGCCCGAGCTCGCGCCCCGCGACGATCACCCGTAGCGCAGCCGGATCGCCCAACTCCGCCAGTTCGTCCGCGCCGATATTGCTTGCACAGTTGCCGAAGTGATCAATGGCCACGATCACCCCCACCAGGGCGCCGGGCTCACGCTGGAGGCGCGGCAACTCCAGGCGCACCAGGTCGGTGACCGGTGGCCCCAGGGCGGCAAGCGACACGCCACCGGCCAGGTGGGCGGCCACCGGGGCAAAGATGTCACGCCCGTGGAAGGTGGGCGCAACCTGCGGCCGCCAGAAGCGGGGCTCGGCGAGTTCCACCGCGTGGAACGCAGCTGCGCGGGTGAGCAGAGGCCAGAAGAGCCCGTTGTCGGGCCCGACGAGATACTGCTGCCCCCCGTCCAGGCTGGCCGCGATGGCAAGCCCGCGCCGCTCACTGCCCACACCGGGGTCAACCACCGCGACGTGGACGCTGGCGGGGGGATAGCAGGGCACATAGGTCGGGAGGAGCAGGGCGGCAGCCAGCACGTCCTGGGGTGGCACGCTGTGGCAAATATCGACCAGTGTGGCCTGAGGGCAGATGCCCAGCGCCACGCCCTTCATCGCGCCCACGTAGGCATCACGCAGGCCAAAATCGCTGAGCAACGTGATGACCATCGGCCAGTTGCGCTCAGTTCGCCGGCGCGGCGCTAGGCTCGTCGGCACGCGGGCCGCCACGCCCGAACCAGTGGCGCCACTCGCGGTGCTCCCAGACCACGAGGATCTGGGCCGCATTGAAGATCGAGGAGTAGGTGCCGACGACCAGGCCGATCAGCAGCACAAGCACGAAGTTCTGGATCGTCTCGCCGCCGAAGAGCAGCAGCGCGGTGAGGGTAAAGAAGGTCGTCAGCTGGGTGTTGATCGAGCGCGGCAGGGTCTGCACAATGCTATGGTTGACGATCCCATCAAAGATCTCACCGGGATGGCGGTTGATCAGGTTCTCGCGGATACGGTCGAAGACCACAATCGTATCGTGGACGGAGAAACTGAGGATGGTGAGCAGGGCAGTGAGAAAGAGCGCATCGACCTCAAAGCGCGGGTTGAAGGTGCTGAGGATGGCCGCGATGCCGAGCACCACGAGCACATCGTGGATCATGGCGAGGATGGCGCAGATGCCATAGCGCACGGGGTGGGGCGCCTTGCGAAAGGCCCAGGTGAGATAGATCAGGATCATCACGGTCGCGGCGGCCACAGCGATGATCGCGCTGCGCGTGCTCTCCTGGCTCACGGTGGGGCCAACGCTCTCAAGGCGCTCGCGGGTCACCGTGCCAAACGCGGCCTGCAGCGCCGCCTCGACGGCCGCCGTCTCCTCGCGAGGCGCCGTCTCGCTAAGCGGGCGCGTGCGCACAATCGCGTCGGCGACCGGGCGCCCATCGATCTCGACCTGGCTCATCCGCACCTGGGCGTTCTCGAAGCCCTGGGCGGCAAAGACAGCCGCCACGGCCTCGTCGCCAACGTCGCCAGGCGCCTTATCGGCGAAGCGCAACTCCCAGAGCGCGCCGCCGCTAAAGTCGATGCTAGGGCGCAGACCGATCGCGAAGCGCCCGCTGCTTACCAGCGGGTGCAGGAGCAAGAAGTAGAGCCCGGGCAGGATCAGCAGCAGGGAGAAGGCGAACCACCAGTAGCGCCGGGCGACAAGTTTGTCCATAGGTGTGTGTACTCGTGGCAGAATGCACTAGGCCGCTTCCGGCCCGGCCAGCTGCGGCTCGCGGCGGTCGATCCCGTAGAGCCAGGCGCGCTGCTCGCTGAAGAGCGGCGCCGCCAGGCGCAGGAAGGTCCGCGTGACCACCACTGCCGTGAAGAGGCTGATCAGGATGCCGAGGCCCAGGGTCAGGGCGAAGCCCTGGATGATGCTGACGCCGAAGTTGTTGCCAAAGACAAACAGCACCGCACAGGTGATCAGCGTTGAGACGCTCGAGTCGCGGATTGCCGGCCAGGACTCCTCGAAGCCAAGTTCGAGGGCACCACGGATGTCGCGGCCACGGCGGTACTCCTCGCGCAGACGGGCAAAGATCAGCACATTGGCATCGACGGCCAGGCCGATCGAGAGGATGAAGCCGGCGATACCGGGCAGCGTGAGCGTGATCGGAATGAAACGGTAGAGCGCAAAGCTGATCAGGGTGTAGATCGCCAGGGCGAGCGTTGCCAGCACGCCGGGCAGGCGGTAGAACAGGATCATGAAGAGCGCCACCACCGTCAGGCCGACGATGCCGGCAACAATGCTTGCCTGCACCGACTCCTGGCCGAGGGTAGCGGTGATCGCGCGGGTCGTCTCGATAACCAGCGGGACGGGCAGCGCGCCGTACTTGAGCTGGTTGAGGATTGCGTCACGATCCTCGGTGCTATTGGTCTCGATCACGCCGGAGCCGTCGGTCAGGGCAGCATTGACCTGGGGGCAGCTCACGATGGTATTGTCAAGCACGATGCACATCGGCTGGCCAACGTTCGCGGCGGTAAACTGGGCCAGGCGGGTGGCCGAGTCGCCGCGGAAGGCGAAGGAGACAGCGGGCCGGCTGGTGATACCGCCCTGCGAGATCGTCGGCTGCACGGCGCTGGTATCGAGGTCGGCGCCATCGGTGATACTGGTGAAGACCGTGTCCGGTGCGGCCGGGGCGGTCGTCGCGGTGACGGTCTCACTGGCGCTGAGCTGGGGCGGGTTGGGGCTGCTGGTGGTGCGCACCACCGTGCCGGGGGCGAGATACTGGCCCTGGGGGTCGATAAACTCAAGGCGGCCGGTGCCACGCAGGGTATCGACCGCCTGTTCGGGGTTTTCGACGCCGGGGAGCTCGACGATCAGGCGGTCGTTGCCGGCGAGCTGCACCACCGTCTCACCGACGCCGAGGGCATTGACCCGCCGCTCGATCACCCGGCGGGCCGTCTCCATCTCTTCAGGGGTGGTCGCGGGATCGGTTGAGCGCAGCAGCACCTGGATGCCGCCCTGCAGATCGAGCCCGAGCCGGAAGCTGACATCGCGGCCGAGGAACATCTGGCCCGGGGCCAGGTTGATCCAGAGGGCGAGGGCGGTGACGACCGCGATGATGATCAGTGAGGTTAGCTCTCTGCTACGCACGAGGATCGCTCGCTCCTATGCTGCTGGCAGCCTGGAACACGGTCGAGCCCGCACGGCAGCCAGACTGCCGCAGTGGCCCGGCGCAACGACGCCGAAACACCAGATGCGCCTGGACGCGCCAGACGCCGGCCTACTGCCCGGCCGCGCGCAGGGCGGCCTCGATGGCGCCGGGCAGGCCACGCATATCCACGAGCTGGCCATTGACGCTGAAGGTGGGGGTACCGGTAACCCCGGCGGCGAAAGCCGTCTCAGCGGCGGCGGTGACCACAGCAGTGTGGGTGCCGGCGCTCATACAGGCGTCGAAAGCGGCGCGGTCGAGGCCCAGCTGGCCAGCATAGCCGCTATAGACGTTACGAACCGTGCTGAGGGGCGACCACTGCTCCTGATTGAGATAGAGCATATCGTGCATCTGCCAGAACTGGCCCTGGTCGCCCGCGCAGCGCGCCGCCTCGGCGGCTGCAACCGCGTGCTGGTGGCTATTGAGCGGCACCTCGTGGTAGACGAACTGGATCTTGCCCGTGTCGATATAGTCGCGGGCGATGATCGGCGCCATGTTGCGGTCGTAGTAGGCGCAGGAGGGGCACTGGTAGTCGGCATACTCGATCACGGTAACCGGGGCCGCCGGGTTGCCCTTGTACCAGAAGCCCTCGGCCGTCTGGCCCACCGGCGCGTTGGGCGCAGTGACCTGGCGCGCGGCGTTGTTGCGCAGCAGATAGGTGGCCAGAAAGGCGGCGCCAAGCACAACCACGGCGCCAATGGCGAGATAGTAGGGGAGGAGCGGGTTGCGCTTGCGAGCGGCAACTTTGCGACCGCGCTGGCTGGGCACACTGCTCATGAAGAATCGTCCTCCGGCTGAAGGGGCGCGACGCACCCGTCGGTCGTGTAACAGAGGCATTATAGCGAGGCGCGAGTCGGGCGTCAAACACGAACACGGCCAGGTGCGGTATACTACCCTTCCCTCTCCAGAGGACAGCACCCGTCACCAGCATCCACGAGTTGTTCGATGCGTGACCCCAGCCCCAAGCCGAGCTCAACCGTAGCGCTCTTCAACCTGGCGCTACGGCTAAGCCCGTTGCTCGAGGCTGGTGAGGCGACACGGGTGACGCTAGAGGCCTGTGCTGGCCTGGCTGGCGCCGACGCAGGCCTGCTGCTGGCCGATGAGCTTCCACCGGCGGCCTATGGTGTGCCCATGCCCGACCCGGCCGAGGTGGCGGCAATCGCGGCAACGCCAGCAGTGCGCGCGACCAGCCAGCTGATCGGAGTCGGCGCGCTGCCGCCGGGGGTGGTGCCACTGCCCGGCCCCGCGCCGATCGCGGCGGCCATCCCCGGGGCGCAGGGGCCCCAGGGGGTACTGCTGCTCGCACGGGCCGGGAGCAGGCGCTTCGAGCGCTCAGCACGCACTGAGCTGACCACGGCGCTGCCGCTGGTGGGCCAGACGCTTGAACGGGCGCGGCGCTTTGCGCGCCTGCACCGCGCCGACTACCTGCGCGACGGTGTGGTCGCCCGCCTGGCCCACGATATCCGCAGCCCGCTGGTTGCCACGCACGCGGCGATCGAGGTGGCGCAGCGACTGCTGCGCGATCGCGAGGTGCCGCCCGCGGTGTTCGAGGCGCTGCAGGCAGGGCTGCGCAGTGTCCAGACGGCCGTCGAGCTCTGTGACGATATGCTGGAGGTGGCGCGGCTGCAGCAGGGCTTCCGCATCGTCCCGCAGCCGGTCTCCGTCGCTGAGCTGATCAGCGAGATCTGCCAGGTGCTGCAGCCGATCGCGCTGCAGCGGGGCATCGTGCTCACCAACCAGGGGGCGTACCCGGCGCTGCAGGTGGCCGGCGACGAGCGGCTGCTGCAGCGGATGCTGACCAACCTGGTGAGTAATGGGCTCCGCTTTGCGCCAGCGGGCGGCTTTGTAGCAGTCGAGGGCGTTCCAGGCGATGAGCCGGGCACCATCCTGTTGCGCGTGAGCGACAACGGTCCCGGTATCCCACCCGCAGCGCGCGAGCAGATCTTCCTGCCCTTCGTGCAGGGCGGTGGCGAGGCGCAGCGCGGCGTGGGGCTCGGGCTGGCGCTCTGCCGCGAGGTCGTCGAGGCGCACCGCGGCCGGATCTGGGTAACCGAGCGACCGGGGGGCGGCTGTGTCTTTGTGGTGCGCCTGCCGGCCGCTGGAGGCGCCACAGGCGACGAGGGCCACAGGTAGGCCAGGGCTGATGAACGATCTGCATGGCACCGCCCGGCGCCAGCCCGGCGGGCATGCTGCAGCAGGGTGAACACGTTCGCGCTGTAGCACGCACGGGCGCGAGTGGCTCACGTCCGCCAGAGGCGCACCGTGCCGTCGGAGCCGGCGCTGATCAGGGTCGCGCCGTCCGGCGTATAGACCAGCCGGGTGACGGCGCCGGCGTGGCCGGTGATTGTCGTGGCCGGGTTTGCGCGCCGCCGCTGTTCATCGGGGATCAGCCGCCAGATGCGGATGGCGCCGCTGGCATCACCGGCGGCCAGCGCGCGGGCGTCCGGCGCAAAGGCCAGGCTCACCAGCGGCTGCGTGGCGCCGCCCGGGGCGCGCTGTTCAGTCCCATCGGCAACCCGCCAGACCTGGATGGCGCCATGCTCCCCGCCTGCGGCCAGCATGGCGCCATCGGCACTGAAATGCAGACTGCGCAGCGGCCCGTCGGCGAAGTGCAGAGCCAGCGCGGGTTCGCGCTGCTCGCGCTCAAGATCGGCCAGGCGCCAGGCATAGATGCGGCCATCATCGGTTGCGACCGCGACAGCGTCCCCGCCGAACGTCACATGCCGCGGCCGCCCGCGCAGCCCGCGCAGGACGCACCAGAAGCGCCCCCCCGGCACCTCTGGCGGTGCGGCAAGGTGCCAGAGCTGCACCGTGCCGCTGCCGTCACTGCTCGCCATGAGTCGCCCATCGGGAGCGAGCGCGGCCACCTGCTGCCCCTCGTGGGTCTGCATCAGGACGCTCACCTCACCGCTTGCCACGTGGCAGGCGCGGATACGCTGGTCGCTCGCGGCGGTGATCAGTTGCAGCGATCCGGCGAAGGCCAGCCCCGTGACCGCCCCCGGGTGGTCACGGAGCCGCGTGCGCCGGGCGCCGCCTGCCTCCAGCGCATAGACCGACAGGGAACCGTCGCTGCCACCCACAGCCAGCCGCTCACCTGCCGGGCTGACGGCGAGGGCAGTCACCCGGCCGCTGAGCGGGCGTAGCGCCGTCAGCCGGGCGCCATCGGCGACCCGCCAGGTGAACAGCCGCTCGTCCTCAGCCACCGTCGCGAGGCGGGCGCCATCGGGGCTGAAGGCCACGCCGACAACGGGACCGGCGTGCCCGTCGAGCGTGTGTAGCAGCACAGCATCGGCGCTGCGCCAGATACGCGTCTGGTGGTCGGCCGCGCCACTGGCGAGCAAGGCACCATCGGGGCTGAAGGCCAGGCTCTCAACCGCGCCCTGGTGACCATCCAGGCTGCGCGCCAGGCGCCAGGTACGGGTATCCCACAGATGCACGCTGCGCCCACGGGAGCCGGCGGCCAGCAGGGCGCCATCAGGGCTGAAGGCCAGCGCCTCGACGCTACCGCCGTGGCCCGGCAGCGTCTGGACACGGGTCCGATCGACGCTGCGCCAGACACGCACAGTGCGGTCGGCGCCACCGGCGGCGATCAGGGCGCCATCGGGGCTGAAGGCCACACTGAGCAGCTGCTCATCGCCATCGCGCAGACTGGCCAGCACCACCGGGGAAGCACCCTCGCCACCACAGCGCCAGAGCCAGACGCTCCGATCCAGGCTCGCCGAGGCCAGCGTCCGCTCGTCGGGGGCGAAGGCCAGCCCGGTTACCGCCGCGCTGTGACCGCTGCAGCTACCTCGTAACCGCCCGTCAGCGAGATCCCACAGGGCGATCTGCGGCCCGGCGGCGACCGCCAGCAGCCGCCCGCTGGGGCTGAGGGCCGCGCAGCGGGTCGGGCAGTCGATGGCCCACAGGGGCATGCCACGCCGCAGATCGACCAGCGACGGGCCGCCCCCTGAGACAACGAGGGCATGATCGGCGTCGGGCAGAAAGACCATCCGGGCGACGCCGCGCCCCAGGCGCAGCATCAGGCCCTGCCGAACCAGGGCTGGCAAGCCGAAGTCGCCGCGCAGGCTCAGGACGGGGAGGGCCGCCGGGGGCCGGGACGGGGGCGGCGAGGGCGGGGGCGGCGGCTGGGCAGCGGCGTGGGCACGGAGCGTGTGCAGCAACTGTGCATAGCCGCTGGCGCTGAACAAGTTGAGGACCGGGGAGGCGCGCAGCGCGGGCGGCGTTTCGACGCTGGCGAGCTTGAGGGTCAGGATCAGGCGGCCACCGGCTGGCGTCACCGCCAGCAACTCCAGGTACTTCGCCATCGTCGGCACGGGGCCGCTGGCCGGCCAGGCGCGTTGCGACAGGCAGACCACAACCGCGTCCGCGGCACGCAGCGCTTCGCGCAGCGCCCACGGCGTGTCACGGCGCTCCGCCGGGAGATCGCTGGCAAGGCTCGGGTTAAAACCGTCGGTGTGCAGGCGCCGGGCCAGCGCACGCATCGCCGGCGCGTCCTCGGGCGCACAGAGAATGAGCAGCGCAAGCGCGGGGCCCTGGGCGCGGCTGGTTGACATACGCATGCATTCCCACTCTCAGCAACGGCGGCACCAGTATACCACGGTAGCGGTATCTGGCAGTGCTATACTGAGCGTAGAAGCTCCGCTTTCTCGTCACTAGCATGACAACAAGGGTTCGCTTTTTGCCGCATCAGCATGCATGCCACCTGTCACCCTGAACGGAGGCGCAGCCGGAGTGAAGGGTCTCGGCATGGCATCAGGAGCCGGGATTCCTCGCCGAGTTTACCCTGCCCCGCGACAAGCTCGGGAGCCGCGTAGCCGAAGGGCTCGGAATGACACCCTTCATTGTAGGGCTAGCTCGACCCCATTGATAGCAGTTGAGGAGTGCGCAATGATGGCGCAAGCAGAACATCCGTCGCAGTACCGAACGCTGACCATGACGGTGCTGATGACCCCGGACACGGCGAACTTTGCCGGAAACGTGCACGGCGGCCATATCCTGCGGCTGCTCGACCAGGTGGCCTACGCCTGCGCGTCACGCTTCTCGGGCACCTATGTGGTCACCATCTCGGTCGACCAGGTGGTCTTCCACGAGCGTATCCACGTGGGCGAGCTGGTCAGCTTCATCGCATCGATCAACTACACTGGCAGAACGTCCATGGAGGTCGGCATCCGCGTGGTCGCGGAGAACATCACTGCCCGCAGCGAGCGCCATGTGCTGACCTGCTACTTCACCATGGTCGCGGTCGATGAGCACGGGCGGCCCTGTACCGTTCGCCAGGTGCCGATCGAGACCCCGGAGCAGCGCCGGCGCTGGGCAGCAGCCAAACTACGGCGCGAACTGCGCCGCGAGATCGAGCAGCGCAGCCTCGAGATCCGCCAGCATCCCGAGGAGATGTTGAGCGAACTAGAGGACGAGCCGCATTGATATGACAACGAGGGGTTGTGCGTGGGCCGCATCCTGACCCCATGCTCCCATGTCACCCCCAGCCCCGCGGCTTCGCGGCTCCCGAGCTTGTCGAGGGGCAGGGCAGGCTCCGCGAGGGGTCTTGCGGCCCATCAGCAAAAGATTCCTCGCGGAGGTTCCCCTGCGCGAAGCGAAGGCTCAGCGCTTCGGCTCATTGGCTCAGAGTGACACAGAACTTGCCGGACACGCCACGTGGCACGCTGCTTCCGCTTTGCCACGCCGTATGGTATGATCGTGGGGAATATGAAACGTGTCTCTATCGGGAGTACGGACATGACGGCACCCCCGGCGCGAAAGCAATTTACGGTTGAAGACTATGCGCGCATGCGTGAAACTGGTATTCTGACCGAGGATGACCGGGTTGAATTGCTTGATGGGGAAATCTATCTGATGAGCCCAATTGGTCCTGTGCATGTTGCGCTTGTCAACAAACTAAACCGGATCCTCGGGCAGCAGATTGGTGACCAGGGCATTATCAGTATTCAAAATCCGATCCGATTAGACCCTCGTGACGAACCACAACCGGATATCGCAATCCTTGCACCACGTGACGATTTTTATGCGTCAGCGCTGGCTACCCCTGATGACATCTTACTCGTGATTGAAGTCGCTGACACCACACTGACGTATGATCGTGAACAGAAACTCCCTCGCTATGCCCAGGCACATATTGGCGAGGTTTGGATTATCGACCCGAGTGCGCAGACCATTGAACAATATACCAATCCAGTCCAGGGCCTGTACACCAATCGCCATACCGTTCTCCCTGGCGAGAACGTCCGTGCACAAAACATTCCCAGCATTTCATTTACATCGGATCGCATTTTCTAGTGCCGCACGCCACGCTCCTTGAGCGGGTCGCCGCGCGCACGTCACCTGTGCAAAAGAGCGAAGGCACCTGGCTTTGCCGGGTGCCTTCCTGGTTCTTATGGTAGCGGCGGTAGGATTCGAACCTACGACCTTCGGGTTATGAGCCCGACGAGCTGCCACTGCTCCACGCCGCGTTGTCCTTCCGCCGTGGATGATAACAGACCGCTGCGGCCCTGTCAAGAGACATCTGGCAAGCTGCAGGGCTTGAGCAAAGTCAGGGACGGCCAGCGGCGAAGGCCATGCGGGCGAACGCCCGGTCGATAGCAAACGCAAACTGGCGCTGGACTGCGGCCAAATTGGTCGCGCCACTCGACACC
>JACAEO010000332.1 GCA_013388805.1 Chloroflexota bacterium
AAAACCCTACACTTGAGAGCCTCCGCACCCGGGTTGCGGCCCGCGGCGAGCGCGCGCAGCCCCGCGGCGAACTGGCGCGCGCCGCCACGGGCAGGGTGGCGCACGCTGACGTGGGCTACCCCGAGGGCGGCCAGCGCCGTCGCCGCTACGTCGCCCACGGCCACCACAGGGGCGCCGGGGAACATGGCGCAGACCTGGGCCAGGAGCGGCTGCCCGAGGGCAAGCTCGGCCGCCCGGGGCCGCCGGTTGCTCTGCGGCGCGCCCGGGCGGTGCGGATGTAGCGGGTAGGCGTTCCAGCCCGCCGCCACGAGCCCGACGGCAGCCAGTTCGCGCCAGACGATCGTCGCGGTCGCCTCGGCGCTGATCCGGCCATCGTCACCGGCCAGCGTGAAGCCTGCACCAGGGTCGCAGCGGCCGAACGGCCCCAGGCCCGCCAGCAAGAGGCGCTCACTGGTGAATGGCACACCGGTGCGGCGCGCGCCGGCGTGGCCCGGGGCCTCGCCCACCAGCAGCAGGTCCGGCCCGCGCGCCAGGGCCAGGCCTAACGCCAGCGTCAGGTTGCGCCTGCGCACGGCGTTGCCCGGCGGGCCGGCCGCAGCGTAGATGTTCTCCGCATCCGGCGGGGCCGCCAGGGCCGCCAGGTCGGCGATGAGCATGTCGACGGCGAGCTGCAGCATAATAGGGGTATTGTAGCAGGGCCGCCACCTGCAGAGGGGAGACGATGATGCGCGACGTGCTGGTCTGTCTTGGCGAGATCCTGATCGACTTCCTGCCGATCGAAGCCGGGGGCGAGGTCACCGGCTTCAGCCTTCACCCGGGCGGCGGGCCGTTCAACGTGGCCGTGGGCCTGGCCCGCCTGGGGCAGCCAACCGCCTTCGTGAGCAAGCTCGGCGCCGATTTCTTCGGCCGGCGCCTGCGGCGTGCGGTGCGTGCCGAGGGCATCGACGACCGCTGGCTCGGCGACAGCACGGCGCCCACGACGCTAGCCTTCGTCGCCCACGAGGACGGCGAGCCGGTCTTCACCTTCTACGGTGATGGCGCCGCCGATACCCGGCTGACCACTGAGGACCTGCCGCCCGCCTTGTTCGAGCGCGCGGCTGCACTGCACTTCGGCGGGATCAGCCTGCTGCGCGGCACAACGCCCGCCGCGGCGCTGGCCGCGGCCAGCGGGCTGCGCGGCCAGGCCCTGGTCTCGCTCGACATCAATGTGCGCCCGCTGCTCATCCGTGACGTCGGCGCCTATCGCGCCACCCTCGAGCGCGCCATCGCCAGCTGCGACCTGCTGAAGCTCAGCGCCGCCGACATCGCCTGGCTCGCCCCCGGCACCGACCCCGCGGCCTATGCCGCCGCCCAGCTCGTCGCCGGGCCCACCCTTGTGGCCCTCACCCGCGGGGGCGCTGGCGTCACCGCGCTGCGCCAGCGCGACGGGCAGCTCGAGACACTGGACGTGCCGGGCTTCCCGGTGAGCGTCGTCGACAGCGTGGGCGCTGGCGATAGTTTCAGCGCCGGGCTGCTCGCCGCACTCGCCGAGCGCGGCGCGCTCAGCCGGGCTGCGCTTGCGGCGCTGCCCGCCGAAGCACTGTGCGCGGCGTTGCACTTCGGCGCCGCAGCTGCAGCGATCACCTGCACCCGCAGCGGAGCCAATCCGCCAGGCCGCGCCGACGTCGACGCCTTGCTGGCCAGCCGGTAGGGCATCCCGTCACCTTGCCCCCATCCGCGACCTGGGGTATGCTGAAACGTCGAGGCCGGCGCATGGCCTTCGAGCACGCCGGTGCATTCAGGAGATCCGTATGAGTATCACACGTGAGCGGTTCGAGCAGGGCATGAGCTATGACGCCTACAAGGCCCAGATGACGCGCAACCGCGACCGGCTCGAAGCCAACGAGGCGACCGTCGTCCTCAGCGCAGCGGACGAGGCGTTCTTCGCCGAACTACCGCAGCACATCTACGTGCTGGTGATCACCGAGGACTGGTGCGGCGATGCGATGAACAACATCCCGGTGCTGGTGCGCCTGGCCCGGGCCGGCGGCCGGCTCGACCTGCGTTTCTTCCTGCGCGATCAGAATCCAGATCTGATGGCACGCTATCTGAAGGACGGCCAGCACTCCTCTATCCCGGTCTTTGTCTTCTTCGACGCAGCGTTCCGCGAGCTCGGCCACTGGATCGAGCGCCCCGCCGCGATCAGCGCGCAGCAGGGCGCGGCCCTGGCCGAGCTCTTCGCCACGGCGCCGGAGCTGCAAGGGGTAGCCCTGGGCACCTCGCCGGCCGACCTGCCCGAGGCGGCGCGCCAGCGCGTCATCCAGTTCTTCAACGAGTTCCGCGCCCGGACCCGCGTCGAGGCAGACGCCGCCGTGGCGCGTGAGCTGCGCGAGGTGCTCACCCAGGCCCTGGCGCGCTGAGACGACCTGTGTAACTCGCACCGCCATCATGAAGCTTGTGGCAAGATGCGTGGCCAGTGTCGGGCGGGGGTGCTGCTCCCGGCTGACAATGAGCCATGGCGCCTGCCACAGCTTATACCAAATCCAGTTGGCAGTTCCGCATTGTCGTTGCCGTTATCGCTCATCGTGACGCCATGTGCGGCAATCTGCAATCCAAAATCTGCAATCGGAAATGGTATTACATAAGCACCGGGGCGACGTGCGCGATCGTGGATGAGGGGATGGGCCGGCGATGGTCTCCGTTGCGACAGCGAAAACCTTCGACGACAGTGTGACCCCGGCAGCCGGCGAGCAGCACACGCTTCGCGCGATGATCTGGGCCGGGCCGCTGTGCGCAGCGGCAAGCCAGGAAAGGGGTTCATATGTCCATGCCAGCCCCGCGCCTCATCGATCTGCCGACTGGTCGCGTAGCGTTCCGTCGCGCCGGCGAAGGCCCGCCGCTGCTGCTGATCCACGGATGGGGCGGCTCCTCTCGCCACTGGCTGGGAGCGTTCTTTACCCTGACCAGCAACTATGACGTGATTGCCATCGACCTGCCGGGCTTCGGCTATTCGTCGACGCCCCGCGCCCCTGCGCGCCTGCGCACGCTCACCGCGGCCACCCTCGAGCTGATCGATGCCCTCGAGCTCGATGAATTCGCCGTGGGCGGCCACTCGCTCGGCGCCGCGGTGGCGATGCTCGTCGCCGCAGCGCGGCCCGACGCCGCCACCCGGGTCATCCTGTCGAGCTTTGGTCTGCCGCGCAGCCCCGGCGAGGCCGAATTGATGGGCTGGCTCCATGTGAGTCTGCTCACCAGCTCGGCGCTGTGGGCGCCCTGGCTCGACCTGTGGGAGCCGTGGCAGATCGCGATGCGCCCGATCACCCAGGTGGCATGGACCGTCCCGCCGCTGCCGGTGGTGCTGGCCGGGCACGTCGTCCACAATCCGCCCGAGATTCCCTACGCGGCGCTGGCCGTCGGAGTGGCCGACCTGATTGCGATGAGCGCGCGGGCAGGCCTGGAGGCGGCGAGCACCACCGGCGACCCGACGGTGATCGCCGCCTCCCAGGCCCTCTCCGTCCCGACGCTGGTGATTGGTGGGCGCGAGGATCGGCTCTTCCCGCCCGACGCGGCACGCGCCCTGGTTCGCACCCTGCCACGCGCCGGGCTGGTGCTCTTCGACCGCTGCGCTCACGTGCCGATGGTCGAGGTCCCTGGCCCGTTCTACAGCACCGTGGGCGCGTTCCTGATGGCCTAGTGCGATTGCAGATTGCAGATTTGCGATGGTAGATTGGGCGCGGCGCAGCTGGACACGGTCGAGGTCGCGCTGATGCCCGAACAGGTCGCCTGGAACTGCACCAGGCTGGTAACGCGCCCCTCGCCTAAGGGCAGACAGAACGTGTGGGCGCTGACGGGCGTTCTGGCATTGGGATGCGCTGGTTGGCTCTCACCCCCCGTCCTCTCAGGGTATAGGGTTTTTGGGCGTTGCGCCCCCAGGCCCCGCATACCCCACCCC
>JACAEO010000078.1 GCA_013388805.1 Chloroflexota bacterium
CCCTGCTCCAGATCTGGAACGCCGGCAAATTCAAGGGGGATTACCGCAAATTTTACCGGGCCATCTGCACCCACATGCCCCCGGACCAGACCCCCAATTATTACCGGGTGGGAAAGGCCAACACCAAATTCGAAAAACAGACGCCCTTTACCATTTAGTGCAGCCAGGAAAGGCAACGGGGGGAGGGCCGCAGGAGCACCGCCCCCCGCCCTCCCCCCGGCCTCCCTGAAGCAGCGGGTCCCCTCAGGACAAAAGCCGCGAGAGCGCGGAGAGTTCCTCCCGGGCCAGGCGCAGGGCCTGTTTCACCCGGGGCGCGGGGGGCGCCACGGGGCATCACGGCGCTGGCGTCAAAAAGTCCGCCGCGACGTAGCCCTCTTCGCCAGTCGGCGCCCGCACCCGGCGCCAGAGACGGTCGCCGCCCGGCACCTCGGGGCCGATCTCCTCCACTCGCGTGCCGTCAGGCAGGGTGGTGATTGGCGAGCCAGCGGTCGAGGGCTCTGGCCGTAAGAAGAGCCCCTGCCCGTCTGTGCCGGTCACGATGTAGAAGCGCCCGCTCACTGGCACCACCTCGCTCCCCGGCGTAACGGTAGGCTGGGCCTCGCTGGGCAGCCCGCCAACTATCGCGTCGGCGACAGTGGCCGTCGGCTCGCTGAAGCTTAGCCCGGCCTCCCGTTGTTCGCCGCGGGCAAGGGCCAGCATCGCGATCAGCAGCACGACGAAGAGCAGCGCGATGCCCACCAGGTAGCGCCAGCCCCCGGCCTGCAGCCAGAGCTGGACCTCCTGCGGCGAGCTCGGCAACGCACCGCGCCGGGAAACCCGTCGCCCACTTGCGCGCTCGCTGCGCCAGCCCGGGTTCACCGGCTCGCGGTCAATCCACTCGTCGCCGGTCTGATCGAGCCGTGCCGTCCGCCGCACCTCGCCCGATCCCTCCGGCAGGTCATCGTCGGGCAGGCGCTGCGTCTGCCCACGCCGCTTGTCTGGTTGACCCATCGGCCCCTCCTCCTTCAGCACGTCCATGCGCCATGATAGCACACTCGCCAGGAGAGGTGTGACCCTGCACCTCAGGGTTGAGGCAACGTCCGCCTCCCAGGGTTGCGTGTGGGCAACTGCACTGCCCACACATGTGCCAACTGCCAGCATGCGCTACAATGGCACCATTGACCGTGTGATACCGATTCTGCTTGATGGCAGCGCATTGGCTCACCTCCACACCTCCACAGCGCTCCAGCTCGACAAAGCCCTGTGTGGCGCTGGAGCGCTGTGGAGATGAGCGGAACAATGCGGGATTGCCAATTCCACCTGGTATGACAGGGAGGTCCCTTGGAGCTTCTTCTGCGCTCGCCCCTCGATATGCATCTCCACCTGCGCGAGGGGGCGCTGCTCAGCCTCGTCGCGCCGTTCAGCGCCCGGGCCTTCGCCGGCGCCGTGGTGATGCCCAACCTCGTGCCCCCCGTCGACAACCTCGCGCGGCTGCGCGCCTACCGAGCCGCGATCGCGGACGCGGTCGCGCCCTATGCCTTCACCCCCTACATGACCCTGTTCTTCCGCCCCTATGACGAGGCGACCCTGGCCGCCGCCCGGGCCGCGATCATCGGGGTGAAGCTCTACCCCGAGGGGGTGACCACAAATAGCGCCGAGGGGGTGCGTGATCTTGAGGCAGTCGAGGCGACCCTGACGCTGCTGGAGCGACTGGGCATCCCCTTGCTCGTCCACGGCGAGAGCCACGGCTTCGTGCTCGACCGCGAAGCCGAGTTTCTGCCTGTCTATGCCCGCTGGGCCGAACGGTTTCCCCGCCTCACGATCGTGATGGAGCATATCACAACCGCAGCCGCGCTCGAGGTGCTCGATGCCTATCCCAACCTCGCTGCGACCGTCACGCTGCACCATCTGCTGATCACGCTCGACGACGTGGCCGGCGGGCTGCTTAATCCACACCTCTTCTGCAAGCCGATCGCCAAGCGACCGGCAGACCGCGACGCGCTCCGCGCTGCCGCGCTGCGCGCCCACCCGCGCCTGATGTTCGGCAGCGACTCGGCGCCGCACCCGGTGGAGCGCAAAGAGGCCGCTGGCTGCGCCGCGGGCGTCTTTAGCGCCCCGGTGCTGCTCCCGCTGCTCGCCGGGCTGTTCGCCAGTCACGGGGCGCTCGCCAACCTCCAGGCCTTCGTCTCCGACAACGCCCGGCGGATCTATGGGATCACGCCACCTGACAGGACCATCACGCTCATCCACAAGCCCTGGACCGTCCCGGAGCGCTGTGGTGATGTGGTGCCGTTCTACGCCGGCCAGCGCCTGGAATGGCAGGTGGTTGATCCGCTTGCCAGCGCCGCCATAGCGGGGCCCGGGGCCGCCATCCAGCGCGGCTCCGCCCCTCACAACCCCGATGCTCAACCCTGAGTCCATCGCCGCCGTGGAGGCGGCCCGCTTCGGCGAGCATTTCGTGCGCCCGATCTACGATGGCTATGGCTTTGCTGCCATTCCCGGCACGATCGAGCGCGTGCTCACCGGCACCAGCGCCAGCGCGCTGCCACCCGCCGCCATCCCTGGCGGCCTCACCCACCACGAGACGGTGATCCTGCTGCTGATCGACTCGTTCGGCTGGTGCTTTTTCGCCCCCCGCGCCGAGCGCTACCCGTTCCTGCGCCAGTTCCTCGAACAGGGCGTGGTCTCCCAGTTGACCACCTTGTTTCCCTCGACCACCGCAGCGCATGTCACCACCATCCACACCGGGTTGCCGCCCGCCGCCTCGGGCATCTTCGAGTGGTTTCTGTACGAACCAGCGATCGACCGGATCATCGCGCCGCTGCTCTTCTCGTACGCCGGCGAGCACGACCGCGAGACCCTCGCCGCCGCTGGCGTCAACCCGGCGAAGATCTTCCCAGCCGATACGCTCTATCGCCGGCTGGCTGCCGCCGGGGTGCGTTCGACGGTGCTCCAGCACAGCGCCTACGCCAACTCGTCGTTCAGCCGCATCGTCTGTGCCGGCGCCGAGATGGTGCCCTACCGCACGCTCGCCGAGGCGATCACGCTGCTCAACCAGCGGCTGGCCACCCAGCAGGGTCCCACCTACTACATGCTCTACATCGACACCATTGATACGATCTGCCACAACTATGGCCCCGAGGCGCCCCATGTCGACGCCGAGATCGACACGGTGCTCACCACCCTCGACCGGCTGCTCCAGCCCGCCCTGGCCAGCCTCGGGCGCCCCGGCCTGCTGCTGCTCACCGCCGACCACGGTCATATCGCCACCGACCCCAGAAAGGCGCTGCTCGTCAACCGGCTTGTTCCGGAGCTGGTGCAGGCCACCCCCAGCGGGGCCGACGGCAAACCCCTCGCGCCGGGCGGATCCAACCGCGACCTCTTCCTCTATGTTGCCGCCGCACAGCGCACTGCGCTGCAGGCTACACTCAGCGCACAACTCCAGGGTCGTGCCGAGGTCTATCCCACCGCCGAGCTCGTGGCCGAGGGCTTCTTCGGTCCCCAGCCATCACCCGCCTTCCTGGCCCGCGTCGGCGATCTCGTCATTCTCCCCTACGCCGGCGAGACGGTCTGGTGGGAGGACCCGCGTTTCAAGCAGCGCTTCCGCGGTATGCACGGCGGCCTTACCGCCGCAGAAGCCCACACCGAGCTTGCTGCACTGGTGTGCGGGGGGGCATGAGGGCGTGAGGCGTGAGGCGAGCCCTTCGGCTCCGCGGCTCCCGAGCTTGTCGAGGGGCAGGGTACACTCCGCGAGGAATCTTCCGTCCTCGTGGCTCGAAGACCCCTCGCTGCGCTCGGGGTGACATGGATGGTGGC
>JACAEO010000361.1 GCA_013388805.1 Chloroflexota bacterium
CCGACCGGCGCATCGGGCCGCACTTCCTCGATGCGGGGGTGGGCTACGGCGGCTCCTGCTTCCCGAAGGACGTGCTGGCCCTGCACCACATGGCCGCCTCGGCCGGCTGTCACCCCCAGCTGCTGCAGGCGGTGATGGACATCAACCAGAGCGCCCGCGATCGCTTCGTGGAGAAGCTATACGATATCCTCGGCGGCTTCGAGGGCACGCTGATTGGCGTGCTGGGGCTGTCGTTCAAGCCGAACACCGACGATATGCGCGAGGCGCCCAGCGTCGATATCATCCGGGCGTTGCAGGCTGGCGGCGCCCGCGTGAAGGCCTACGACCCGGTGGCGATGGAGGTGGCCGGCGAGTTGATGCCCAAGGTGACCTACTGCGCCACGGCGCTCGATGTGGCCAAGGAGGCCGACGCGCTGCTGATTATCACCGAGTGGAACGAGTTCAAGCAACTGCCCTTCGAGAAGATCAAGCAGTACATGCGGCGCCCGGTGATCCTCGATGGGCGCAACCTCTACGACCCGGCCGAGATGGCCGCACGCGGCTTCATCTACCGCGGGGTGGGCCGATGAGCGCCGTAGTGCGCCATATGCTGACCGGGCGCCGATGATCTGCCTTGGCGTGGACATCATCGAGGTGGCGCGGGTGCGGCGAGCCGCGGAACGCTGGGGGCCGCGCTTCCTCCAGCGCGTCTTCACGCCCACTGAGCTTGCCGATTGCGGCATCGGCGGGCCGGCGCCACGCTACGAGTCGCTGGCCGCGCGCTGGGCGGCCAAGGAGGCGACGGCCAAAGCCCTGGGCCGCGGCCTGCGCGGCCCGGGTGCGCCGCAACGCCCGGGCTTCCAGACGATCGAAGTGGTCCGCGACCCACAGGGCCGCCCCACGCTCCGGCTGCACGGCGCCGCGGCCGCTGCCGCCGCCGCCCTCGGCCTCGACTCGCTCGCCCTCAGCCTCTCCCATACCCACGACCACGCCGTTGCCAGCGTGATCGGCCTGGCCACCCCGCTCCGCCAGCCCGGCTGACGACTCGGCGTTCCCAGCAGCCCTGGCGCCGCCGCTGCGCCGCAATGGCGTCATGGTGTAGAATACGCCTGGAGCCGGCAATGGGGAACGACGATGCAACTGGTCACCACGGCGCAGATGCGCGCGCTCGAGCAGGCCGCGGTGGATGCCGGGGCAACCTGGGATGGCCTGATGGAGCAGGCCGGCTGGGGCGTGGCCCAGGAGGCTCTGCGCCGGCTCGCGCCGGCAACGGGCCGGCACGTCGTGGTCCTGGTGGGCCCTGGCAACAATGGCGGTGATGGGCTGGTGACGGCCCGCCATCTCCACGATGCCGGCGCGATCGTGACGCTCTACCTCTGGCGCCGCGCTGAGCCCGCGGGCGACGCGAACTGGCAGCGCTGCCGCGCACGTGGCATCGCCGAACTGGCGGCGGCCGATGACCCTGACCAGGCGCGGCTCCGCGCGCTGCTGCGCGAGGCCGACCTGGTGGTTGACGCGCTGCTCGGCATGGGGATCAGCCGGCCGCTCGAGGGCGAACTTGCCGCGATCGTCGATACCGTGAATGCGCAGACGGCCATGGGCGCCTCGCGCGCGCTGGTGCTGGCGATCGACATGCCGACCGGCGTCGACTCCGACCACGGGGCGGTGGGCACCACGGCGATCCGCGCCGATGTGACGGTTGCGACCGGGCTGCCAAAGTGGGGGCTGCTGCTCTTTCCAGGACGTGCCTACGCCGGCAGCCTTGCCCTGGCGGCGATCGATCTTCCGCAGCGTGAATTGGAGGCCTTGATGAGCGCTCTGCTGACGGCTGACTACGCGCGGCGCCTGCTCCCGGCCCGCCCCGCCGATGCCCACAAGGGCAGCTTCGGCAAGGTGATGGTGGTGGCAGGCTCGCTCAACTACCCGGGCGCCGCCGCCCTGGCCTGTGCCGGCGCGGCGCGCGTGGGCGCAGGGCTGGTGACCCTGGCCACCGGGCGCACGGTCATCCTCGGCGGGAGCCGCGCGCCCGAGGTGACGCTGCTGCCGCTTGCCGAGGGCGAGTGGGGCGCTATCGGCCCCAATGCGCTGGCGGACCTCGAGCCGCACGTGAAGCACTACGCCGCGCTGCTGTTCGGGCCGGGCCTCGGCACCGCCGATGCGACCCGCGAGTTCGTGCAGCGGATCTTTGGCCTCGACCGGCCGAAGCCGAAGCTGCGGGTCGGCTTTCTCGCCAGCGCCTCTGCCGACGAGCAGGCGCTGGAGGCCAGGCTGGAGCAACTGCCGCCGACCGTGGTTGACGCCGATGGGCTGAACCTGCTCGCCACGGTCGATGACTGGGCCGAGCGGCTGCCCAGGGGCCGCTTTGTGCTCACGCCGCACCCGGGCGAGATGCGCCGCCTGTGGAAGGCCGGCGAACTGCCGGGCGATGCGCCGACCGCCGCGCGTGAGGCCGCCACCCGCTGGGACCAGGTGGTGGTCCTCAAGGGTGCCACGACGGTGATCGCTGCGCCCGATGGGCGCGCGCTGGTGCATAGCCGGCCCAACCCCGCCCTGGCGACCGCCGGCACCGGCGATGTGCTGGCCGGCGCGATTGCCGGGCTGCTCGCCCAGGGCCTGGCGCCCTTCGACGCGGCCGCCCTCGGCGTCTACCTCCACGCGGCCGCCGGGGCGCGGGTGCGCGATGAACTGGGTGACGCCGGCGCCCTGGCCAGCGACCTGCTGATCCAGTTGCCAAAGGCGATCAAGGAATTGAAGGGCTGAGCGTTCATGGCGATGCGCGCGGTGGACATCATTGCCCGTAAGCGGGATGGCGGTGCGCTGAGCAGCGAGGAGATCGCCTGGCTGATCGCGGGCTATGCCGCCGGCACCGTCCCCGATTATCAGATGAGCGCCTGGGCCATGGCCGTCGTGCTACGCGGTATGGATGACCGCGAGACCGCCGACCTGACGCTGGCGATGGCGCGCAGCGGGACCATGCTCGATCTGCACGACCTGGCGCCGATCACGGTGGATAAACACTCGACGGGTGGCGTGGGCGATAAGACGACGCTGGTGCTGGCGCCACTGGTGGCCGCTGCTGGTCTGCCAGTGGCCAAGATGAGCGGTCGTGGCCTTGGCTTCAGTGGCGGCACGGTGGACAAACTGGAGAGCATCCCCGGCTTCCGGGCCACGCTCGAGGCCGATGAGTTTCGCCGCCAGATACGCGAGGTGGGCCTGGTGGTGGCCGCCCAGAGCGCCGACCTCGCCCCCGCCGACAAGAAGCTCTACGCCCTGCGCGACGTGACCGCCACGGTCGAATCCATTCCGCTGATCGCCGCAAGTGTGATGAGCAAGAAGCTCGCCGCCGGCGCGGACTGTATCGTCCTCGACGTAAAATACGGCAGTGGCGCGTTTATGCATACGCTCGAGGAAGCGCGCCTGCTCGCCCGGCGCATGGTGGCGATTGGCCGCCACGCGGGCCGGCGGGTGGCCGCGGTGATCAGCTCGATGCAGCAGCCGCTCGGCTTCAGCATCGGCAACGCCCTGGAGGTGCGCGAGGCCGTAGCGGCGCTGCGCGGCGGCGGCCCGCCCGACCTGGTGGAGCTCTGCCTGACCCTCGGTACGCAACTGGTGCTGCTGGCCGGTCTGCGCGACGATGCCGCCGCCGCACGAGCGTTGCTCCAGGAGACCCTGGCGCGCGGCGCGGCCTGGCAGACCTTCCGGCGCATGGTGGCCAGTCAGGGCGGCGATGTGGGCTGCCTCGATGCACCGGAGCGGCTGCCGAGCGCACCAGTGGTGCGCGAATTGGCCGCGCCGCGGGCCGGCTATGTGGCAGCGATCGATGGCATGGCCCTCGGGCTGGCCGTCAATAGCCTGGGTGGTGGGCGGGCGCGCAAGGACGATCCGATTGACCCGGCGGTGGGCCTGGTGCTGTGCGCCAAGGTGGGCGACCTGGTGGCGCAGGGCGCGCCGCTGCTGAGCATCCACGCCGCGCGGCCCGCTGATGTGGAGCAGGTGACGCCACAGCTCCTCGCCGCCTACCGTATCAGCACGACAGCCGTTGCGCCGCCGCCGCTGGTGGAAGAAATCGTTACCTGATGGGGAGTCTCGACAGCAAACAGCGTTGCTGGAAGCAAGAGGGGGCGCCAATGCCGATCTACGAATACCTCTGCCCGGAGTGCAACGGCAAGTTCCAGAAGCTGGTGCGCAGCTTCAGTGACCCACCCGGTCTCGCCTGCCCGCGCTGTGGCAGCACGGCGGTACGCCGCGCGGTTTCGCGTTTCGCCACGCTCAAGTCCGAGGATGACCGCGTCGAGGCGCTCGCCGATCCCTCAACCCTGGCCGGGCTCGATGAGAGTGACCCACGCTCGATCGCGCGCTGGGCCAAGCGGCTCGGCAAGGAACTCGGCGAGGACGCTGGCGAAGACTGGGACGAGATGGTCGACCAGATGCTCGAAGAAGAGCTCACGGGTGAGGGCGGCGAGGAGGGCGAGGAATCGCCCCGCGGGGTGAAGCAGGGGCCGGACGATCTGGGCTGGGGCTAGGGGGCAGGACCGTTCACATCAGCCCGTTCGCTCCCAAACCTGAAAGGATAACACAGAACGTGTTCAAACGACTATTCGGCCGCGGCCAGGACGCGCCACGCAGCGAGGAAGAGGCGCAGGTCGAAGCGCAACAGGTCGTCCAGAGCCTTGAGAAGTCGCGCCAGGGCATCTTCGGGCGCATTGCGCAGATGTTCCAGGGCGATGAGCCGATCACCGATGAACTGTGGGACGAACTGGAGGAGGCGTTGATCCAGGGTGACGTGGGCCTGGAGACGACCCAGTACCTGGTCAACCGCACGATCGACCGCGTGAACCGCTACGGCACGAAGCGGGCCAGCGAGGCCCGCGATATGCTCAAGGCTGAGATGGTGCGCGTCTTTCAGGAGCAGGTGCCGCCGCCACCGGCGGTGACGCCCCGGCCCTACGTGGTGCTGGTGGTGGGCGTGAATGGCGCCGGCAAGACCACGCTGATCGCCAAGCTGGCCCACCGCTACAAGCACCGCTTCGGCAAGCGGGTGCTCCTGGCCGCCGGCGATACCTTCCGCGCCGCCGCCACCGAGCAGCTGGAGACGTGGGCGGAGCGGGCCGGTGTGCCCTGCGTGAGCCTCGGGCAGGGCGCCGACGCGGCGGCCGTGGTTTACAAGGCGATCGATGCGGCCCTGGAGCAGGACATCGACGTGCTGATCGTCGATACCGCGGGGCGCCTGCAGGCCAAGTTCAACCTGATGCAGGAACTTGAGAAGGTGCGCACCATTATCGGGCGCAAGCTGCCCGGCGCACCCCACGAGGTGATCCTGGTGATCGACGCCACCACCGGCCAGAATGGCGTGCTGCAGGCCAAGGCCTTCCTGAAGTCGGCTAGTGTCACCGATGTGGCCGTCACCAAGATGGACGGTACCGCTAAGGGCGGGATCGCCTTCGCCGTGGCCCAGGATATCGCGCGGCCCATCCGCTACCTCGGCACTGGCGAAAAGCTCGACGACCTCGCGCTCTTCGATGCCCAGGCGTTCGTTGATGCCCTGTTTGCCGATACGCGGCCGCAGGTGTAGATCCGGGGGTGGGTTGGGCCGCTGCTGCGGCCTACGGGGACGTCTATAAGCGAGTGTCACTATGGCGACCGTCGAGTTCGTGAAGTGCCCGACCTGCAAGCAGAAGCTTGCCCTACCGGACTACATGACTGTCGGGACGCTGGTGGTGTGCGCCAATGAGCGCTGCGGCACCAGTCTGCGCATCGTCAGTCGCCGCCCGCTCCGCGTCGAGGTGGTGCCGGAGCCGGAGACCTACACGGTGGACTATCGGCCCGAGTCGTATGGCTAGACGCTCCCCACACCCACACCCGGGGCGGGGGTTGCTCTCAGGTATAGGGTTTTTGGGAGGTGCGCCCCCAGGCCCCGCATACCCCACGCCCCTCCCTCTCAGGTATAGGGTTTTTGGGAGGTGCGCCCCCAGGCCCCGCATACCCCACCCCCCACCCCCCACCCC
>JACAEO010000066.1 GCA_013388805.1 Chloroflexota bacterium
GGTTCTGCCAGCGAAGCTGGCAGAACCTGCCAACACAACAAAGCTTTCATCCTTCCGTGTGGGTGAGCGGCACGGCCGCAGCCCGTAACTTGATGCGTATGGGCACGGCATGCGCCCACGGGGCACGTGGCGGCGCCCCCGGGGCGGCGGCGCATACAAGCATGTGCGCCACACCCGCCCTGTGCACGAGGCTTGACAGGCAAAAAAATGGCGTGATATACTCAACCCGGTTTCGATAGCAGTAACGACTCAAAGCACCCAGAACCGATGATCGAGCGCAGAGCGCCGGGGTTCACTCGCCAGAGCATCATGCAGTTGCTGCGTCGCCATGGCGCGATGACGGCCCAGGAGCTCAGCGACGCGCTGCACGTGGGCGCGGTCGGTGTGCGCCAGCATCTGGCCCTGCTTGAACGTGACGGGCAGGTGTGTGTCACCGGGGTGCGCCGCAGCATCGGTCGCCCTTCCCATCTCTATGCGTTGACCAGTGCGGCCGACGAGTGCTTCCCCCGGCGCTACGAGCATCTGGCCCTCGATCTGCTCGCCTCGCTCGAAACGCTCGGTGGCGCCACCGCCGTGGAGCAGGTGCTCACCCGCCGCCGTGAGGAACTGGCCCGCGAGCTCGCACCCAGGCTCGCCGGCAAGGATCGCGCTGGTCAGATTGCTGCCCTCGCCGATCTGCTCGCCGAACAGGGCTATATGTGTGAATGGGAGCAACTGGACGACGGCTCGTTCACCCTCACCGAGTACAACTGCCCGGTGGACTGCGTCGCCCGGCGCCATGACCAGCTCTGTGCCCAGGAACTGCGGCTCTATGAGGATCTGCTGGGCACGCCCATCGCCCGCGAGAGCACCATCGTCGCCGGTGCTCACTGCTGTCGCTACCATATCCCTGCCTGGCGCGCCGGCAGCGCATGACAAATGTTCGCCGCACTGACGCGCTCGCCGCGCGGACGTTAACAACCGGCCTCGGTGCGGAGGCCCACAGGGGTGACGCAGGGGCCGCTGGCCCCTCGTTTTGTCTCTTGCTGAGTGTTTACAAGCGGACAGGAGGTGTTCCATGCCGTTCGAACTTCCGCCTTTGCCCTACGACTACACTGCCCTCGAGCCCCACATCGATGAGGCGACCATGCACTACCACCACGATAACCATCACAATACCTACGTCACCAACCTGAACAACGCCCTTGCCAAACACCCGGCCCTCGCCGAGAAGAGCCTTGAAGAACTGCTCGCCAACCTCGACGCCGTGCCTGAGGATATCCGCACCGTGGTTCGCAACAACGGCGGCGGCCACTGGAACCACACCTTCTTCTGGGAGATCATGGGGCCCGGCGGCGGCGGCGAGCCCGCCGGCGAGCTGGCCGCGGCGATTACCAGCGCCTTCGGCAGCTTCGCCAACTTCCAGGAGCAGTTCAAGGCCGCTGCCCTCGGCCGCTTCGGCTCCGGCTGGGCCTGGCTCGTCGCCGACAAGAACGGTGGCCTCAGCATCACCAGCACCCCCAACCAGGACAACCCGCTCATGGAGGGCAAGACGGCCATCCTCGGCGTCGATGTCTGGGAGCACGCCTATTACCTCAAGTACCAGTTCCGCCGGGCCGCCTATGTCGATGCCTGGTGGCATACCGTCAACTGGAGCAAGGTCAGCGAGCTCTACGCCGCCGCAAAGGGCTGAGAGCGCATCCGGGATGACCGTGCGGGTCGCAGATCAAGACCCGAGGTTGGTGGGTGGTTGTGGCGGCTGCGCCGCCATAACCACCTCACCTGGGCGACGCAGCCACCCCACCCCTCCACAGCTCCACACCTCCCCCTACCCCAGCCGGATCCGTGGGTTCAACAGCGCATAGATCAGATCGGCCGCCAGGTTGGCCAGCGCGAAGATCAGCACGGTGATCATGCTCACCGCCTGGAGCAGCGGCAGGTCGCGCCGATCGATCGCAAAGGTCAGCAGCCGGCCCAGGCCCGGGTAGTTGAAGACGTTTTCGACCACGATCAGCCCGCTGATCAGCCAGCCCAGGCTGATTGCAATCACCGTGACGGTGGGCAGCAGGGCGTTGCGCAGCACGTGGCGCACGATCACCGTGGCCCGTGGCAGCCCCTTGAGCGCGGCGGTGCGCACATAGTCCTGCCGCAGCTCCTCGATCACCCCGGCCCGCGTCAGGCGAATGATGTAGGCGAGCAGCACCAGGGTTGCCGTCAGCGCGGGCAGAATCAGCTGCGGCAGCGCCGCGAACAAGCTGGTGTCCGGCGCGACCGATGAGTTGGCCGGCAGCCAGCGCAGCCGGAAGGCAAAGAGATCGATCAGCACCAGCCCGGTCACAAACTCGGGCAGCCCCACCACCGCCAGGGCGCCGATGCTGATCACCTGGTCGGCCGGGCACTCCTCGCGCAGCCCGGCGATCACCCCCAGGGCGACCGCCAGCGGCACGGCGATCAGCAGGGTCAGCCCCGCCAGGCGCAGCGAGTTGCCCAGGCGCTCGAGCACCACCTCGCGGATCGGCAGCCGCGTGCTGTAGGAGCGGCCCCAGTCGCCACGCACGAAATCGCCGAGCCAGCTGGCATACTGCACCACCGCCGGCCGGTTCAGGCCCAACTCCTCACGTAGCGCCGTCAGCGCCTGCTCACTCGCCTCGCGCCCCAGGATCACCCGCGCCACGTCGCCGGGCAGCAGCCGCGTGATCACGAAGATCAGCGCCGAGGTGAGCAGCAGCGTCAGCAGCAGAAAGCCGAGCCGGCGGACGATGTAGCGCGCCATCACGTCCCCCCCTGGAGCACGCGGAGCTCCTCCAGCGGAATGTGGCAGCGGATGCGGTGACCGCCGCCGGCATCGCGCCAGGGAGGCTCCTCGGTCGCACAGATCGCGCCGAGCGCGCGTGGGCAGCGGGTGTGGAAGCGGCAACCAGTGGGTAGCGCCACCGGGCTTGGCACCTCGCCCTCCAGGCGGATGCGCTCGCGCGGCGCTGCCGGCGGCAGGCTCGGCAGCGCCGAAAGCAGCGCCTCGGTGTAGGGGTGGAACGGTGGCCGCAGCACCGCCTCGACCGTCCCCTGCTCCAGCACCTGGCCCAGGTAGATCACCGCCACCTCGTCGGCCAGGTAGCTCACCACCGCCAGGTCGTGGGTGATGAAGAGATAGCTCGTGCCGCTCCGCTGCCGTAACTCGCTCAGCAGGTTGAGCACCGCCGCCTGCACCGAGACGTCAAGCGCCGAGACCGCCTCGTCGAGCAGTACCAGGTCGGGCTCGGCGGCAAAGGCGCGGGCGATCGCCACCCGTTGGCGCTCGCCGCCACTCAGCTGCGCGGGCAGACGGGCCGCGTAGCCCGGGTCGAGCTTGACCGCATCGAGCAGCCGGGCCACGCGCCGCTCTGCCTCGGCGCGGCGCAGGCCGCCCAGGCGCATCAGCGGGCGCCGCAGCGCCTCGCCGACCGTCAGGTAGGGGTTGAGCGCCTCCTGCGGGTTCTGGAAGACCATCTGGATGCGCCGCAGCACCGCAGGGGCGCGCTGCTCCAGCCCCGGGGCCAGCGGCAGGTCCACCAGGCTGATCGCGCCGCCACTGCGCTCCTCCAGCCCTACCACACAGCGGGCCAGCGTCGTCTTGCCGCTGCCGCTTTCACCCACCACACCCAGCGTCCGCCCACGCCCCAGGCGCAGATCCACGCCATCCACCGCCTGCACCATACGTGGCGGGCGACGCGCCAGCAGGTCGGCCAGGCTGCGCCGAAGCGGGAACTGCTTCGCAACCTCGCGCATCACCAGGACCGGCTCGGCTGCCACCTCGGCGCTGGCCGGCGCCGGCACGGGCTGGGCGGGCTCACCGTCCTGCAACGCGCCCCGCTCCACCTCGCGCCAGCGGTGACAGCGCACCTGGTGCCCCGGCGCCGCCTGCTCGAGCAGCGGGCGCTCGCTGCGACAGCGATCCAGCGCCAGCGGGCAGCGCGGGTGAAAGACACAGCCCGCGGGCAGCGCATCGAGACGCGGGATGGCGCCCGGGATGGGACGCAGCGGGCGCAGGTTGTGGCGCATCCCCGGGCGGGGCAGGCTGCCGATCAGGCCCGCGCTGTAGGGGTGCAGCGGGGTCGCGAAGAGACGCGCCGTGGGCGCCTGCTCCACCAGTTCGCCAGCGTAGAGCACCGCCACCCGGTCGCACATCCGCGCAACGATGCCAAGGTTGTGCGAGATGAACAGCGTTGCGCGTGCGGCGCCCTGCCCCCCCTGGCCGCCTGCCAACTCGGCCAGCAGGTCGAGAATGGCGGCCTCGGTGGTGGCGTCGAGACTGGTCGTCGGCTCGTCGAGGATGAGCAAGGCCGGCTCGCCGTGCAGCGCCATGGCGATCAGCGCCCGCTGCTGCATCCCGCCGCTCAGTTCGTGAGGGTAGCCCCGATAAACCCGCTCAGGGTCGGCCAGACGCACCAGGCGCAGGAGATCGAGCGCCTGGCGCTGCGCATCGGCCCGCGACAGCGCGCCGCCGGCCGTCTGGCGCACCGCCTCGGCGATCTGCTCACCGACACGCAACGAGGGGTTGAGTGCCGCGAGCGGGTTCTGCGGCACCAGGCGCAGGTCGCGCGCCCAGGTCGCGCTGAGCCCGCGGGGCGCGAGCTCGGCCATGTCGGCGCCCTGCAGACGCACCGCCCCCGCGCGGATCGCGCCACCCGCACCCAGGAAGCGCAGCACGGCCAGCGCCAGCGTGCTCTTGCCGCTGCCACTCTCCCCGACCACGCCCAGGGTCTCGCCAGCGGCTACCTGCAGGCTCACCTCGCGCACCGCGTCGCGCCAGCCACCTTCGACCCGGTAGCCCACGGTCAGGTTATCGATGTCCAGGATCGGTGTGTCGTCCATGGCCTCACGCCTGCAACGCCCGCCGCAGGCCATCAGCAAAGAGGTTGACCCCCACCACGAGCAGGGCGATCGCTCCCGCCGGGAAGTAGAGCGACCATGGCGCCAGGGCGACGTCATTGCGCGCCTCGAGCACCATCAGGCCCCAGTCGGGAGCGGGAGGCTGCACCCCGACGCCGAGGAAGCCCAGCGAGGCCACCAGGAAGATCGCGTAGGAGAAGCGCAGCGCCGCCTCGACGGCCAGCGCCGGCAGCACTGCGGGCAGGATCTCGCGCCCCAGGATGTAGCCCAGCGCCTCGCCGCGCATCCGCGCCGCCTCGATGAAGCCACGCGGCTTGACCGCCAGCACCACGCTCCGCACCACCCGTGCCACGATCGGTGTATAGACAATCACAATCACCAGCAGCACACTCTGGCGCGAGGGCCCGACCGTGCCGAGCAGCAGCAGCGCCAGCAGCAGCGCAGGGATGGCCAGCAGCGCATCAAAGCTGCGAAAGGTCAACTCCTCGGGCCAGCCGCCCCAGTAGGCGGCGATCAGGCCCACCCCCGTGCCGAGCAGCACCGCCACCAGCGTGCCCAGCCCCGCCAGCGCGAAGATGTCGCGCGTGCCGAGCACCACGCGGCTGAACACGTCGCGGCCCAGCCGGTCGGTGCCAAAGAGGTGCGCTGCCGAGGGCGGCTGGCGCCGCGCGCTGGCGATCTGGTCGGTGGCCCGGTAGGGAGCGATCAGCGGGCCAGCGAGCGCGAGGGCCGCGAAGAGCAGCACGATCGCCGCCCCCACCGCCGAGGTCGGGCGCCCCCAGATCGCCCGCAGCGCCCGCCGCCACCCGCCGGGCGTCCCGCCGGTCGCGACACCGCTGCCAATCCCGCGTTCAACCGTGTCAAGAGCCATAAGCTGTAGCGCTGTGGAGCCGTATGTGTAAGGAATTGCCCCTAAACTACCCCGCGGCCCGGATGGCCGCCAGGTCGGTGCGCCCGGGGAAGGGCCGCAGCTCGAAGCCGCTAAAGCCAGCGCGGATAGCACCCAGGGCCGCGAAGAAGTAGGGCACGATGATCGGGCCACGCTCGATCAGGATGCGCTGGATCGCGCGATAGGCCGCCACCCGCTCCGCTTCGTCGAGCGTCGAGCCGGCTCTGGTCGCCAGTTCATCGAACTCGGCGTCGGAGAAGTGGCTCTCGTTCCACTTCGCCCCGGTTACCAGCATCACGTCGAGATAGAACTGCGGGATCGGTCGCGAGCCCCAGCCGGTCACCCCCAGGTCAACTTCGAGCCAGCCATTCTCGCCGTAGTAGACACTCTCGGGCTCGACGATCACATTCACATCGATGCCCGCTTCGGCCCACTGCTCCTTGAGCACCACGGCTAGGTCGGGCCGGTCACCCGAGTCGGGCACGTGAAAGTCGAGCGTGAGCCCGTCGGGGAAGCCGGCCTGGGCCAGCAACTCACGGGCGCGCGCCGGGTCGCGGGGCGGGATGGGTGTCTCCTCGCTGTAGTAGGCCGCAAAGAGCGGGCCGATCGGGCTGTCGCGGCCCACAGCGCCGAGGCCCAGGGTCACCGTCTCGAAGATCGCCGCACGGTCGGTGGCGAGCTTGAACGCCTGGATGACCTCAGGGCGATTGCCGGGCTCGCGGTCGGCGCGGAGACGCACCAGATCAAAGCCATTGGTCGGCACCTGCACCGCGGTCATGCCGGGCTCCTGCTGCAAGGTGATGAACAGCGGGGTGGGCATGCGCATCGCGACATCCACCTGGCCGCCACGCAGGGCATCCACCGACGCGGCCTGGTCGGCGAAGAAGATCAGCTCGAGCGTCGCGACACCGGGCTTGCCGGGGATGAAGTAGGCCTCGTTGGCCGTGAGCGTGATGCGGTTCTCGGGACGATAATCCGCCACCTTGAAGGGGCCGGTGCCGTTGAAGGAGATAGCTGGCTCCGCGGTCTCGGCTTTGAGCACCAGGGCGTGATTATCGCTCAGATCGTACAGGAAGAAGGGGTTGGGCCTGGTCAGCGTAAAAACGACGGCCAGGTCGCCCTCGGGCGCCACGCTGGCGACGTTGGCGTAGAGGTCGGCAGTGGGCAGCTGCAGCGCCGGGTCGCGCAGCCGGTTGAAGGTCCAGGCCACATCGGCGGCGCTGAGCGGGCTACCATCGTGGAACGTGACGCCCTCGGCCAGGCGCAGCGTGTAGCGCAGGCCATCGTCGCTCACCTGCCACTCGCGGGCGAGCCGTGGCACGATGCCGTTGCCGGCATCGATATCGACCAGGTAATCGTAGATCGAGTGCAGGATCAGGATCTCGGCATCAGACGACGCCTGGGCCGGGTCGAGTTGCACCGGGATCTCGGTGGCGACACGGAGGGTGCCAGCGGCCGCTCCCTCCGTGGCCACCGGGGCGGGAGCAGTGGTCGGCTCAGCAGGCGGGGCGGTCGGCGGGGTGGCGGCGGGGCTGCCGCCACAGGCGGCCAGCGCGGCGGCGCCAGCGGAAAGGCCGAGCGCGCCCATCAGTCGCATGAAGCCGCGACGGCTGAGCTGGCCGGCGAAGACAGCGCGGCGCGCCGCCTCAATGATGCGATCATGGTCCTCGTGCGTAGCCATCGGGGGATCTCCTTGGGCTCAGCGGCGGAGGTGGCTCGCGGGTGGAGTGGCGACAGGTGCGCGAGCGGCACCACTGGGGGGCGGACAGCTGTCAGCAGGGGGACAAAGCGTGGGAACTACCAGCCCCAGGTACCGGGGCTGCCCTTAAACGGGCCGACGATATCCGAGGTGATCCAGCCGCCGTAGAAGCCGCCGGGCTGGGGGGTGACCAGCTCGTCGTCCACGTAACAGGCGTCCATCAGCGCCGGGTAGAATGCCACCGCGTCGCGGATGGCCTCGTAGCCCGGCGCCGGGTCTGGATAGAACCAGGCAGCGTTTTCGGCGCGCCGCCCGCCGGCAGCTACACTGTAGTACCTGGCCTGGCCCTTGAACTCACAGAACGAATGGCGGGCCGTGGGCGTCAGGTACTGTAGCTGAATGTCCGCGGGCGGGATGTAGTAGACCGGTGGGTGGCTCGTCTCCAGCACCCGCTGCGCCTGACGCGTATCGGCGATCAGCACGCCGCCAAAGACCACGCGCACGCGGCGCGGGGAGAGCTCAACCCGCGGCGGGCGCGGGTAGTCCCAGACTGACTCCTGGCCGGGGCCAGGCGGAATACGACGGCTCATAGACACTGCACTCCTCAAATAATCGATCTAACTATACCACGATCTTCGTGCAGGCCGCGCCGCCAGATCCGCAAACGATGAAACGTCCCGCGACCTGGCCCGGTATCACTATGCGGCGGGCACGCCGGGCCTGCGTAACCGGTTTTCCGGGTGGGTATTTCGGGGGCCTGCAGCCCCCGAGAATCTTCTTTTTTCGCTGGTTGTGGCGGCTTTGCCGCCGCAACCAGCGAAAAAAACGGCGTGGGGGGCGGAGCCCATACGCATCAAGTTACGCCCCTGGCAGGGCGACGGCTGCCACGCGACAGGCGAACATGTCGTTATGTTGGCAGTTTTTGCCAGCGAAGCTGGCAGAAACTGCCAACATAACGACGCTTTCATCCTTCCGTGTGGGTGAGCGGCACGGCCGCAGCCCGTAACTTGATGCGTATGGGGGCGGAGCCCCGCGACGTTGCACATGCCCTGGGGGCAGGCAGGGCCGCAGCTTGAAGGGAGCGCACGAACGTGCTATAATAGCACAGAAGTGCGGGACGCCTGTTGCGTTGACAGGGCCCCTCCCCTATAGTAGAGTACCGAAGGAGAGCACGAATGAGCAGCAACAACGGAGGAGCGCCCGCGATGGCCATCTCGCCGGAGAAGGAGAAGGCCCTGGCCGCGGCCATGAGTCAGATCGACCGTAAGTTCGGCAAGGGCTCGATCATGAAGATGGGCGAGGCCAACTCCCGTCTGGCAATCGAGGTCATCCCCACTGGTTCGATCGCGCTCGATATCGCCCTCGGGGTGGGCGGGCTGCCCCGTGGCCGTGTGGTCGAGATCTTCGGCCCCGAGAGCAGCGGCAAGACGACCCTGGCCCAGCACGTGATCGCCGAGGCCCAGAAGCTGGGCGGCATCTGCGCCTTCATCGACGCCGAGCACGCCTTCGACCCGGCCTACGCCGCCCGCTGCGGGGTGCAGATCAGCGACCTGCTGGTCTCGCAGCCCGATACGGGTGAGCAGGCCCTCGAGATCTGCGAGACGCTCGTGCGCTCCAATGCGGTCGACGTGATCGTGATCGACTCGGTCGCCGCCCTGGTGCCCCGCGCCGAGATCGAGGGCGATATGGGCGACTCGCTGCCCGGCCTGCAGGCCCGTCTGATGAGCCAGGCGCTGCGCAAGCTCTCCGGTGCGATCAATAAGAGCCGTACCTGCGTGATCTTCCTCAACCAGCTGCGTATGAAGATCGGGGTCATGTTTGGCTCCCCCGAAACCACGACGGGCGGCCAGGCCCTGAAGTTCTATGCCTCGGTGCGCCTCGACATCCGCCGCATCGAGACGCTCAAGTCCGGCCAGGAGGCGATCGGCGCGCGCGCCCGGGTCAAGGTGATCAAGAACAAGGTCGCCCCGCCCTTCCGCCAGGCCGAGTTCGACATCATGGCCAATGAGGGCATCTCGCGCGAGGGCAACATCCTCGACATGGCGGTCGAACTGAATATCATTCGCAAGAGCGGGGCCTGGTTCTACCTCGGCGAAGACCGCCTCGGCCAGGGCCGCGAGAATGTGCGCGAGTTCCTCAAGGAGAACCCGGCGCTCACTAATGAGATCGAACAGTTGATCAAGGCCCAGGCGCTCACCAGTGCCACTGCCCTGCCGCTTAGCCCCGCAAGCGCCGATGAGGATGAGGACGGGCTGTTCCTCGAGGAATAAACGCCGCTGTGCAACCCTGAACGCGGAACGCTGATCCGGTGCGCGCGTTCGCCACCACCTGGTCAGCGTTCCGCGGCGTATGTTGAGCCGATGCCAGCTGGAACGATCACGGCGCTCAGCGCCCAGGCCCACGATAGTCAGCGGGTCAATGTCTTCATCGATGGGCAGTTCGCCCTCGGGATCAGCCTCGCCACCCTCGCCCGCGAAGGGCTCTTCGTCGGCCAGCAACTCGACACGGCGGCCTGGTCCCGCCTGGAGGCCGCCGCGCAGAGCGAGCAGGCTATGCACGCCGCCCTGCGCCTGCTCGACGCCCGCCCCCGCTCCACGGCCGAGGTGCGCCTGCGCCTCCAGCGTAAGGCCTTCCCGCCCCAGGCGATCGAGCAGGCCATCAGTCGCCTCAGTGAGCTCGGACTGCTCGACGACGCCGCCTTTAGCCGCTACCTGATCGAAAACCGCCAGAGTTTCCGTCCCCGCGGCGTCCGCGCCCTGCGCGACGAACTGCGCCGCAAGGGGGTGGACCGCGCCACCATCGAGGCGGCGATCGCCGCCTACGCCGGCGACGAGACGGACGAAGCAGCACGCGCCCTCACCATCGCCCGCGCCGCCCTCCATCGCTACACCGGCAGCCCCGATCGCGCCGCCTTCCAGCGCCGCCTCGGCGGGTTCCTCCAGCGCCGCGGCTTCCGGCTTGACACCATCCGCCCCATCCTTGCTATACTCTGGGAAGAACAATACCCGGCTACGGATGCGCCCGGCCTGGCTATCCGCCGCCCCGGCAGGCATCCCGACGCCCCGACCGCCCCGGCCAGCAGTTCAGACGAGGTTCAGCGGGAGTAGCCCTATGCCCGATGTCCAGTTCCTTGGCCACGCCTGCGTGCGGCTCCGCGGCCGCGATGGCATTATTATCTGCGACCCGTACAGCCGCGCGATCGGGCTGGACCTCGGTCGCCCCACTGCCCATATCGTCACCGTGAGCCATGGCCACCCCGACCACAACTACGTCGCTGGCGTCAAGCCGATGCGTGACCGGCTCTTTGTCATCGATGCGCCCGGCGAGTACGAAGTGGGCGGCGTGCTGATCACCGGCGTGCGCACCTACCACGACAAGCAGAAGGGCGCCGAGCGCGGGTTCAACATCGTCTACGTCATCCACCTCGATGATGTCACCTTCTGCCACCTCGGCGACCTTGGCCACGAGCTGAGCCAGGCCCAGCTCGAGGCGATTGGTAATATCGATGTGCTCTTCATCCCTGTCGGCGGCGGCGAGACGATTACCCCCGCCGAGGCATGCAGCGTGATCGCCCAGCTCGAACCGCGCGTCGTTGTGCCCATCCACTATGCCACCGCCCAACTCTCCTTCGAGTATGAACTGGCGCCGCTCGAACGCTTCATCCACGAAATGGGCCTGAAGGATGTTGTGCCCGAAGACAAACTCTCGCTCACCGCGGCAAACCTGCCGCCCGAAAGCGAGGAGACCCGTGTCGTCGTGCTGCGCGCTGTGAATGAGTGACCGCGCGGTGACGTTCGCACAAACCAGACGTCTGATCTGATAGCTAGCTGAAAGTCATCGCCCTGGCGCCACGACCTGTGAAAGCAGCCCGATGGTTCGTTTGTATCACCAGAAGCCTGGCCAGGTCGCCAGCCATGACCGTATCCGTTGTCCAGGCTGACCGGATGCTCTGGATCGGAGCCGAGTTTGCCCGTAGCGGCCCCTGGCCGCTAGTGCAGTTCCAGGCGACCTGTTCGGGCATCAGCGCGACCTCGACCGTGTCCAGATGCGCCGCGCCCAATCTACCATCGCAAATCTGCAATCTGCAATCGCACTAGCCCGCCGGAAGCGCTGTCGATGCATCCTCTCCTGAACTACGCAACCGCGACGGCGGGCCGAACGACCCGAGCATCCGCACCCTGGCTAGCAGGCTGGTCAGCGAGCACGATGAGCCCAGGCGTGATCCGTGACACCCATGCTTCGCAGGGTCGGTACAACCCCGTGGTTGACCGACCCTTTCGCTTGTCGCTGCCTATCGTGTATCGTGTTGACGCCTCGCCTGGAGCATCGATCGGCCGTTCGGCGGGTGAACGCAGGCCCGGAAGCTAAGGAGCAGAATGAGGATGGCAAAGTACATTTTTGTTACCGGTGGTGTTGTCTCTTCGGTTGGCAAAGGCATCAGCGTCGCCTCGATCGGCCGGCTGCTCAAGAGCCGCGGGGTGCGCGTCTCGGTGCTGAAGCTCGACCCGTACCTCAATGTTGATCCCGGGACGATGTCACCCTACCAGCACGGCGAGGTCTTCGTGACCGAGGACGGCGCGGAGACCGACCTGGATCTGGGGCACTACGAGCGCTTCATCGACGAGAACCTGACCCGGCTGAGCAATGTCACCACCGGCCAGATCTACTCGGCGGTGATCGCGAAAGAGCGCCGTGGCGACTATCTGGGCGGCACCATCCAGGTCATCCCGCACATCACCGACGAGATCAAGGCGCGCATCGTCGCCGTTGGTGAGCAGAGCCACGCCGACGTGGTGATCGTCGAGATCGGCGGCACGGTCGGCGATATCGAGGGCCTGCCCTTCCTCGAGGCCATCCGGCAGATGCGCAAGGATATCGGCCGCGACAATGTGCTCTACATCCACGTGACGCTGCTGCCCCATATCGGCTCGACGGGTGAACTGAAGACCAAGCCCACCCAGCACTCGGTGATGGCGCTGCGCAATGTTGGCATCACCGCCGATGTGATCATCTGTCGCGCCGATTTTGCGATCAGCGATGAGATCCGCGACAAGGTCGCCTTCTTCGCCGATGTCGATGCGCGCGCCGTGATCCCGCTGCAGACGGTGGATTCGATCTATGAGGTGCCGCTGGTGCTGGAGGCCGCCGGCCTCGGCGACTATCTCTGCAGCCGCCTCAACCTGGGCTGCGCGACGCCCGACCTCAGCGCCTGGCGGGAACTGGTACAACTGATCCAGCAACCCAAGCGCGTGATCCCGATCGCGATCGTCGGCAAGTATGTGGAACTGAAGGACGCCTATATCAGCGTGGTCGAAGCCCTGCGCCACGCCGGCCTGCACCAGGAGCTCGACCTCGACCTGCACTGGGTGCCCGCCGAAGATGTGGAGCGCGAGAGCCCCGAGCGGCTCCTCGCCAAGGTGTACGGCATCGTCGTGCCGGGTGGTTTCGGCGACCGCGGCATCGAAGGCAAGATCCTCGCCGCCGACTACGCCCAGCGCAATCAGATCCCCTACCTCGGCCTCTGCCTGGGCATGCAGTGCGCCACCATTGCCTTTGCCCGCCGCGTCCTCGGCACCACCGACGTCAATAGCACCGAGTTCGCGCCCCAGTGCTCCCACCCGGTGATCGACTTGCTACCCGATCAGCGTGATGTCACCGATAAGGGCGGCACCATGCGCCTCGGTACCTACCCCTGTGTACTCGTACCCGGCACGCTGGCTCACGCCGCCTACGGCCAGTCGCGGGTGAACGAGCGCCATCGCCACCGCTTCGAGTTCAACAACCAGTATCGCAGCGTGCTCGAGGCCGCCGGCCTGGTGATCAGCGGCCACTCGCCGGACGGGCGCCTGGTCGAGATTATCGAACTGCGCGAGCATCCCTGGTTCGTGGCCAGCCAGTTCCATCCCGAGTTCCTGTCGCGCCCCAACCAGCCACACCCGCTGTTCCGCGAATTCGTCGCTGCGGCAGCCCGCACCCAGCGGGCCAGCGAACCGCAACAACTGCGCCTGACCGATGCTGCCGATCCCCAGGGCACGCGCAACTGGGCTGCCGTTGAACTCTCGTGAGGAATCAGCACGTACGGCATAATCGCAAATAACGACCAGGCATATGTGAAAACCCTCTCAAAGGGGAGGGGTTTCACGTTGAATGGGGAAAAGTCCCCCATTGCGGCAACTCTGCGTCGCTAACGGTGGCTTCCCCTATTGCATCGGAGGGAAAACAGATTATAATGTGTTGCGATGGGACGGCTTAGGCGAATGCGATGGGCATAGCCACCCTGGCACCCCTGGGCCCTATGGGCGAACCTGCTCGCTACCCTGGCACGGACCAACCACGGCAATGGCCCTTTCGGTAAGGAGTGGCGAGCGATGAGCTTCGCGGACAAAACCATCACATGTCGCGATTGTGGGATGGACTTCGTGTTCACGGCGGGCGAGCAGGAGTTCTACGCCTCCAAGGGCTTCGTCAATGAGCCGACACGCTGCCCAACGTGCCGCCAGGCGCGCAAGGCCGCGTTGAATAGCAATGGCGGTATGCGCGACGATCGTGGTCCGCGCCCCTCGCTGTCCGGCGCTGCGCCACGCGAGCGCGTTGCCTATAAGACGACATGCGCCAACTGCGGCCAGGAGACCACCGTGCCCTTCGTGCCGCGCGGCACCAAGCCTGTCTACTGCAGCAGCTGTTTTGACCAGATGCGCAGTAGTGGTCGCGAAGCCTACTAGCCGCCTGGTCCGGCAAGCGGCGGTCGCGCGCCGGGCTACGAAGTCCAGACGTTTGTATCACGAAAAGGCCGGTCGCGCAGCGCGCGAC
>JACAEO010000306.1 GCA_013388805.1 Chloroflexota bacterium
CGGTCCACACCTGCTCATGGCTCAACTCCTCTACGGCAGCGGGCTGCGCCTGCTCGAGTGCCTGCGCCTGCGGGTGAAGGATCTCGATTTCACGCGCCGCCAGCTGACCGTCCGTGACGACAAGGGCGAGCAGGATCGCGTGACCATGCTGCCGCTAGCGCTGGTTGATCCGCTCCAGGCCCACCTTGTGCTTCTTGCACAGAACCATGCCCGCGAGCTGGCCCGCGGCGCTGGTGCGGTTGCGCTCCCCTATGCTCTGGAGCGCAAGGATCCCAATGCTAATGGGGAATGGGCCTGGCCGTTTGTCTTTCCGGCGAGCCGTGATGTGATTGACCTCGCAACCGGTGAGTCCCGTCGTCATCCCCTGGCCTGCCCCTTGCCCAGAGCGCGGTACGCTGGGCGTTGCTCCTCGGGGCGACCGGGACGGTCGGCGCCTGGGTCTTCTGGCGCCGGGTGCTGCTGCCTGCGTTCGGCACAGACCCGGTGCCGGGGCTGCTGGTCCGCCGCTGGCGGCGCTGGCAGGTGGTGCTGCTGGCGCTCGTGCTGCTCGGCGCGCCGCTGCTCGCGCTCTTCGTGCGCGAGTCGGTCGGGCACCTCGACGCCGAGGCGTTACGTGCCGGCCTGCAAACCCGCCAGGGGATGCTCCTGCTCACCCGCGTGGGCCTTGCGGCCGCCCTGCTCGCCCTGATCACCGTTGCGCGTGATGAGGCAGCCATCCGGCGCTGGACGCCGGGCGCCCTTGCGCTCGGCGCGGCGCTGCTGCTCACCTACGCGCTGGCAGGCCACGCCGGTGCGGCAGCAAACCCGTTCGTCCCGGTCATCATCGCCTGGACGCACCTCGCCGCGACCAGCATCGGCGGGCTCTGGTGCTTCGTGCTCAGTTTGCCGCCGCCGCAGCACACCGCGGCGCCACCCCGGCTGCTGCTCACCCTGCTCGGTCGCTTCTCGCGCCTCGCATTGCTGGGCGTTCCGGTGCTGGCGGTGAGCGGGGGCGCCCTGGCGCTGCGCGAGCTGCCGGGCCTGGCGGCGCTCTGGCTGAGCGCATACGGACAGGCGCTCAGCGTCAAACTCCTGCTGTTCGGCGCCATGCTCGTCCTGGGGGCGTTCCACCTGCTGCTGGTGCGGCCACAGATCGGGCACACGGACGCGGCGCCCTGGGAACGTCGTTTCCGCCGCAGCCTCACGGCCGAGGCCGGGTTGGCGCTGCTGGTGCTCGGGGCGGCGGGCCTACTGACCAGCACGGCCCCGCGCTGCGCCCACGCCGCAGCCCACGGCGATCGTCGTGCCGACGGTGACCCCGGGGCCGACCCGGACGCCGGTGCCGAGCCGTCCCTTCGACCAGACCCTGCCCGCTGGCGATCTCCGGGTGCGCCTGGCGGTCAGCCCGGCCAGCCTGGGCGAGAACCGCTTCCAGGTACAGGTGCGCGACGCCGCGGGTCAGCCAGTAGCGATCCAATTGATACGCCTCACCTTCACGCTGCGGGAGATGGAGATGGGCGAAAACGTGCTGGAGGCTCCGGGTGATGCCAACGGGAACGTCACGCTCAGCGGGAGTCCCCTGAGCATGGCCGGGGACTGGCAGGTCACCGTGCTGGTGCGGCGGGCCGGCCTTGCTGACGTGACCGCGGTGTTCGCCGTGCCCGTTGGCGCCTGAGGCAGGCGCTCCCGCGCGCGCAAAGACAAGGTTCGGAGAAGATTCACCGTTCGCAGCGCTCCGCCCCTCTCGCGGCCTCTGCCCGGCATGGCGCAGATGTGCTATAATCGCTGCAACGAACGACACCTGTGGCGCAGCTGCGAGGGATGACGATGGCCGCGAGAGGCAGCAACAAGCCGTCTGCCAGCCGCGGGGCGGCGAGCAAGCGCCGGAGCGGGCGGCGGAGTGCGCGGGCCGAGCCGCGGCCGCTGATCAGTCTGCGCCCCGAACACCAGCGTGACCTGTTTGCCCTCGCGCTGATCACGATCGCGGCGGTGACGATTATCTTCTTCGTCACCGGCGTGGCCGGCGGCGCCGGGGCGCTCTATGTCGAGGGGGTGCGCCGCGCCTTTGGTAACGGGGCGATCGTTGTGCCGGTCACGCTTGGCCTGCTGGGCATCGGCATCCTGATCCAGGAGCAGTTCCGCGATACCAGGCTCAGCGGCGCGACGTTCGCCGGGACGCTGCTGATTATCCTCGCCATGCTGGCGCTGCTGGAGTTTCCGGCCCACGCCCGTGCGCTCGAATTGCGCGGCTATGAGGGCGGCGGCTGGTTCGGCTTCTGGGCCGTCGAGGGCCTCGACCGGGCGATCGGGCGCCCCGCCGCCGTGCTGGTGACGACGGTGCTCGGCCTGGCCGGGGTGCTGCTCAGCTTCAACATCACGCTGCGTGAACTCCTGCTTGGCAGCGCGCTGCGCTTCGCCGCCTTCTGGGCCCTGCTCTGGAGCGGGACGCGCCGCAGCCCGCGCGCCGCTACGCGCCCGGCGCTCGCTGACGCCGATCTGCCCTTCACCCCACCCCCGCAGGGCGCGGACGACGAGATTGTGCCGACGCCGATCGCCGCGCGGCCTACCCGGGCCAGTCTCTTCCAGCGCCCCGATGTCGCGCCGCCAGCCACCACGCCGCCGCCGGCCCGGCCAGCCGCCACTGCCACGGGGATCGCCGCCCCCGCCGCGCCCGAGCCCCCCGCTGCGCCACCTGCCACGCCCGCCCCCGCCGTGCCCGCCGCCAGCACGCCCCGCGAGATCGTCCAGGAGGCCCTCGCCGGCTTCGATGTCGCGCCGGTCTATCGCGCCTGGCCGCTGCCCGGGCTTGACCTGCTGGAGCATAGCTCGGCAGATGGCCGGATGGGCGATAGCGAGATCCGCCGGCTCTCGCGCACCATTGAGGATACGCTCGCCAGCTTCAAGGTCGAGGCGCAGGTGGTCAATGTCAACCCCGGCCCGGCGGTGACCCAGTTCGAAGTGCAGCCGGCGGTGGGTGTGAAGGTCAGCAAGATCACCACCCTGGAGAAGGACCTGGCCCTGGCCCTGGCCGCCTCGTCGATCCGGATCGAGGCGCCCATCCCCGGCAAGTCTGCGGTGGGCATCGAGATCCCCAACTCGTCGATCTCGGTGGTGGGGCTGCGCGAGGTGGTCGATAGCGAGGAGTTCGAGAGCAGCCGTGGGCGGCTCAAGCTGCCGCTAGGCAAGGATATCAGCGGCAACCCGGTGGTCGCCGATATGACCCGCATGCCCCACCTGCTGGTGGCCGGCGCTACCGGCTCGGGCAAGTCGGTGGCGATCAATGCCTTCATCTGCGGCCTGCTGCTCAGGCATACCCCCGATGAGCTCAAGCTGATCCTCGTCGACCCCAAGATGGTCGAACTGACTGTCTACAACCGCATTCCCCACCTGCTCGCCCCGGTGGTGACCGAGCTCGAACGAGTGGTGCCGACCCTCAAGTGGGCCACCCGCGAGATGGAGCGTCGCTACAAGATCTTCGCCCGCCACGGGGTGCGCAACCTCGATAGCTACAAGCAACTGGCCCGCAAACGCTCCGACCTCGAGCCGATGCCCTACATCCTGATCGTGATCGATGAATTGGCCGACCTGATGATGCTGGCCCCTGACGAGGCCGAGACCTACATCTGCCGCCTCGCGCAGATGGCCCGCGCCACCGGCATCCACCTGATCATCGCCACCCAGCGCCCCTCCGTCGATGTGATCACCGGCCTGATCAAGGCGAACTTTCCCTCGCGTATCGCCTTCGCCGTTACCTCGCAGGTCGATAGCCGGGTGATCCTCGATGGCCCGGGGGCCGAGATGCTGCTCGGACGGGGCGATATGCTCTATATGGCCGCCGACTCGGCCAAGCTCGTGCGCATCCAGGGCACCTACGTCTCCGACCGTGAGGTCGAGCGGCTGGTGGAGTTCTGGCACCGGGCCAGCCCGCCCGACTCGCCGGCGCCCGCGCGCGCCCCGGCCCCGGCGCAGCCCGGCGGCTCTCTGGGGCTGAATGGCCCGCCCTTTAGCGGCACGCTCCCCGGGCCGCGCCCCGCCGAGGCCGCCACGCCCGCCCAGGGGCAACCACCGGCCAGCGGCAGCGCTGCATCAGCCACTCCGCCCGACGAGCAGTTCAAGCCGCCCGCCGAGTTCCTCGGCGCCGCTGAACAGGACGAATTGCTGCCCCAGGCGATCGACCTGGTGCGCCAGCACCAGCGCGCCTCCGCCTCGCTGCTCCAGCGCCGCCTGCGCATCGGCTACTCGAAGGCCGCCCAGCTGATCGACCTGCTCGAACAGCAGGGCATCGTCGGCCCCGCTGAAGGCGGGCGCTCTCGCGAGGTGCTCAACCCAGGCCACGCGCTCCCCGGCGCTACGCCCGCTGATGAGTAGGGCCCTCCCCTTCCCTCACAGGTTGTTTCGGTCTGGAGCTATGACCATCGACCCTGCCAACCTGCCGCTCGACCAGATCCTCGAGGGGGACTGTATCCAACTGCTCGCCGGACTGCCCGAACGCTCGGTCGACCTGATCTTTGCCGATCCTCCCTACAACCTCCAGCTCGCGCAGGAACTCTGGCGGCCCGATATGAGCAGGGTAGACGCGGTCGACGAGCCCTGGGATCGCTTCAGCGGCTTCGCCGAGTATGACCAGTTCACGCGCCAGTGGCTGACGGCGTGCCGGCGAGTGCTCAAAGATACCGGCACGATCTGGGTCATCGGTTCGTACCATAACATCTATCGCGTCGGCAGCATCCTGATGGATCTGGGCTTCTGGTTGCTGAACGACATCGTCTGGCTCAAGACCAACCCCATGCCCAACTTTCGCGGCGTGCGCTTCACCAACGCCCACGAAACCCTGCTCTGGGCCCAGAAGGTCAAGGGCGCGCGCTACACCTTCAACTACCAGGCGATGAAGGCGCTGAATGAGGGCCTGCAGATGCGCAGCGACTGGAGCCTCCCGCTGTGTACTGGCAAGGAGCGCCTGCGGGTGAACGGGGTGAAGGCCCACGCGACGCAGAAGCCGGAGGCCCTGCTCTACCGGGTCATCCTGGCCAGTTCCAGCCCGGGCGATGTCATCCTCGACCCATTCTTTGGCACCGGCACGACTGGCGCAGTGGCAAAGCGACTCGGGCGCCGCTGGATCGGCATCGAGCAGCGCGCGGATTATGTCGAAGTGGCGCGGGAGCGCATCGCGGCAGTGGCGAGTAGCCCGCCTGGCGAGGGGCTGGCGCTGGCGCCACCACGGCGCGGGCGGCCACGCATCCCCTTCGGCAGGCTGCTCGAGCACGGCCTGCTCACACCGGGGCAGGAGCTGTTCTTCGGGAAGCAGAGCAGCATCGTCGCCACCGTTCTGGCCGATGGCACCCTGCGCTGCAACGAGTTGACCGGCTCCATCCACCAGGTCGGCAGTGCACTGCAGGGCGCGCCGTGCAATGGCTGGGAGCACTGGTACGTCGTTGACGCCACCTCCGGCGAGCGGGTGGCGCTCGACCAGCTGCGCGAGCAGCTGTACGCGGCCGGCTACCCCCGCGCACCAGCCGGCGGGCGGTCCGATACCTGATGTGAATAGCCGATAGCCGATAGTCCTCCAGTTGTCGGCCGTATGCCAGCGCCCCTGTCATGCCGCGTACCTGATGGCCCGGCAACGCGCAGGTCCACCCGTCGGCGCCGCGGCTCCCGAGCTTGTCGAGGGGCAGGGTACACGCCGCGCGGGATCGCGCGGCTGCGCCGCGCACCGATTCCTCGTTCTGCTGCGCGTCACTCCTCAGAACCATATGGTCCATGTCATTCCGAACGGAGCCGCAGGCGGAGTGATACCATTTCCGATTGCAGATTTTGGATTGCAGATTGCCGCACATGGCGTCACGATGAGCGATGACGGC
>JACAEO010000215.1 GCA_013388805.1 Chloroflexota bacterium
CCCCCCCCCCCCCCCCCCACGCCTCAGGCCAGGGGGATGCGCAACTCGACAGTCGTGCCCTGCCCCTGATCCGACTTGATACGCAGGTCGGCGCCAATCAGGCGAGCGCGCTCTTTCATGTTCAGCAGGCCCAGGCTGCCGCGGTTGGTGTAGAGCGCCTCGACCGCCGCCAGGTTGAAGCCCCGCCCCCGGTCACGCACACTGGCGACGAAGGTGTCCTCCTCTTCGTAGAGGTAGATCGTGATCGCGTCGCTGCGGGCGTGTTTGCGCGCGTTGGTCACCGCCTCCTGGATGATGATGAAGATCGCGGCCTCTTTCTCGGCGGCCAGGCGCGGCATATTGGCCGGCGCCTCTAGCCGGAGCTGCGTGCCCGCGCCCGAGGGGTCGCGCCAGCGCTCCGCGTACTGCTGCAGGGTGGTGAGCAGGCCCTGGCTCTCGAGGCCCAGCGGGCGCAGCTCGAAGAGCAGCGTGCGGATGTCGTGGGACGTCTTGTGCACCAGCTCCGTGAGCGTCTCGAGCTCGTCCGGGACGCGCTCGGGCATGGCCGTGAACAGCTTCTTGATGAACTCGATGTTCATGGCGATCGCGGCAATGCTCTGGGTTGGCCCATCGTGCAGGTCGCGGGCGATGGCATGGCGCACCTCGGCCTCTTTTGCCAGCAGGCGCTCGTGCTCGTGCTTGAGATGCTGGTAGAGCCGCGCGTTCTCGATCGCGATCGCGACCTGAACGGCGAGCGTGGTGAGCAGTTGCAGATCCTGGTCACTGAAGCCGCGGCCATCGATCTTGTTGAGCAGCTGCATCGCGCCGACGGTACGGTCCTTGATCCGCATAGGCACACAGACAATCGAGCGAGTGACGAAGTCGGCCTCGCGTCCGATCGCATCGTACCAGCGGCTATCCTGCTCCACGTCGTTCACGATCTGGCCCACGCCGTGGGTCACGACCCAGCCGGCGATGCCGCGGTCGGCGGGCATGCGGTAGATGCGCTGCTCACCGGGGATATCCAGCACCAGTTCGTTTGTCGCCTCGTCGAGCATAAAGATCGAGCAGCGCTCCGCGCCAACCACGGCGGGGACACGCAGCCTGATATCGTTGAGCAGGCTCGGCAGGTCGAGGTTAACGGCCAGCGACTGGCCGATCTCATAGAGCAGGTTCAGCTCGCGCAGGTCGCGCTCGGCGCGGCGGAGCATGGCGATCTTGTCGGCCTCGCCGCCGATGGCCCGCACCAGCAGGACCAGCAGGTCCTCATCGAGCGGGTTCGGATGCTCGCGCCCTTCGGTGGTGTGGCCTTCCACCACCAGGTGCAGCAGGCCCACCCCCTGGCCGCCACTCTGCAACGGGAGCTCGATCAGGTCGCGCCCATCGTCGAGCGAGTAGCTGCCGACGATCGGCTCGCCGCCGTCGTCGCGCCGGGTGAAGCCCTGGCGCGCCTGCTCGATCAGCGTGCGCGCCTCTTCGTCGAGCGGGCCGTGGGTGTGACGCACGATCTCGCCATAGGGGCTCAAGTAGAGCAGCGCCCCGGCGCGCGCCGGCCAGAACGAGACCAGCCGCTCCAGCGAGGCGGCCAGCAACTCGGTGACATCGTGGTGGCCGCCCGCGATGAGCAGCTGGCTCAGGGTCTCAAGCTGGCGCTGGTTGATGGCGATTGGCGACATAGGTACCTCGCGGATGGCAGGCTGGTAGCAGGCTTACTGTACCCCATCGTTGTAACCGCTGTCAATTGTGCGGCGGCACCATATCATGGCACCCAGGACCGGAGCGAACGGGCAGGTGTGTTATGACGCGTGAGCTTGTGCGGGTCGCAGCGCTGGCCGAGCTACCGCCGGGCCGGCTGGCCTATGTGGAGGTGGACGGCCTCCCGATCGCGCTGGCCAACGTCGACGGCGTGATCTACGCCTTCGGCGACAGCTGCCGCCACGAGGGCGGCCCGCTCTCCGCTGGCACGCTGATCGGCGAGACGGTCACCTGTCCCTGGCACGGCTGGACCTACAGTGTCTGCACGGGCAAGAGCATCGTCCCACCGCTGGGCCTGCGCATCCCCACCTACCCGGTCACCGTGCGCGACGGCGCGATTTTCGTCGCGATCGACTGGGGCGACACCGCCGCCACCTGAGCGCCCGTGCCCGCCGGCGCGCAACAATCCCCCTGGCGCTGGCGTCGTAGGGGCAGACACAAAGACCCGCGGCCGGGTGGCCGGCGGGCAGTGTGGAGGAGGGAGCCCATGGATACCCGGCGTCTGACCCGTAGCCGCAGCGAGCGTATGATCGCCGGCGTGGCTGGCGGGCTGGCCAGCTATTTCGGCATCGACCCGCTGTTCATGCGCATCGGCTTTATCATCCTGTCGCTGTTCAACGGCATCGGCATTGTGCTCTACCTGGCGCTCTGGCTGATCGTGCCGAATGAAGGCAGCCTGAGCGAGGGCCGGACAACGGTGCAAGAGGCCATCGTCGAGATGCAGGCCTTTGTCGCGGAACTGATCGCCCGCGTGCGTGGGGTGTTCCAGCGCTAGGCTCATGGCACGAATGCCAGATCGGCGAGGAAGTTCCAGAACTCGCTACGCTCGGGGTGCTCAGCCTGGACTTCAAGCGCGATGAAATGCCGATCGGCACGAGCGTGAGCTGGAGCTTGACGTAGCCCTCCGTTGCTGTTCCCTCGTTTGACCGATCCGCTCATTTCCGCTATCCTGCGGAGCGGTATGAAGCCGCTCCGCAGTCTGCTTGCGCTGACCATCCTCATCCTGGTGGCCTGTGCCGCGCCGCCACCCCCGGCGCCAACCGCCACACCGCGCGCCACGCCGGGTGCTCCCCCTGCGGGTGCGCTGCGCCCTACGCCCGCGCCGCTGCCGACACTGCCCCCACCCTCGCCCACCGCCCCCCTCGCCGCGGCCGTCGCGCCCCGTGACCCGCTCTTCGACCCGCGTCGCCTCAGCTATGCCCATAACTTCAACGGCCCGGAGATCCAGGCCCTGCTCGAAGCGCGCGGCAGTGCGCTCAAAGACGCCCGCTTCCAGGTCGGCGACCGCTCCCACTCGTTCACCGACGTGCTCGTCGGTCTGAGCAGCCTCTACAGCCTCAATCCGCAGCTGCTCCTGGCGCTGATCGACCTGCAGAGCGGCCTGGTCAGCAGCGGCACCGCCGCGCCCGAGCAGCTGGCCTGGGCCCTGGGCTACCGTGGCGATGGCGGCAGCCGCCGCGGGCTCTACTCCCAGCTCCGCTGGGCCGCGCGCGAGCTCCGCTGGGCCATTCGCGACTATGCGCTCAAGGGTGATGGCCCACCGCCCGCCCTCACCTTCGCCGATGGCTCACGGCAGGACGTTGCCCCCGATCTGCCCTTCAGCCGCTACGTGCTGGCCCGCGTCCTGGCGCCGACGGTCATGCCCGGCGGCCTGGGGGGCCGGCTCGATGGCCTGGTCGCCAACTATACCCGCCTCTTCGACGACCCACGCGAGTCGCCCGTCGCCTGGCCTGCTCCAGCCGCTCCCTTTCTCTCGCGGCCCATGGAGCGCAACTTCCCGGTCACCTCGTTCTTCGACCACGACGCGCCCTTTCTCCGTGAGAATGGCTCGCTGCTGACCTACTGGGGCCGCGCCGAGACCGATCTCGCCTTCGCCTATGATGGCCATACCGGCTGGGACTACAGCATGGGCCCGCCTGACCACGTGCTCGCCGCTGCCGATGGCGTGGTGACCTTCGCCGGCAACTCCGATGACGGCTGCGCAAGCCCGGCCCGCGCGGTGATCATCGACCACGGCAACGGCTACCGCACGCTCTACTGGCATCTCCAGAGCGTGGTGGTCGCTGCGGGCCAGCCCGTCGCCCGCGGCGCGGTGCTCGGCGTCGCCGGCGAGAGCGGCTGCGCCGTCGGCGCCCACCTGCACTTCCAGGTCCAGTACCTCGGGCGTGACGTGGATCCCTATGGCTGGTGCGGCGCGACACCCGACCCCTGGGAGCGCAGCCCGGCCGGCCAGGTCAGCGTCTGGCTCTGGCAGGATGCGCCGACGCCCTGTGGCCCGCCGCCGCCGGAGATCGTCGTGGTGGACGATGGTGGCCCGGGCTTTTTGAGCACGGGGACCTGGGAGGTGCACGAGGTGGGCTACGGCGGCGGCTCGCGTTTCGCGGCGAGCAGCTTCGCGGGCAGCACGGCGCGCCCGTGGCTGGCCGCCACGCTGCGCGCCCCGATCGTCGCCGCCTGGCGTCCCCCGCTGCCGCGGCCCGGGCAGTATCGTGTGCTCGCCTACCTGCCCTACGCGCTCAACGGCCTCGATGAGTCAAAAGAGCTGCGCTACCTCGTTCGGCACCGCGATGGCGAGAGCCTCGTCGTGGCCGACGCCGAGCGTGAACGCAACTGGTGGGTCGATCTGGGCACCTACGCCTTTGCGCCAGGCACGGCGCTCGTCAGCATCAGCACGCTCGCCGGCGACGACCAGCGCGGCGTGTGGGTCGATGCCGTAGCCTTCGTCCCCGTTGCGGATGCTGGTCCGTACTCCCTCGACCCAGGCCAGCTTCACGCCAAGGCGCCGCCCATCGGGGCTGGCCGGGTCGAATTGCCGCGGTCGGAAGGTCGGCGTCCGGAGCTCTAGCACCGGGTCGTCGCCCGTGAGCACAGCGGGCGGCAGCGCAACGTCGTGCTCGGTCCACGCGGGGCCGACCAGCAGCGTGCCCACGGCTGTCCCGTTCACCCGGAGTTCGACCGTCACCGGGTTGCTGCCCGCCGGGCGGCCCGAGGCCAGGCGGAGCCGCAGCCCCTGGGCGCCAGCCATGCCACCCAGGCGCAGCCTGGCCCGATCGCGTGTCCAGCGGTAGCCCTCCTCCCCTGTGCGCACGCCGTGGAAGTTGCGGATGAAGCCGAGGTCGAGCCCGGCGCCGAGCGCCAGGCGGGCGGGCGCCGGGCTGACGCCGTGCTCCCAGAGCCAGCCCTGCAGATCCTGGAGCGAGGCGCGCTCGTAGGCCAGGTCGGGCCGCGCGCCAGTCGTATCGCCAAGCGCCCGCCGCACGTCGCCCCGCAGCACGTGGGCCTGGGGGTGATCGGGGAGCGTGCCGACGGCCTCGTCGAGCTGCGCCAGGCCGCCCGGCAGGTCGCCATCCAGCAGCGCGGCGCGCGCCAGGGCGATGC
>JACAEO010000307.1 GCA_013388805.1 Chloroflexota bacterium
CGGGCGGGGTGGGGCTGCCCGTGGGCGTGGCGGCGGCGGGGCGGCGCTCTCGCTCGCGAGGGCGGCGCGCAGCACCTCCTCATCGCTGGCATTGCGCGGCGGGCTGGCGGCGCCGGGCGGGATAGCCGAGAGCTCCTCGAGTGACTCGAGGAAGGCCGCGTCGGCATCGAGCTCCGCAGCGGGTGGTGTGGTCGGGCGCTCGATGGGCCGGGTGGCAAAGGGGCTGGCCGAGCGAGGCGGGCGCCCGCCGGGCCCCGGCGCGAGCACACGAGTGTGCTGCACCAGCAGTGTCGCCAGACCGGCAGCGCGCGCCACCTCGATCAGCGTCGGGTCGGAGCTGATCACCGTCAGCTCGATGCCCGCATTGGCGGCATACTCGTAGAGGCGCGCGGCCACCTCGGGTCGGCGCAGGGCCACCACACCCTCAGTGACGAGGAGTTGAACCTGGCTGGAATCGGCATCGCGCACCCTGGCCAGCACCACATCGACGCTGTCCTCGGGCAAGACCGGCACCACAGCCGACTGGTCGGTAGTCATGGGGCGTTCACCTCCGGCCCTGGGCGGCCACAAGCTCGGGAGCCCGGGCGATGGCATCGGGAAGGCTGGTGGCATCCTTGCCGCCGGCCTGGGCCATATCGGGGCGGCCGCCACCCCCGCCACCGACGATCTGCGCCAGGGCCTTGACCAGGTTGCCCGCGTGGTAGCCCTGGCTCACCAGATCAGGCGTGACCATCACCAGGATCTGGGGGCGTTCGCCTACCACGGCGCCGAGGACGATCACGGCGCTGCCGAGCTTGTCGCGCAACCAGTCGCCCATCTCACGCAGGCGCGCCGGGTCATCGGCCTCGACCTGGGCGACGAGCACGGGCGCGCCGTCTACGCGGCGCACCTGGCCGAGCAGGTTGTCGAGCGAGGCGCGGGCGATGCGGGCGCGCAGCCCGGCCAGTTCCTGCTGGCGCTGCTTGCCCTCGGCCATCAACTGGTCGACGCGGTCGGCGACCTGGGCGGGTGGCACGCCGAGCCGGGTGGCCAGGTCGCGCAGCAGCTGGGCCTGTTGCTCGACCAACTGCTCGGCGCCGCGCCCGGTGAGGGCCTCGATGCGCCGGACACCGCTGCCCACGCTGGCCTCGCCGACGATGCGAATGAAGCCGATCTCGCCGGTGCGGGCCACGTGGGTGCCGCCACAGAGCTCGCGGCTATCGCGGCTGGCAAAGCGCTCGACGCCGTTCGCGCCGCGCTCAATCGTCACCACGCGCACCTGGTCACCGTACTTCTCGCCGAAGAGCGCGATCGCGCCGCCGGCGATCGCCTGCTGGTAATCGGTAATCTCCCAGCTGACGGCGCCATCGGCGCGCACCCAGGCATTGAGGCGCGCCTCGACCTCGCGGAGTTGCTCGTGCTCCAGGGGCCGGGTATGGGTAAAATCGAAGCGCAGCCGATCGGGGGCGACGAGCGAGCCGGCCTGGGCGGCGTGCTCGCCCAGCACATCGCGCAGCGCGCGGTGAAGCATATGGGTCGCCGTATGGTTACGCTGAATATCGGCGCGCCGCCCGGCGTCCACGCTGGCGCGCACCGGATCGCCCACGCTGATGCTCCCGTCGGTCACCACGCCATAGTGCACGATCAGGCCCGGCACGGGGCGCAGGGTATCATCGACGCGCACCGCGCCGTGCGGAGCGCTGAGCAGGCCCGTATCGCCGACCTGGCCGCCACTCTCGGCGTAGAAGGGCGTGCGGTCGAGGACGATCTGCACCTGGCGCCCGGAGGTGGCCTCGCGCAGCGCGTCGCCGGCGGAGACGATGGCCAGCACGGTGGCCTCGGCGCTGAGCTCGCTATAGCCGAGGAACTCCGTGGGCGGCAGATCGGCCTCGACCCAGACCTCGGTCTCGGCACCGCGCTTGAACTGGGCGGCAGCGCGCGAGCGCTGGCGCTGCTCGTCCATCGCCAGATCGTAGCCCGCTTCATCGACGACCAGGCCCTGCTCGGCGGCGATCTTCTGGGTCAGGTCAAGCGGGAAACCGAAGGTATCCTTGAGCACGAAGGCATCACTGCCGGGGATCACCGTGCCGCCGGTCGCGCGCACCTGCTCGATCACGGCGTTAAGGCGCGTGATCCCACCATTGAGCGTGCGCAGGAACTGGCGCTCCTCGCTGTCGGTGGCTTCGAGGATGAACTGGCGGCGGACCTGCAGTTCGCTATAGGCCTCGCCCATCTCGGCGATCACGGCATCAACCACATCGGCAAAGAAGGGCTTCTCGAAGCCGATCGTGCGGCCCTGGTAGACGGCGCGGCGCAGGATGCGGCGCAGCACATAGGAGCGGCCGCTGTTCCCCGGCAGCACCCCATCGGCGATCAGAAAGGCGGTGGCCCGGCTATGGTCGGCGATGGCCCGGTAGGGGGCCAGGTTAGCGTGGTAGTGGGCCTCATCGCTGCCCCGGGCGGCGATCACCCGCTTGATGATCGCCGCCAGCTGATCGGTCTCGTAGGTCGAGTGAACACCCTGCAGCACCATGGCCATCCGTTCGAGGCCCATGCCCGTATCCACCGACTGGGCGTCGAGCCGGCGCATCGTGGCCCGGTCGTACTGCATAAAGACGTTGTTCCAGATCTCGACGTAGTCGGGATCGTCGGAGTTCACGCCCTCGGCACGCATGCGACCGAGATCGTCGCCGATGTAAAAGGTGATCTCCGAGTTGGGGCCACAGGGCCCGGTGTCGCCCATCACCCAGAAGTTGTCCTTGCGGCCAAAGCGCAGGATCCGGCTCGGATCGGCGCCGACCGCCTCCCAGAGCCGGGCGGCCTCATCATCGGCGGGGATCTCGGCATCGCCCTCAAAGACGGTGAACCAGAGCCGCTCGACCGGCAACGCGAACTCCCTGGTCAACAACTCCCAGGAGAGGCGAATAGCCTCAGCCTTGAAATAGTCGCCAAAGGAGAAGTTGCCGAGCATCTCAAAAAAGGTGTGGTGGCGCGGCGAGGGCCCGACCTCTTCGAGGTCGTTGTGCTTGCCGCTGACGCGCAGGCACTTCTGGGCGGTGACGGCGCGCGTATAGGGACGCTTCTCAAGGCCGAGGAACACATCCTTGAACTGGACCATGCCCGAGTTGGCGAAGAGCAGCGTCGGGTCATCGGCAACGACCAGCGAGGAACTGGGCACAACGGTGTGGCCGTGGCGCTCAAAGAAGCGGAGGTACTTCTCGCGGATCTGGGCGGAGGAAAGCTTTTGCATACGGTTCTTACGCTGGCACATCCCGCAGGGATGCGCTCTTAATCCGCGGATGGCGCGCCGGAGGCGTACAGTCGAACATTGTAGCGCATGGCGTTGGGAAGCGTCAACTTTTCGCGGGAAACGCGCACGCCCACCCACTAGCGCACGGCAGCAGACGGCGGTACAATAGCGCTGTGCGCCCGCGTGACGAGTCCCGTCGAGGAGGGTCCTATGCAGCCCGAGTGGAGCGGCAGCCCGGAGATCCCGCCGATCTTCCTGCTGATCGGCATGACTGGCCTGATCGCCTTCGTCTTCATGGTCTGGGTCTTCGCCTTCTACTGGTAAACGCCCGGCCCACCCTGCGCCCCGGCCGGTCCTGCCGGGGCGCTTGTTTGGCCGCTAGAAAGTTGACGAGTCCAATAAACCCCGGTACACTACAGGGGAGGGCTATGCCTGAGATCAGTAGTCAGGATTCGCCACAGATCGAGACCTACCGGCTCTTCCTCAAGCTCCACCGCCGCTTTCAGGAGCTGAACCGCGAGGAGTTCCGGCCCTACGACCTGTCGACGCCGCAGTATGCCATTCTGTTCCACGCCAGTGTCGAGGGGGTGCCCCTGAGCCAGATCTGCCATGAGATGCTGGCCGACAACAGCAACCTGACGCGGCTGGTCGACCGGCTGGAGGCCCGGGGCCTGGTCCGCCGCGCCGCCGACCCGCGTGATCGCCGGGTGACGCTGGTGCAGCTCACGCCCACAGGCAAAGCGCTGATCGACGAACTACGCCCGCGCCACCGGGCCTACGTCGAGCAGCGGATGAGCCACCTCAATCCCACGCAGCTGGCAGCGCTCTACGAGGCGATGCAGACGCTCTACGAGGCCCTGGCCGACGCCGAGGCAACGTAGGTTGAACGGATCCTGACCTGCCATGGCCACCACCAGTGGCGCGACCCCCAATCCGGCCACGCAGCCCGCCAGCCGCGTGCCGCCGATGTTCCGGGCCCTGCGCCATCGCAACTACCGGCTCTTCTTCGTCGGGCAGCTGCTCTCGCTCACCGGCACCTGGATGCAGAGTGTGGCCCAGGGCTGGCTGGTGCTGCGACTCAGCGACTCGCCGGCACTGCTGGGCCTGGTAGCCGCGGCGGCCTCGCTGCCGGTGCTGCTCTTCTCGCTGCCGGCGGGCACGCTGGTCGACCGCGTCTCAAAACACCGGCTGCTGATCACGACCCAGCTGATCGCCATGCTGCTCGCCGCCATCCTGGCGGTGCTGACGCTCAGCGGCCTGGTGCAGGTCTGGCACGTCATTGCGCTGGCGGCCCTGCTGGGCACGGTCAATGCCGTCGACGGGCCAGCGCGCCAGGCCTTCACGGTGGAAATGGTGGGCCGCGAAGATCTGCTCAATGCGATCGCGCTCAACTCATCGATCTTCAACGGGGCGCGCACGCTGGGCCCGGCGGTGGCCGGGATGGTGGTGGCGCTGATCGGCGAGGGGCCGGCCTTCGCGCTCAATGCGGCCAGTTTCCTCTTTGTGATCGCCGGCCTGCTTATGATGCGCCTGCCACCGTATCACGCGCCGGCCCGCGCACGGCGGGGCGGGCAGTTGCGCGAGGGGCTGGGCTACATTCGGAGCGAGCCGCGGGTGCGCGCGCTGCTCATCCAGGCCGGAGCGATCAGCCTCTTCTGCTTCGTGCACATCCCGCTGCTGCCGGTCTTCGCCCGCGATATCCTCGGCATCGGCGCGAGCGGCCTCGGCGCCCTCTCGTCCGCCAGTGGCCTCGGCGCACTGACGGCGGCGCTGCTGCTGGCCCAGCTGGGTGAGCGACTCCCCCGTGGACGGTTGCTCGGCATGGCAGCGCTGATCTACCCGGGCCTGATGATCGCCTTCAGCCTCTCACGCTGGCTGCCGCTCTCGCTGCTGCTGATCGCGCTGGCGGGCTGGGCCGGGGTGACGACCATGGCGCTGACCAATACGCTTATCCAGTCGATCGTGCCCGATGGGCTGCGCGGCCGGGTGATGAGCGTCTTCACCCTGCTGCTGATGGGCCTGAGCCCCATGGGCGGTATGCTGGCCGGTATGGCGGCCCAGCTGGTTGGCAGCGTGCCGCTGGTGGTGGCGGCCAGCTCGTTGATCGGCTGGCTGATCCTGGTCGGGGTGGCGCTGCGAGCGCCCTTCCTCCGCGCATTGTGAGCAGAGGTGCCAATGAAGCCAACGGCCACCATCCCGGTCTTCGATGGCCACAACGATAGCCTGCTGAAGCTGTACCGCCCGCGCCCCGGCGAGGAGCGTTCGTTCTTTGCGCGCGCCGACCACGGCCATCTCGACCTGCCGCGCGCACAGGCTGGCGGGCTTGCCGGCGGCCTGTTTGCCGTCTACGTGCCGCCCGCCGTCGAGCAGCCCGACGCCGATCTGCCGCGCGGCGCGACCTACGAACTGCCATTGCCACCGCCGCTGGAGTACGACTACGCGCTGCGTACCGCGCTGGGCATGGCCGCCACGCTCTTCCGCCTGGAGGCCGAAGCACAGGGGCGCCTGCGCGTCTGCCGCAGCGTCGCGGCGATCGAGCGCTGTCTGGCCGAGGGCACGCTGGCGGCAGTCTGGCACATCGAGGGCGCCGAGATGATCGATCCGGCGCTGGAGACGCTGGAGGTGCTGTACCAGGCTGGCCTGCGCTCGCTCGGCCCGGTCTGGAGCCGGCCCAACCTGTTTGGCCACGGCGTCCCCTTCGCCTTTCCGCGCTCGCCCGATACGGGGCCGGGGCTCAGCGAGGCCGGGAAGGCGCTGGTGCGGGCCTGCAACCGGCTGGGGATCATGCTCGACCTCTCGCACCTCAACGCGGCCGGCTTCTGGGACGTGGCCCGCCTGAGCCGGGCGCCGCTCGTCGCCACGCACTCGAACGCCCACGCGCTCTGTGCCAGCACGCGCAACCTGACTGATGCACAACTCGACGCCATCCGCGACTCTGATGGCCTGGTCGGTGTGAATTTTGCGGTGAGCTTCCTACGCGCCGACGGCAGCAACGACCCGGATACGCCGCTGGAGACCGTGGTGCGCCACATCGACTACCTGGTCGAGCGGATCGGCATCGAGCGGGTGGGCCTCGGCTCCGACTTCGACGGCGCGACCATCCCGCGGGCCATCGGCGACGCAGCGGGCCTGCCGGCGCTGCTGGCAGCACTGCGCGCCCACGATCTCTACGATGACGCAGCGCTGGAACGGATCGCCTATCGCAACTGGCTCCGCGTGCTGCGCCTGACCTGGGGCGCGTAAGCCGGGAGCCTGCGCGGCGATGATCCCGCACACGACGGTCGTGCATCCCCGGACGCCCGCAACAACGTACGTGCCGGCGCCACACCATCGCCCGGCGGGCGGCGCGGCGCGATGCCGCGGTGACGTAATGCCACGGTGCCGCGCGGCCACGCCGGGCCACGGGGCGGCGCCGTCGTTCAGGTGTCCGACTTGGCGATCAGGGCAGGTGATGCTACACTGCTGTCGGCTCCATTCTCCAGCGCGCCACGCGCTTGTCTCGAGGTACGTGATGAGTGATGATCTCCGCCTGCTGGTGTATACCTTCGACAGCGCGCGCCAGGCCGAGACAGCCCGTGGCGCGATCCAGCGCCTGACCCGGCGGCTCGGCGGCCTGCAGAGCCACCTGGCCGTGGTGCAGAAGCGCCCCGATGGCCAGATCAGCCTGCGCGAACCGGGCGACCTGCGCGAGGAGTTGAGCGGGCTTGCCGCCTCGGTGGTCGGCGGTGTGGCCTGGTTCGTCTACAGCTTCGCCGGTATGCTCGGCCCCCAGTCGGCGGCGCTGGCCAGCCAGATGGCCGACACGACGGTGCACCGGCTGGTCGGCGATACGGGCTTCCCCGACCGGGCGCTCTACGAGATCGGCGCCGAGCTGGAGGCCGGCAGCGCCGCACTGGTGGCCCTCGTCCCCGCTGAGGAGCGTGATGCCACGGTGCACGAGCTGGAACAGCTCGGCGGACACCTCTGGGAGCATAGTCTGCCGGGCGAGGTGGTGGCCGCCTTGCGGCAGGTCGACATTCGTGAGTAGGAGCCAGGGATGGAACAGTGGGCCGAGCGGCACGAGGTCTTTCGCGGGCCGATCTTTAGCGTGGCCACGGGCAATGTCGTGCTGCTCAGCGGCCAGACTGCCCGGCGCGACGTGGTGGAGCACGTGGGCGGTGTGGCGGTGGTGCCCATCCACGAGGATCGGGTGCTGCTGGTGCGCCAGTTTCGCATCGCCGCCGGGCGCGAGTTGCTGGAGCTGCCGGCGGGGCTGCGTGAGCCGGGCGAGGCGCCGGCGACCGCGGCAGCCCGCGAACTGGCCGAGGAGCTCGGCTACCGGGCCGGCCGGCTCATTCCCCTGGTGACCTACTACACCTCCCCCGGCTACAGCAATGAGCAGACCCATATCTTCCTGGCCCTGGAGCTCAGCCCGGCCCCGGCTGAGGCCGACTGGGACGAACTGCTGCACCCCGAGGAGCGCCCGCTCGCGGGGCTCCAGGAGGCCCTGCTGGCCGGCGAGTTCGTCGACGGCAAGACACTGGTCGGCCTGCAGCTGGCCCTCGCCTGGCTGGCGCGCAATGGTGGGTAGCCTCCCGGCAACCGCCCTGCGCTATAATGACCCTGGCGACGTGCAGTTATCCACAACACCGCAAGCGAGCCACTATGCGCCTCATTCTTGTCCGTCACGGCGAGACGCCGTGGAACGTCACCTTGCAGTACCAGGGCCAGGCCAACGTCCCGCTGAACGAGCGCGGCCACGAGCAGGCCCGGCGCGCCGCCGAGCGGCTGCGCCACCTGGAGGTGCGGTCCCTCTACAGCAGCGACATCACCCGCGCCTGGCAGACCGCCGAGACGAGCGGCGGCGCGCTCGGGCTCACGCCCATCCCCATGCCTGAGCTCCGCGAGATCGATGTTGGCCAGTGGGAGGGGCTGACCCCCGAGGAGCTCTACCGGCGCTTCCCGGACCACATGGCCGAATACCGGCGCGACCCGGCGCGCACGGTGCGCCTCGGTGGCGAGAGCTACGCCCAGCTCCAGGCGCGGGCGCTGGTGGCACTCAACCAGCTTCAGGAGCGCCACGCCCAGGGCGAGATTGTTGTGGCCGTCTCCCACGGCGGCACGATTCGCGCGCTGCTCTGCCACGTGATCGGCCTCGACCTGGCCAACTTCGGGCGCATGTGGCTCGACAACGGCTCGCTCACCGAGCTGCGGCTCGGCCGCAGCGGCTGGCGGCTCATGCGGCTCAATGATGCGGCCCACGTTGAGGAGATGGTTGCCGAAGGCGGCGAGTGAGGACTGGCGATGAGCGAGCGCGACCTGCTCTCGGAAAACGTCCGCGCGCTGGGCGCTGTGCTGGGCCGGGTGTTGACCGACCAGAGCGGGGCCGCCGCCTTCGCGCTGGCCGAGCAGGTGCGCTCGCTGGCAAGAGAACTGCGCGCCGGTGGCGATGCGACCCTGGTGCAAGCGTTGCAGGCGCTGATCGCCGGACGCACGGTCGCCGAGATCCACGGGCTGACCAAGGCCTTCACCCTCTACTTCGGACTGGTCAACCTGGCTGAGGCAGTCGAGCGCCTGCGCGTCCTGCGCGAGCGTGACCTGCGCAGCGCCCCCGCGCCCCGCCCCGAGAGCATCGACGCCGCGGTACGCCTGCTGCGCGCCCACAATGTGCCGGCCCAGGCCCTGCGCACCTGGCTCGCCGGGGCGCTGATCATGCCCGTGCTCACCGCCCACCCCACCGAGTCGCGCCGGCGCACCACGCTGATCAAGCAGCGCCGGATCTTCGACAGGGTGCTGGAGTTGAGCCTCGGCGAGCGCCTGCTGCTCCCCCAGGACCGGATCGCCGCCCTCGCACACATCGAGCGCGAGATCGTCGGCCTCTGGCAGAGCGACGATGTGCGCACCTACCGGCCCTCGGTGCTCGATGAGGTCGAAAACGGCCTGTTCTACTTTCAGACCGTGCTCTATGCGCTGCTGCCGCGGATCTATCGCGCGCTGGAGCAGGCCCTGGCCGAGCACTACCCCGAGGAGCGCTGGCAGGTGCCGCCCCTGTTGCGCTTCGGCAGCTGGATGGGCGGCGACCGCGACGGCAACCCCTTTGTCACCCCCGCGGTTACGGTGGCGACGGTGCGCCAGCTGCGCGCCTCGATGCTGCGCCACCTGATCGCCCAGATGGACAACCTCTTCACCGACCTGAGCCAGTCATTGAACCAGGTAGCGGTGGACCCGGCAGTGCTGGAGCGCACCGCCTCCTATGCGACCCTCTTCCCCGAGGTGGCCGCCGCAATCAGCCCGCATCACACCCAGGAGCCCTACCGGCGCCTGCTCACGCTGATCAGGGCACGGCTCAGCCGGACGCTGGAGCACACCCTGAGCCACGAGCCCGGCTGGGGCATCGACCCGCCACCCACGCCCCTACCCACCGTCTACTATCGCAGCGACGAGTTACTGGCCGACCTGCGGCTCATCCACGCCAGTCTCTGCGCCAACGGCGGCGCCCTGCCCGCCGATGGGCTGCTGCGCGACGTGATTGCCAGCGTTGCGATCTTCCGGCTGCACAGCGCCACCCTTGACATCCGCCAGCACAGCAGTCGCCACCTCAACGCGCTCGACGAGATCTTCCGCGCCGCCGGCGTCTGCGCCGACTACGCAGCGCTGGACGAGGCCGCCAGGCTTGCCCTGCTCAGCGCGGAGATCGCCGGCGCACGGCCCCTCACCACCGCGCGCCTCGCCGACTATAGCCCGGAGACGGCCGAGACCATCCAGACCTTCCGCACCATCGCCGCCATCCGCGAACAGCTCGATCCCGAAGTCATCGAGACCTATGTGATCTCCACCACGGCGCGGGTCAGCGACATCCTCGCCGTGCTGCTGCTCTGCCGCGAAACGGGGCTCTACCGGCCCGGGGCCTTCAGCCAGCTGAACATCGTGCCGCTCTTCGAGACGAGCGACGACCTCAACCACGCGCCGCGGGTCATGGGCGACCTGCTCGATCTGGGCGTCTACCGCGACCATCTGCGGCTGCGCGGTGACCTGCAGGAGGTGATGCTGGGCTACTCCGACAGCAACAAGGAGGGCGGCTTCGTGGCGGCGAACTGGGCGCTCTACCGCGCCCAGGTAGAATTGACCGCCCTGGCCGATGCCCGTGGGCTGCGCCTGCGGCTGTTCCACGGGCGCGGCGGCGCGGTGGGACGCGGTGGCGGCCCGGCCGGCCAGGCCATCCTCGCCCAGCCGCCAGGCACACTGCGCGGCCAGATCAAGATGACCGACCAGGGCGAGATGATCGCCGACCGCTACCTGGACCCGCTGTCCGCCTCCCGCCATCTCGAACAGGTGCTCAATGCCGTGCTGCGGGCCGGCTTTCCCGAGGTGGTGCGCCTGCCCGATCCGGCCTGGATCGCCGCGATGGAGGAGATGAGCGACACGGCGCGCACGGCCTATCGCAGCCTGATCTACGATCACCCGCGCTTCCTGAGCTACTTCCGTGAAGCCACGCCGATCGCCGAGATCAGCCGCCTGCGGATCGGCTCGCGCCCCGCCTCGCGCCGCAAGAGCGACCGGATCGAGGACCTGCGCGCCATCCCCTGGGTCTTCAGCTGGATGCAGAGCCGCCACACCCTGCCGGGCTGGTTTGGCCTGGGCAGCGCGCTGGAGCACTTCATCGGCCAGCCGCCCCGCGACGAACGGCTGACGCTCCTGCGCCAGATGTATCGCGAGTGGCCATTCTTCGCCATGCTGCTCGATAATGCCCAGCTGATCATCGCCAAAGCCGATCTGGCGATTGCCCGACACTATGCCGACCTGGTGGGCGATCGCGCCACCGCCGACGAGATCTTCGCCGCGATCGCCCAGGAGTATGCGCGCACGTGCCGCCTGATCTGCGCAGTGGCCCAGATCAGCGAGGTGCTCGATGGCCAGCCAGTGCTCCAGCGGGCGATCCGGCAACGGAACCCCTACATCGACCCGCTCAGCTACATCCAGATCGAGCTCATCCGGCGCCTGCGCGCCAACCCGCCGGAAGCGGAGGAAGAAGAGCTCGAAACCGCCGTTCTTATGTCAATCAACGGCATCGCGGCTGGGCTGAAGAACACCGGCTAGGTCCCCGGCAGGACGCCAGGCGCCGAGCAGCCGGTAGATCGTCAGGAAGAGCACGCTGCCGCCACTGAGCCAGTAGAGCGCCTGGGCCCACCAGGTGCCGCTGTCGCTGCCGCTCCAGATGCCGTGGACCAGCACCAGCGCGAACACGGCGAAGCTCACGACGTGGATCAGGCGCCATAGCCGCCGGCCGATGCGCTCCTTCAGGTAGAAGCTGAGCCCGACGACGGCCAGCGCATAGAGCGCCAGCTGCCCGGCGCCGACCCAGAGCGGCGCATGGCCCTGGTAGGCGAAGGGAACGAGGATCTGGGCCAGGTTCGCCGCAACGTAGCGGTCGCCGAGCAGGATCAGGGCGTGGAACAGGGCAAAGGCCAGGCCGAGCAGACTGGTGTGCTGGTGCAGATCAAAGGCGGTCGGACCACCCGGCCAGACCCGCGAGAGCTTGCTGGTCATCAACAGCCCGAAGAGCATCGAGAGCCAGAGCAGGCCATAGGCGACGAAGGCGCTGCTGCGGGCCAGGTACCAGTAGGCGCCTGGCGTGGGGCCCAGCAGCGAGTTGCTCAGGCCGGGCAGCCAGGCCGGCAGCACGACAACTGCGGCAAAGGCGCCGATGATAGCGCTAAGCAGCAGGCCGAGCAGCGCCTGCGGCGCCATGGCCGGCGGCAACTCGCCGCTGGCAGCGCCCGGCGCTGCGCTCGCGGCGGGTGGCGGCGCAGGCGCTGTGGTGGTCTTCGCCGCATTCGCCGCGCGGATCGCGGCCAGGCGGGCGGCTTTGTCAGGCTCCATGGTCAATCCTCCCTCTTGTACAGCTCAAAGCTGCTATTCACTGTGCAATCGATCCGGCCCTCCTCGCTCACCAGCAGGCCGGCGAGGTACGGGCGGGCCGCGAGCCAGGCCAGGCCGGCCTCACGTCCCAGGATGAGCACCGTCTTTGCGGCGGCCTCGGCCACACGCGCGCTCGGCGCGACCACGGTGACGGTCAGCAGATCGGTGGCCGCCGGCAGGCCCGTGCGCGGGTCGATGATGTGGTGGCGCTCCGCGGCCCCCTGGCGCCAGCGGCGGTAGTCGCGTCCCGAGGTGGCGACTCCACCCGCGGGCAAGAGCAGCAGCGCGATCTGTTCCCCGGGCTGGCGCGGATCGGCCACGCCGATCGGCCAGGGTGTGCCATCGGCCCGCGGCCCGCTGACCGCGATATCGCCGCCGGCATCGACCAGGGCCGGGCCGTGGGCCGCGAGGCGCCGCACCGCCGTGTCGGCGGCCCAGCCCTTGGCAACCCCGCCCAGGTCCAGGCGGGCACCGGCCGGCAGGGCCACCGCGCGCCGGCGCGGATCGTGCCGGATCGCGCTCCAGGGTGCGGCCGGCGCTGCGGTCCCGGCAGGCACGGCCCGCCCGTCGCCGATCGCTGCAAAGTCACGGTCATAGCCGGCCCGCTCCAGCGCGCTGAGCACTGTCGGGCTCACCAGGCCATCACTCAGCCGGGCAGCCGCGCGGGCCGCAGCCAGCACCGCCCAGAGCGTCGGGCTCAGCTGCGTCCAGCCGTGGCCGGCCCGCCGGTTGAGCACGGCCAGTTCGCTGTCGTCGCGGAAGCGGCTGAGGGCCTGGTCCCAGGCTGCAAACCAGTCCGGCACCGCGGCTACGGCCGCCCCAGCGGACGGATCGCTCGCGTCAAGGACGGCGAGCATTGTGCAGCCCATGGCATGAAAGTGGTGGTGTTCCATGGTATACCAGGTGGAATTGGCAATCCCGCATTGTCCCGCTCAGCTCCACAGCTCGACAGCTCGACACAGGGCCTGGTAGAGCTGTCGAGCCGTGGAGGTGTGGAGCTAAGCCAATGCGATGCCATCAAGCAGAATCGGTAGTAGATGGTCATGCGCCTGGCGTACAACGCTACTACCGTTGTATGTCGTATGCCGGCGCCCCCGTCATTCCGCGTACCTGATGGCCCGGCGGCCGGCCAGTGGCGCCGGGAGCAACCCATGGCACCCCGATCCCTTCGGCTCCACGGCTCCCGAGCTTGTCGAGGGGCAGGGCAGGCTCCGCGCGGGGTCTTGAGGAGCATGGGCACCGCCAGATTCCTCACTGCGCCTGCGGCTCCGTTCGGAATGACATAAACCATATGGTTCTGAGGAGCGCCAGCGAGGAATCTGCTCCAGCTGCACGGCCAGATTCCTCACTGCGCTCCGCTCCGTTCGGAATGACCCAACGATGGTTCTGCGGAGCCCTTCGGCTCCACGGCTCCCGAGCTTGTCGAGGGGCAGGGTAGACGCCGCGCGGAATGACAGGGGCGCTGGTATACGAACGACAACGGTCGTATGATCGGCTATCGGCTATCGGCTATTCCCACCTCAGCGTGAAGACCGGGTGACGGTGATCGGCGCGGGCCGCGCAAGCGGTACAGACGGCGACAACCGGGCCGGAGCGGCCGCCGTGTCCGCCGTCGTCGCAGCCGACTGGCCGGGCAGCGGCTGCAGAGTGGGGATGGCCGGCGGCTCGCGCAACCAGGC
>JACAEO010000152.1 GCA_013388805.1 Chloroflexota bacterium
GCCGCCGGTTGGCCGGGTGCGCGCCGGCCTCGTAGCGCCGGAAGGCCGCCCCCAACGCCGCCTCGGCCGGGCGGCGCCCGCTGACGTTCGGCACCAGCAGTGGAGCGTCGACGGCGACGATCGCGGGCCCGCTGCCCGCCTGCTGCGCCACATAGGCCACGATCGCCGTGAGCTCGCCCAGTAGCACTGGCGGCGCGACCCGCGTCGCCCCCGCCGGGTCGCCCACCAGGCAGGCTGCGCCGCTCAGATTGCGCGCCGACCAGGCCAGGTCCAGGCCGATGTATACCGATTCTGCTTGATGGCATCGCATTGGCTCAACTCCACACCTCCACACCTCCACAGCTCCACACCTCTACACCTCCACACCTCCACACCTCCACACAGAGCTTTGCGGGATTGCCAATTCCACCTGGTAGTAGACGGTGGGCAGCGTGGACATCAACGCCTCGCAATAACGGCTGGTTTGACACCCCGGCGGCGCCGTGGTATAAACGCGTTTACTTTTTAGCGGATACGCGCGACGACAGCACCCTGTCTGTGCTGTGAGGAGCTGAGCCTTGTCTCGCCCACAACGGGCCCTGGTTGCACTGCTTGCCCTTGCCGGGTTGCTGCTGCTTGCCGGCTTGCTGGTTGCCGCGGCGTCGCCCCAGGCACCGGTCGCCCCTGAGGTCTCCGCTGCCGCCCAGCCTGCCCCCACGGAAGGCCCGCCCCCAGCGACGGCAACCCCGATCGCCCCGACACCAACCCTCGCCCGCCGGGAGTTCAACCCGACGTTCAGTGTTAAGGTGGCACCCACCAGCTTCCTTCCTGGGCGTGGCCCCGAGCTGCCCGGCGCGTTCGTCTATGCCGGCCGCCGGCTGGACTTCTACGTCGGGCGAGGCACCTTCGCACCCGAAGAAGTGACCGAGCTGGCGCTCAAGGCTGAGCACGCCCTGAGCTACATCCAGAAGCGCTTCGCCGTCACGCTGAGCGAGCGGGTCTCGGTCGGGGTGTATGCGGCCAGCCAGGCGCCGGGGCCCGGAACACGGGGCATCGCCTACACCCACGGCGAGACCAACGTGCGCATCTACTACCGGTCCGGCGAGGATCAGCACCGGGCGCTGGTTGTGCTCTCCCACGAGTTGGCCCACGCCCTGCAGGCGGAGGCCTACGGCAAGGAGGCGCAGCGCCTCGCCGATACGGTGCTGCTCGAGGGCCTGGCATGCTGGATCTCCGGCGAGTACTGGCTGAGCCTCTACGAGGCGCCGTCGTTCCACGCCCGCGCCCGTGAGCTCTACCAGGCGGGCTATCGCGGCAACCTCGCCGCGATGAGCCGCAATGGCACTGATGTGGCCTACGACATGTGGGCCGGCTTCGTCGACTACCTGACGCGTAGCTACGGCTGGGACGCCTTCAACCGGCTGTACGCCAACGGCCGGGGCCGCGCCCCCGGCTCGGCCGACTATCGTGGCGTCTATGGCAAGAGCTTCCAGGAGCTGCAGGAGGAGTTCTACGCCACGCTCAGGTAGCCGGCAACCCCGCGCGCCAGCGCAGTGCCGCCTCGACTTCCGTCGTCTCCCAGGGTTCGCCTAGCCCGAAGATGAAGTGGGTCACCCCGGCCTCCAGGTAGGCAGCGAGGCTTGCGCCCTTGACCGGTGAAACGCTGCGCTCGATCTGCTTCGGATCGCGGCCAACCCGGGCGCACCAATCGTCGAGGACGGCATTCTTGTGCTTCAGGGTCTCGGGCGGGCCAAAGCCGTGCCAGAGCTGCGCATGTTCAGCCGCGATGCGCAACGTCACCTTCTCGCCCCCGCCGCCGATCAAGATGGGAATGGGCCGCGTGGGCCGGGGCACATCGTGCTCCCAGCGCTCCTTGATGATCGGCAGTGCCGCACGCAGCGCCCGCAGGCGCTCCGGCGCGGTGCCGAAGTGGTAGCCATACGTGCTGTAGTCGCGCTCAAACCAGCCGGCGCCAAGACCCAGGATCAGCCGGCCACCACTGATGTGATCGAGCGTCTTGGCCATATTGGAGAGCAGGGCCGGGTTGCGGTAGCTGTTACAGGTGACGAGGCAGCCCACCTCGGCGCGGGTGGTCAGCATCGCCATCGCGCTCAGCAGCGTCCAGCCCTCAAAATGCGCACCGTTCGGATCGCCGTAGAGCGGAAAGAAGTGATCCCAGTTCCAGATCGTATCAACGCCCAGGTCCTCAAAGCGGCGCACGGCTGCCGCGTAGGACGCCCAGGTGGTATGCTGCGGGTGCAATTGCACCCCCACGCGGATGGCGGTCATCGCGATTCCTTTCCAGGCAACGCTCCTGCGGTGTATCATACCATTTCGCTGCCAGTTGCGCAGCGCAGGCGCTCTGTCGCATGAGATAAGCGGGGCATACGATGATCGTTCGCATCTGGGGCACCCGCGGCTCGTACCCCGTGGCCCGCACCGATGTGCTGCGCTACGGCGGTAACACCACCTGTGTCGAGGTGCGTGCCGGAGAACGTTGCCTCATTCTCGACGCCGGGACGGGGATGCGCCTGCTCGGCGCGGCGCTGGCGCAGGAGCCCGATGCGCCGCGCCAGTACGATCTCTTGATCACGCACACCCACTGGGATCATATCATCGGCTTCCCCTTCTTCGCCCCGATCTATGACCCTGCCTGCCGCCTGGCGATCTATGGGCTGGGCCGCACCCGCTCAAGCCTGCGCGCCACGATCGCCAACGCGCTGAGCGACCCGCTGCTGCCACTTGGCCTGGAGCACCTGCGCGCCGAGCTGCACTTCCACGAGATCGACGAGGGCTGCGCCTTCGCCCTCGGCCCGCTGCGGGTGCGCACCGCGCGCACGAACCACCCCTACCGCGCCCTGGCCTACCGCATCGAGACCGATACGGCAGCACTCGCCTTCGTGCCCGACACGGGGCCGTTTCACACCGTGCTCTTCGGCGATGCGCGGATCGAATGGTCAGGCGCGCCCGTGCCAAACACCCCGGCTGAACTGCGCGAACTGGCCGCGCTCCGCGACGGCATCATCGACCTGGCCCGCGGCGCCGACTGGCTGCTGTACGACGCGCAGTTCACCGACGCCCAGTATGCCCGCTTTCCGCACTGGGGCCACAGCACCGCGAGCCAGGCCCGCGCGATCGCCGAGGCCGCCGGGGTTGCCGAGTTGCTGCTCTTTCACCACGATCCGCATCGCAGCGACGACGAACTTGATGCCATCGTCGCTGCGCAGCAAGCGGCAGCCCGCCCCGGGCTGCGCGTGCGCGCCGCCGCCGAAGGGCTGGTGCTGCGCAAAGGGCCAGCGTGATGCAGGTGCAGTTCTGGGGGGTACGGGGCTATGTGCCGACGCCGGGCGCGGCCTATCTGCGCTACGGCGGCAATACCTGCTGCGTGCTCATCCGGGGGGCCCGTGGCGAACCGCTGGTGCTTGACGCCGGCACCGGCTTCTGCCAGCTCGGCGATGCCCTGCTGGAGGGACCGTTCCAGCAGGGACAGGGTGAGCTGACCGTGCTGATCAGCCACACCTACTGGGACCATATCCTCGGGCTGCCCTTCCCCGGCCTGGTCCACATCCCGGGCAATCATCTGCGCATCTACGGCCCCGACAGCACCCGCGGCTCGCTGGAACTGGTCTACGACGGCATGCTCTCACCGGTCTACTCGCCGGTCTATGGGTTGGCGCACATGGCCGCCACCCACGACTTTCAGCCGGTCTCCACCGAACCGTTCGCCGTTGGCCAGTTGACCGTGCGCGCCCTGCCGCTCACGCGACGCGCCCACTCACCGATCTGGGCCTACCGCGTCGAGGAGGCCGGGCAGTCGGTGGTCTACATCACCGACGTGCGCTACACCGACGATACGATCTGGCGCCAGGCGCTTGCCTTCGCCGACGGCGCTACGCTGCTCGTCCACAGCGCACCCTACATGCGCGGCGAGGCAGTACAGGACTACGGTCACAGCCGGGTCGAAGACGCGATTGAGCTCGCCCTCGAGTCCCGGGTCGAGCGGCTCTTGCTCTACCACCACGCGCCCACCCGCACCGACGACGAACTGGACGCGATCGTCGCGCACTATCGCGCCGAGCTGGCCGCCGACGGGCACCGGCTGCAGCTCGATGCGGCCCGCGAAGGGCCGATCGTTCCGCTGTGAACGCTAGCCCTCACCCGTCCGCAGGCGAACGTAGCTGTCGTAGCGCTCTGCGCTGATAATGCCGTCGGCCACGGCAGCGCGCACCGCGCAGTCGGGCTCGTGGACGTGCGTGCAGCCGGCGAAGTAGCAGTGGTCGAGGAAGGGCCGCAGCTCGCGGAAGCACCAGTCCAGATCCTGCGGCGGCAACTGCCAGAGGCCGATCTCGCGGATGCCGGGCGTATCAGCCACATAGCCCCCGCCGGGGGTGGTCAGCGGGATCAACTCGGCGACCGTCGTAGTGTGACGGCCCTTATTCAGCTGCTGGCTGACGGCGCCAGTGGCCAGGTTGAGCCCGGGCTGGATGGCATTGAGCAGGCTGGACTTGCCGACACCGGATTTACCGGTGACAACGCTGAGCTTGCCATCGAGGCGCGCGCGCACCGCCTCCAGGCCCAGGCCGCTCTGGGTGGAGGCGTAGATCACGGGGTAGCCGATGTGCTCATAGGGCGCGAAGCGGGCGTGGGCCTGCGCCTCGCCAACCAGGTCAACTTTGGTGGCGACGATCACGGCCTCGAGGTGGCTGTGCTCGCAGATCACCAGATAGCGGTCGAGCATGCGCGGGGTGAAGGGCGGTGCGTCGCAGGCAAAGACCAGCAGCACCTGGTCGACATTGGCGACCAGCACGTCCTCCTTGTAGACGCCACGGGCGCCGGCGGCGCGGCGGGCGAGGCGCGTGCGCCGCGGCAACACCGCCTCGATGGCGCCCTGCCCGGGGCCGACGAGGCTGATCTCGACCATGTCGCCGATCACCGCGATATCGGTGCCGAGCCGCTCCTTCTTCAGCTTGCCCCGTAGCCTGCACTCCACCACGCCCACGCTGCTGCGCACCCAGAAGAAGCCGCTCTGGGCGCGCAGCACCATACCGATCAGCCAGTCGGGCCGGCTGGGCGCCGGCAGGGCCTCGTGGTCAGTCACCCCTGGTTCAGCGTTCTGCGTGCTCATAGACGCGCAGCTCCAGCCGATCGACGCCAAGCACGTCGAACGCAACGTGGATGATCCGATCGATAAGATTCGGTTGCGCCTGCGACTCGTCGAGGGCGAGCTGCGCGTGGCGCGGCTCGCGCAGCGAGCGGGCGGGCGGATAGTGGCGTAACGTGCCGTCACGGTCCAGGATAATCACAATTGGCCTCCCCGTGGGAGTGGTGGACGACGCAGGGTCAGGCGTCAGCTTCGCATCCGGCGACGTTCGTGCGGTCCCGGCTGCCTGGTCAAGCAAAAGCATGGTGCTCATCCTCCAAAGCAGTTCGTAGCGGTTCCGTCGTCTTGTGGACAATGCCGGCGCGGCGCCCGGTGGGGAGGTGAACCAGGGTCGTAATCGACACAAAACGGCCGTGGTCGCTGTGCGCCACGGCCTATTCGGAATCGAAAAGGCTGTGGGCGCTTCTCCAGCTACCCACAGCCTCTGGCTCATTGTAATGGAGCGCTGGTTAGCTCCTGAGCTGGCGCAATGTGGGTAGACGACCCCCTCCTGGAAAGGCGCGGGCGCTGAGCGTGGCCCGGGCCGGGAGGCCCGCGTCGGCGTTGCCGACGGTCATGTTGTAGACGGCGATTGTCATTTGCGCGGCACTCCTTCGCAGAACGTGGTGCGTACCCGTTACACTGGCCGAATGGCCATTGCGCTCACTGCGGCAAGCATAACACAGCCCATGGTCGCTTGTCAACCGGCTGGCGCTCGGACTTCCGACCGAACTGCTTACGCGGCACTAGCGGGTCTCTAACACACTTCTAACACTCACGTGCTAGATTTGCGGCTAGATTGCCTACAGCATCCGCATGCTCAGCTCAGGAGTTGCCTATGACGACGGACCAGAGTACGGCGCCCCAGTCGGAGGCGCTGACCTTCAAGGCCGAGGTGCAGCAGGTCCTGCACATCCTCGCCCATTCGCTCTATACCGACCGGGAGATCTTCCTGCGCGAGCTGATCTCCAACGCTTCCGATGCGCTCAACCGCGTGCAGTTCGAGATGCTCACCAACCGTGATGTGCGCGACCCGGACGCCGAGTTGGCGATCTGGCTCGAGGCCGACCCGGAGCAGGGCACGCTCACCATCCGCGACACGGGGATCGGCATGACCCGTGAGGAGCTGATCGAGCACCTGGGCACGATCGCCCAATCGAGCGCGCGCGCCTTCGTAGAGCGCACCCGGGAGGCGCACAAAGCCAGTGCCAGCGAGATCATTGGTCAGTTCGGCGTTGGTTTCTACTCGGTTTTTATGGTCGCAGACAAAGTCACGGTAATCTCCCGTTCGTACCGGCCCGAGGCCGAGGCAGCGCGCTGGGAGAGCACCGGTGACGAGCGCTACACCGTCGGCCCGGCGGAGCGCGAGGGTCGCGGCACGACCATCATCGTCCACCTCAAGGACGACGCGAAGGAGTTTGCTCAGAGCTGGCGCCTCGAACAGATCATCAAGCGCCACTCGGATTTTGTCGCGTTTCCGATCTACATGGGTGAGCGCCAGCTAAACCAGCAGAAGGCGCTCTGGCGCCGCGCTCCCCGTGAGGTGGAGGCCGAGCAGTACCACAACCTCTACCGCCAGCTCACCCTCGACAGCGACGAACCACTGCTGCACCTGCACCTCTCCACCGATGTGCCGGTTGACCTGCACAGCATCCTCTTCGTGCCGGCGAAGCGCGAGCGCGGGCTGATCGAGCGACGCATCGAGGGCAAGATCAAGCTCTACTCGCGCAAAGTGCTGATCCTCGAAGACGCCAAAGAGCTCCTTCCCAGCTACTTCCGCTTCATCGAGGGCGTCGTCGACAGCGAGGATCTGCCGCTCAACGTCTCCCGCGAGAGTGTGCAGAGCTCGCCCGTGATGCAGCGCATCCGCAAGACACTCACCAGCCGCCTGCACCGCGAGCTCAACGAACTGGCCGAGCGGGACGCAGCGAAGTTTGCCGCCTTCTGGAAAGAGTTCGGCGTCTTCATCAAAGAAGGCGTGGCGACCGACTATGAAAGCCGCAGCGACTTGCTGAAGCTGCTGCGCTTCAACACCACGCGCGGCGGGGATGACCTGGTGACCCTGGGGCAGTACAAGAGCCGTATCGTCGATGGTCAGCAGGAGATCTACTACGTGATGGCCTCCAGCCTCGAGGCCGCCCGCACTAGCCCGCACCTGGACCCCTTCACAGCGCGCAATATCGAGGTGCTGCTGCTGCACGATTTGATGGACGGCTTCATGCTCTCGGGGTTGCGCGAGTACGAGGGCCTGAAGCTGCGCAACATCGACGAGGCCGACATCGAACTGCCCGGCGTGGTCGAGGCGACCACGCCGCAGATCAGCGATGAGCAGTTTGCCCGGCTGGCCGAGCGGGCGGCGGCGGTGCTGGGCGAGCGGATCAAGCAGGTGCGGGCCTCCCGCGTGCTCCGCGACAGCCCGGCCCGCCTGGTGAGCGACGAGGAAGCCATGGGACGCGAGATGCAGCGCATCCAGCAACTGCTCGGGCGCGAGGCCGAGCAGGCGCCTCGCATCCTCGAACTGAACCCGGGCCACGGCCTCGTCGCCGCCCTGGCCCGGCGGGTCGAGGCCAACGCCGAGGATCCGGTGGTGACCGCCGCCCTGGAGCAGCTCTACGATAACGCGCTGCTGATCGAGGGCCTCCACCAGAACCCGGCTGCCATGGTGCCGCGCCTGCTGGCCCTGATCGAGGCCGCCGCGCGCGTCGAGTGAAGCAGACGCAGGGCCACGTCAACGTCGTCCGCCCGGCGACTGAAGCCGCAGGCTAGCCTCGGCGAAGCCCGTCTGCGCGGGCTCGCCAGGCCACGCAGGTGGCCTGCGCACCAGGAGCCGGGGCGTTGACGCCCACGGCGCGGACAATCAACCGGACGTTGACGTAGCCCTGAAGCGGACGCTCCGCTGCTGACAACACGGCAGAGTCATGGTACAATCAGGAGCGGCGTGCACCAGGTGCACGCCACTCCTTTAGCCAGCCACCTTAGCACTCGCGGCTGTCGAGTGCTAACTGCCCGGGTCACGGGCGGGGCTGCAAGCGCGAGGGTCAACGGCGATGTCGGCGGGGCTGACGGAGCGGCGACAGGTCATTCTGAAGCTCGTGATCCAGGAATTCGTCGAGACGGCCACCCCGGTCGCCTCGGAGACGCTGGTGCGCAAGTACCGGCTGAACGTCTCCTCGGCGACGGTGCGCAACGAGCTGGCGGCCCTGGAAGAACTCGGCTACCTCACCCACCTGCATACCTCGGCAGGACGGGTGCCGACCGATGCCGGCTACCGCTTCTTCGTCGAGAATCTGATGGAGCGCACGACCCTCTCACTGGCTGAGCAGCGGACCATCCGCCACCAGTTCTACCAGGTGCGGGGCGAGCTCGACCAGTGGATCCAGCTGGCCGGCGCCGTGCTGGCCCGCACCACGCAGAATGCCTCGCTGGTCACGCCGCCGCGCGTCGCCGAGCGGCTGCGCTTCCGCAGCCTGGAGTTGATCGGTATCCACGAACTGATGGTGCTGGCGGTGCTCGTCTTCCATGGCGGCATCGTCAAGCAGCAGACGATCGCGCTCGATACGGCCCGTAGCCAGGAGGAGTTGCGCCGCAGCGCCGCTCGCCTGAGTGACTACCTTGCGGACCAGACGCTCAGCGGGATCGAAGAACTGCTTACCCGCGATCCTGGCCAGCAACCGCTGCAGCTGAGCGAGTTCGAGCGGAGTATGCTCGAGCTCATCCTGCGGGCGATGCAGCTGTTCGAGGAACAGGCCCGGGAGCAGATCTACTCGGACGGCCTGCTCGAGATGCTTAGCCAGCCCGAATTCATCCCGGCCCTCGCCCGCGACGATGCCGAACGTGCCGTGCAGCGGCTGCGCCGTGCCCTCGAGATCCTTAAGAGCGGCCGCGGCCTCGAGCCGCTGATCCCGCAGGCGCTCGCCTCCGATGGCGTGCAGGTGATCATCGGTGGTGAGAATAGCGCCGATGAGATGCGTGAGTACAGCGTCGTGCTGGCCCGCTATGGCGTCGAGAATGCCGTGGCTGGCGTGCTCGGCGTGATCGGGCCGACCCGTATGGCCTATCCCCGCTCGATCTCGACGGTGCGCTATATCTCGTCGTTGATGAGTAATTTGCTCGCCGAGCTGTACAATGCCGAGAGCCGCGATCAACCGAATCCTGATCAGTGAAGAACCCCTAATCGAGGAGAGCTATGAGCGACGAGCAGAAGATGGCCGAGAATGGCGTCGAGACTGGCCAGGACGAGGTCGTTCAGGCTGCGCCTGAAACCGACCTGCAGGCCCGGCTGGCTCAGGCTGAGGCTCAGGCTGCTGAGTATAAGGACCACTGGCTGCGCGCAGCGGCTGATTATAAGAACTTCAAGCGCCGGGTCGAGATCGAGCGCTCCGAGTTGATCCGCAGCGCCAGTTCAGCGCTCCTGCTGAAGCTGCTGCCAGTGATGGACGATTTTGAGCGCGCGATCGCCAATATTCCCCCCGAGATCGCCGAAACAGCCTGGTGGGGCGGCACCCAGTTGATTGCCCACAAGCTGCGCACCCTGCTTGAGAGTGAGGGCGTCAAAGCGATCGAGGCCGTTGGCGCAGATTTCGACCCGAACCTCCACGAGGCGGTGCTCTACGAGGAGGCCGATGGTCAGGAGGGTAAAGTGATCGCGGAGCTCCAGAAGGGCTACAAGCTGGGCGACCGGGTGCTGCGCCCGAGTATGGTGAAAGTCGGACGAGGTTAGTGCCGTGATAGCGTGACGGTGTGCCCTCTGCGGCGCGGTTGGGCGTCACCTGGTTCGTCGTTCACGCTGTCGCGTTGTCAGGAGAGAGTTTCGCATGCCCAAGGTAATTGGGATTGATCTTGGAACAACGAACTCGGTGGTCGCGGTGGTCGAGGGCGGCGAGCCGGTGGTGATCCCCAACGCTGAGGGGGCACGGCTCACGCCGTCCGTCGTGGCGATGAATAAGGCCGGTGAGCGTATGGTCGGCCAGGTCGCCCGGCGCCAGGCGGTGACCAATCCCGAGAATACTATCTTCTCTGTGAAGCGCTTTATCGGTCGCAAGCTGAGCGAACCACCAGTCCAGAAGGATCTCGGCATGGTGCCCTATAAGCTCAGCGGGGCGCCGAATGGCGATGTGCGCGTGACCATGGGCGGCAAGGAGTATGCCCCACCCGAGATCTCGGCGATGGTGCTGCAGAAGCTCAAGGCCGATGCTGAGGCCTACCTCGGCGAGCCGGTCACCCAGGCGGTGATCACCGTGCCGGCCTATTTCAATGATAGCCAGCGCCAGGCGACCAAGGACGCCGGCAAGATCGCTGGCCTCGAGGTGCTGCGCATCGTGAATGAGCCGACTGCCTCTGCCCTGGCCTATGGCCTCGACAAGAAGGGCCAGGACGAAGTCGTGGTCGTCTACGATATGGGCGGCGGTACCTTCGATGTCTCGATCCTCGAATTGAGCGAGGGCGTGGTCGAGGTGAAGGCCACCAGCGGCGATACCCACCTCGGCGGCGACGACTTCGACCAGCGGATCATCGACTGGCTCGCCAGCGAGTTCCAGAAGGACCAGGGCGTCGATCTGCGCCAGGACCGTATGGCCCTCCAGCGGCTCAAGGAGGCCGCCGAGAAGGCCAAGATGGAGCTCTCCAGCGTCGGCCAGACCGAGATCAACCTGCCGTTCATCACCGCCGACGCCTCGGGTCCCAAACACCTCAACCTGACCCTGACACGGGCGAAACTCGAACAGCTCACCAATGATCTGATCGAGCGCAGTATGGGCCCCGTGCGCCAGGCGCTCAGCGACGCCGGCCTGAAACCCGCCCAGATCGATGAGATCATCCTCGTTGGTGGCCAGACGCGCATGCCCGCCATCCAGGAGGCCGTGCGCAAGTTCTTTGGCAAAGAGCCGAACAAGTCGGTCAACCCCGATGAGGTCGTCGCAGTCGGCGCGGCCATCCAGGCTGGTGTGCTCGGTGGCGAGGTCAAAGACGTGCTGCTGCTCGATGTCACCCCGCTGACCCTCGGCATCGAGACGCTGGGCGGCGTGATGACCCCGCTGATCGACCGCAATACGACCATCCCGACCCGCAAGAGCCAGGTCTTCTCGACGGCTAGCGATAACCAGGGCAGTGTCGAGATCCACGTGCTGCAGGGCGAGCGGGCCGAGGCCCGCTTCAACAAGAGCCTGGGCCGCTTCGAACTGGCCGGCATCCCGCCCGCGCCCCGCGGCGTGCCGCAGATCGAGGTCACCTTCGATATCGATGCCAACGGGATCGTTAATGTGACTGCCCGGGACCGGGCTACGGGTAAGGAGCAGCGGATCACGATCACCGCCTCCTCGGGCCTGAACGAGGCCGAGATTGAGCGTATGGTGCGCGACGCCGAGGCCCACGCCGAGGAGGACCGGCGACGCCGGGAGTTGATCGAGGCCCGCAACAGCGGCGATAGCATGATCTATGCCGCCGAACGCGCGTTGCGCGAGGCCGGCGACAACCTCGATGGCACCGTGCGGACCGAGGTGCAGGATCGCATCATCGCCCTGCGCGGCGTGCTCGATGGCGAACAAGTCGACGAGATCCGCAACCGGACAGCCGAACTCGGCGTGGCAATGCAGAAAGTGGGCCAGGCGGCCTACGAGGCCCAGGGCGGCGCCGCCAATGGCACAGGCGGGCCGGGTAGTGCTCAGGCCGACGACGGTGTGGTCGAAGGTGAGTACAAGGTTGACTAGCAACGAACGACGGCCGGCGCCAGGCGCCCCGTATGCTGGCGCCGGCTATCCTCGCCAAGGAACGAACCTATGACCACGGGCGCGAAGCGCGATTACTATGAAGTCCTGGGGGTTAGCCGCACCGCTAACCAGGACGAGATCAAGAAGGCGTTCCGGCGCCTGGCGCGCCAGTATCACCCCGATGTGAACAAGGCGCCCGACGCCGAGGCAAAGTTCAAGGAGCTCAACGAGGCCTACGAGGTGCTCTCCGATGAGCAGAAGCGGGCAGTCTACGACCGCTTCGGCCACAACGCCCCCGGCCTCGGTGGCGGCGCCTACGACCCCTTCGCCGGCGCCGACCCCTTCAGCACGATCTTCGACGCCTTCTTCGGCGGCGCAGCCGCTGGCTCACGCACCCAGCGCGGCCCGCAGCGTGGCGCCGATCTGCGCTACAACCTGCGCCTGTCCTTCGAAGAGGCCGTCTTCGGCACCGAGAAGGAGATCGAGTATCGCCGCCTGGAAACCTGCCCGAGTTGCCGTGGCAGCGGCGCCGAGCCCGGCACCGACCCGGTGCGCTGCCCCAAGTGCCAGGGCAGCGGCGAGGTGCGCCAGCGCGCCCCGCTCTTCAATATGGTCACTGTCACCACCTGCGACCAGTGCGGCGGTAGCGGCTATGTCATCCCCATCCCCTGCCGCGAATGCCGCGGCGAGGGGCGCGTGCGCCAGAGCCGGCGGATCACCGTCAAGGTGCCCGCCGGGGTCGATGGCAACCAGCAGATCCGCATCAGCGGCGAGGGCGAGGCCGGGCCACGGGGCGGCCCCTTCGGCAATCTCTACGTGGCCCTCGAGGTCCAGCCCCATCCGCTCTTCCTGCGCGAGGGCAACGATATCATCCTCGAACTGAAGCTCAATGTCGCCCAGGCGGCCCTCGGTGAAGAGGTGGACGTGCCCACCCTCGACGGGACTGAGAAGATGCGCATCCCCGCTGGCACCCAGACTGGCCAGACCTTCCGCCTGCGCGGCAAGGGTGTGCCCTTCCTGCGCCAGCAGGGGCGCGGCGACCAGATCGTGGTCACCCGGGTGGTGGTTCCTGAGAAGCTCAATGAGCAGCAGCGCCGCCTGTTCCAGGAACTGGCCCGCACCTTCGAGCCGGAGATACCAACCGAACGGGACGATGGCTTCTTCGGGCGGATCAAGGACGCCCTCGGGCTCTAAGGCATGGTTCAGACCTGGATCTCCCAGCGTGACCGTTGCTCCACGGCCCCGTATGACTGGTCTGTGGAGGTGGAGAGCTGTGGAGCTGTGGAGGTGAAGGCCAGATTGTCACGCGAGTTTGCCCCCTGCCTGAAGAGTGTTTCAGGATCGGGCGTTCTAGCTTGGCAGTTGCTCCACACCTCCACACCTCCACATAGCTGGTCTGTAGAGCTGTGGAACTGACGGCTGGCTTGTCACGTGAGGTTGAAGCATGCTTAAGCGGGTTTGACCATGCCCGAGCTCCTCTACGGGCGCAACGCAGTGCGAGAGGCCCTGCGTGCGCGGCGTCGCCAGTTGCACCGCCTGCGCGTCTCCAGTGGCGTGCAGGAGACAGGCGTGATCGCCGAGATCATCAGGCTCGCCGAGCAGGCCGCCATCCCGGTCGAGCGGGTCGAACGCCAGGCGCTCGACCGGCAACTGCGCGAGGCCAACCACCAGGGTGTCGCCCTGGAGACGGGCCCCTACCCCTACGTTGAACTGGATGCCTGTCTGGCCCTGGCCGCCGAGCGCAAGGAACCGGCCCTGCTGCTGCTGATCGACCATCTGCAGGACCCCCAGAATGTCGGCACCCTGCTGCGCACCGCCGAGGTGGTCGGCGCGCACGGCGTGGCGCTGCCTGGCCGGCGCGCCGCCGAGATCACGCCCGCCGTGGTCAATGCCTCGGCGGGCGCCACCGAGCATCTGCAGATCGTGCTCGTCGGCAATCTGGTCCAGACCATCGCCGAGTTGCAGCGCAATGGCGTCTGGGTGGTCGGCCTCGAAGACGACGAAGTGGCCCAGGATCTCGATCGCGCCGACCTGAACATGCCCCTGGCGCTCGTGGTCGGCGCCGAGGGCGCCGGGCTAGCGCGCCTGGTTCGCGAGCGCTGCGACTTCCTGGTGCGCCTGCCGATGGCCGGCCAGATCGCCTCGCTCAACGCCGCCGTCGCAGGGAGCATCGCCCTCTATCACGCCTGGCGCCAGCGGGCCCGCGCTGATTAGCCCATGCATGGCGTCCGTATGACCATACCTTGCACCTGAGCTCGTCGCCCCCACCCCAACCCCCTCTCAGAAGACTGCTGGATCACGCGCGATAGACTTGAAGCCCGTGGCCGGCTGCGCTAGAATGGCAACGTGCTGCAAGCTGCCCAGTGAGATGGAGACGAGCATGAAGCTCAATCTGTTGCTGCTTTTCGCCCTGGCCGGGGCTGCCCTCTACATTCTGACCCTGCGCCGCCAGCTCGAGGCCGCCCAGATGCGCGGTGACATGTACCGCGACATCTCGGCTCGCCTTGACCGCCGAGTGGCCGAGTTGACGGCGAAGTGACCACCCGGATGCGACGTGGCGCCAGTCTCCCGTTCGTGCCGCCGCGCGCCAGCCAGGCGGCACGACGGGCTTAGTTTCTCCTACCAAGCGATGACCGCATCCTCCCAGGCCCTGGCCGGGCAACGCAGCCCGGAGCCGGCAACCGCGACGGCCAACGGGGCCGCGCTCGCGATCCGACCCGCGCGGATCGAGGACATCCTGCCGATCCTCCAGTTGCACCGTGAAGCCTTCGCCGACAAGTTCGGCGGCGCCTTCGGCCCTGGCGGCGCTGACCGTGGCGTGGACGCCCTGGCCAACGCCTGGCGCCGCCAGGGCGTCACCGCGCTCCGCGGCATGTTTGTGGCCGAGTTCCAGCACCAGATCATCGGCACGACGACGGTACGCACCTGGGAGATGGGCGGTGGTGGCGATGGCACGGCTGAACTGGCGTTCCACGAGGAGCTCGGCCTGCTCGGCGCCATCCGCTCGCTCTTCGCCCTCTCACTGCTCGACCATCGCATCCAGCGTGGCGAGGGCTTCGTCACCGATGTGGCGGTGCTCGCGCCCTACCGGCGGGCCGGCGTGGCGCGGGCGCTGCTGGCGCGCGCCGAACAGGAGGCGCGCCTGCGTGGCAAACGTTTCCTGGGTCTCTATGTCAGCGCCCGTAACGAGGCCGCCCTTCGCCTCTACCGCGACCTCGGCTTCAGCACCGTGCGCGTGCGCCGCTCGCTGCTGGCCTGGCTGATCTTCGGCCAGGGCCACTGGCACTATATGCGCAAGGATCTGCTGTAGGACGCCGTCCGAGACGCGGTGATGGGTCAGCCCCCGCCCCCCTTGCGCCATCGGGTATAATCTAAGTTAAGAGTAGGGCGGCTACCCGGCGAAGCAGAAAGGAAGGCGGATGCAGGTTTTGCTCGTCGACGATAACCCCCTGATGCAGCAGGTGATCAGCCGCTTCCTGATGAGCCAGGGCTATAGCGTAGCGGTCGCAGATTGTGCCGAAGCCGCGCTGCACCTGGCCCGCCATGAGGTCTGCCGCCTGCTGGTGATTGACATGCGGCTGCCGGATAGCGATGGGCCGGAACTACTCCTGGCGCTGCGCAGCGAGCCCGGGATGGCCGATTGCCCGGCGATCGCAGTGAGTGGCCTGGGTGAGGACGACCGCGCGTGGACGGTGACCGCAGGCTTCGATGCCTTTCTGGCCAAGCCGATCGATCTTGACGAATTGCTCGACGCAGTGCGGCGCTATGTCGATGTGGATCGGGCGCGCGCGTTCGGCGCGTAGCGGCGCACCCGCGAACGACGACTCTGCAGGCACGCTGGCGCAGCGGTGCTACGATCGCCCGCGCCGCGTGCCTGTTCGATTCTGCACGCGCAGGCGACGGTGGAGCTTCGCCGCTCACGAGGAACTATGGAGCGACTGATTCTGTGGGATGTCGACGGGACGCTGCTGAGCACCGATGGCATTGCGGCTGAGGCCATGCGCACCGCCATGCGCCAGGTGGTCGGGCCGGCAGCGCCAATGGCGCGCACCGCCTATGCCGGCAAGACCGACTGGCAGATCATCCGCGAGAGCTTCCCGTCGCTCCCGCCTGATGCGATCAGCGAGCGGCTGCACGAGTTCGTCGCCGTCTACCTGGAGTTGCTCGAGGCCCAGCGCGCGGCCCTGGTGGCCCGCTCGCGCGTCTTTCCCGGCGTGGTGGCCGCCCTGGAGGCACTGGAGCCAGCCGGCTACCAGGCGCCGCTCACCGGGAATATCGCGGCGGTGGCCCAACTCAAGCTGGAGTGCGTCGGCCTGACCCCGTTCCTCGACCTGGCAGCCGGGGCCTATGGCGACGACCACTACCACCGGCCGGAACTGGTGCCGATCGCGGCTGCCCGTGCCGCCGCGCGCTATGGCCGCAGCTTCCACGGGCGCCAGATCGTGGTCGTGGGCGATACCCCCCACGACATCGCCTGCGGCAAGCTGAACGACGCGCGCACCGTCGCTGTCGCCACCGGCCCCTACAGCCTCGCCGAACTGCTCGCCCACCAGCCCGATGCCGCCCTGCCCGACCTGACCGACGCCGAGGCCGTGGTGGCAGCGGTGCTCGGCGCCGCCTGAGGTGCAAAGCCGCTCGTCCTACCGTTGCTGTTCGTGTGCCAGCGCCGCTGTTCTTCCGCGCGGGGTCGTACGCTGCTGCGCCGTGCCAGATTCCTCGCTGCGCGCCTCAGAACCAGATGCTTCTTGTCATTCCGAACGGAGCCGCAGGCGCAGTGATACCATTTCCGATTGCAGATTTTGGATTGCAGATTGCCGCACATGGCGGCACGATGAGCGATGACGGCAA
>JACAEO010000308.1 GCA_013388805.1 Chloroflexota bacterium
GGCGCAGCCAGTGCGTCGGCCCAACCGGGCTTAGCTATCGATGGAGGCTTGTTGATGGCCCTCTTGCAGGTTGATGCGCTGACCAAACGCTATGGCAGCGAGACGCTGGCGCTGGATCAGATCAGCTTCAGCGTCCAACCTGGCGAATTCGTCGGCATTATCGGCCCCTCGGGCGCCGGGAAGTCCACCCTGCTGCGCTGTATGAACCGGCTGGTCGACATCACCAGTGGCGATGTGCGCTTCGACGGTGTCAGCGTGCCGACGCTGCGCGGTGCGGCGCTGCGACGCCAGCGCACGCAGATCGCGATGATCTTCCAGCACTATAACCTGGTCAATCGGCTGACCGTGATCGAGAATGTGCTCCATGGCCGCCTCGGGTACAAGGGCATGTTCCAGGGTATGCTCGGGCTCTACAGCGAGGCGGAGAAACGCAACGCGGTGCAGGTCATCGAAAGCCTTGGCCTCAGCGAGCAGATCTACAAGCGCTGCGACCAGCTGAGTGGCGGGCAGAAGCAGCGCGTTGGCATCGCCCGCGCCCTGGTGCAGCAGCCCAAAATGCTGCTCTGCGACGAGCCGATCGCCTCGCTCGACCCCAATTCGGCCAAGATCATTATGGATACGCTGCGCGAGATCAACCAGACCATGGGCATTACCGTGCTGGTCAACCTGCACCAGGTCGATGTTGCGCTGCGTTATGCCGAGCGGATCATTGGCATCAACGGCGGCCGGGTGGTCTACGATGGCGCCCCCAACCACCTGAGCAATGAGCAGATCTATCAGATCTATGGCTCTGAGGCAGGGGACCTGATCCTCGACCTCAGTGAACGTTATGCAGCCTGATATCTTCCGCATGCGCCGCCGCCAGGCGCTGCTCTTCTTCGCGCTCCTGGCCACGCTCACCTATGGGGCGATCCTGATCACTGAGTACGATACGGTGAAAGGCCTGGTCGCCATTCCACAGGCAGCGATCTGGGCGGCCAGCAATTTCGTGCCCGATCAGGAGGCGTTCGCGCGACTCCCGCGCATCATCGACAAGCTCGTTGAGACGATCTTGATGGCGATCGCGTCGTCCACCGTTGCCTCGGCCCTCGGCCTGGTGGTGGCCCTCCTTGGCGCCACCACGACCCGGCCCCACCCCTGGGTGAGCCTGCCGGCCCGTGGGCTCGCTAGCGTCTTCCGCAATCTCGACGTCTCCGCCTGGGCGCTGATCCTGCTCTTCTCGTTCGGCCAGAGCGCCTATACCGGCTTCCTTGCGCTCTTCTTCGTCACCTTCGGCTTTATCGTACGGGTCATGATGGAGACGATCGACGAGGTCAGCACCGACTCGGTCGAGGCGCTCCGCACGACCGGCGCCGGCTACCTGGCGATCATCAGTCAGAGCGTCGTGCCAGCCTGTCTGCCGCAGCTGATCAGCTGGGTGCTGTTTATGATCGAGACCAATATTCGCAGCGCGACGCTGGTCGGTATTCTGACCGGTACCGGAATCGGCTTTTTGTTTGATCTGTACTTCAAGAGTTTTAACTATAGCTCGGCGAGCCTGGTGGTGCTGGTGATTGTGATCGCCGTCTTGCTGATCGAGGCGGTGTCGAATGCGATCCGAAGGGCGGTGTTGTGATGGAGGCCGTTGAGCAGGTTCGGCGCATCCGTATTCGCCCGCTATCGCGGGTCAATCTGATCATCCAGGCGACGCTGATCGGGCTGGCACTGCTGACGCTCTACAGCTTCACCCGCTTTGACTCACGCGGCATCGATCTGGGCGAGGCGACGCGCGACATGGTCGCCAGCTTTCGCCTGCTGTTGCTTGAGCCGCGCCTGAAGAATGTCACCGCGCTCGAGATGGTCCGGCAACTCTTCGTCACGGTCGGTCTCGGCTTCCTGACCACCGTCTTCGGCGCGGTGATCGCCTTCTTCCTCGGCCTGCTCGCAGCACAGAACCTGGCGCCACGCCGGGTGACCCACATCATCAAGGGCGGGACGGCCTTCATCCGCGCGGTGCCGACCGTGCTCTGGGTGCTGTTCTTTGCCGTCTCGGCGGGCCTGGGCAGCGTCGCGGCCGTGCTTGGCATGACTTTCCATTCGGCTGGCTACCTGATCAAGGCCTATTCGGAGTCGTTCGAGGAGATCGAGCCCGGCGTTCTGGAGGCGCTGCGCGCCAGCGGCGCCAGCTGGTGGCAGACGGTCTTCCAGGCGGTGGTGCCTGCCTCCGCCACTGCGTTGCTCTCGTGGACCTTCGTGCGCTTCGAGATCAACTTCTCGACGGCGATCGCCATGGGCGCCACCGCGGGCGCGGGTGGAATCGGCTTCGACATGTTTATGGCCAGCGCCTTTTACCTGGACCTGCGCGAGCTCGGCGCCTTTACCTACGCCATCCTGGCCTTCGCAATCGCACTCGAATGGGCGGCCACCCGGTTGAAAACGGCGCTGGGGCCTCAGCGACACTGACCGGCGTGCGGCGGCGCCGCAGAACGCAGCGCGCGCAATGCTGCGGACTGCGCGGCGCGTCACTCGTACGCCAGCACCTCACGCACCGTCAGACTGGTGGCCGCGCGCGCCGGCAGCAAGCTCGCCACCACCGCGATCAGCAGCACCACCCCCAGCCAGACCGCGACCGCAGGGCCGGCGTAGACCCAGATCAGCGGGGTGTTGAACAGCGACTTGCCGAAGCCGTAGCTCATCACGTAGCTCATCGGCAGCGAGAGCAGCGTGCCCACCACCCATGCCAGGCCGGCAATCGCCAGGCTCTCGCTCACGACGATCTGCCGGATGGCGCCGTCGCTGGCCCCGATCGCGCGCATGATCCCGATTTCGCGCGTGCGCTCCAGCACATTGATGCTCATCGTGCCGGCCAGCCCGAGCCCACCCACCAGGCCCATCAGCATCGCCATGATCGAGAGCACGATGCTGATCAGGTTGAAGCGCTCGGCCAGGATCGCCCGATCCTCCGAGCGGCTGTGGATGAGCCGCACGTCGAAGCCCGCCGCTTCCAGCCGTTGCTCCAATGCCGCCACCGTGGCCGCGTGCGTAGCCAGATCGTGGCCGCGCGTGGCGATCCGCAGCGTATCGGTGCGGCCCGTGCCGCCACGGAGCGCAGTGTAGGTCTCGATCGGCATGTAGACCCAGACCGGATAGACCGGCGGCATGATCTCCTCGATCATGCCAACCACCTGGAACTGGTAGGTCTCGCCGCCGATCTCCAGGCTGATCTGCTCGCCCACCCGCGTACCCGGCTCTTTCTGCGCGATGTTGGTGCTCAGCACCACAGCCTGCTTGTCACCGGGCAGCAGCCAGCGCCCCGCGGCCATACGCGGTGCGAACATCGTGGTGCTCGCCGGCAAGGCCCGCAGGGTCATCACCTCGCCGGTGCTGCCATCGGCCCGTACCGGAAACGCCGCGTCGCCCAGCAGGCTCTCCACCGCGCTCACCCCGGGCACTGCCAGCACCCGGGGCGCGAGCTCGGCGGCACGGTAGGGGCGACTGAACTGTACCTCGACATCGTAGCGCTGTGAGGCGATGCTGGCGTCGAGGGTGGCGAAGAGCGAGGCGCGCAGCGTCATCGCCGAGACAAACACCGCGCCACCCAGGGCCAGCGCCGCCCGGGTGCGCACCAGGCGCCCGCGGCGGCGGAAGGTGTTGCGCAGCGCCAGCCGTGTCGGCCGCGAGAGCCCGTGGAACCGGTTGAGCAGCCGATCGAGCGGCGTCGGCCCCGCCGGGGCCGCCGTGTCGCCGGCCAGCGCCAGGTGGGCCGGCCGGCGGACCACCGCCTGGATGGGCGGAGTGGCGGCCACGATCGGCACCAGCAGCGCCGCAACCAGTTCGATCAGCAGCACCTCCGGCGGCATGCGCGACCCGTTGAGATCCACGTTGAGCTGGCCGGCGAGGAAGCTCGCGAGCAGGCGGGCGCCAAGCAGACTGAGCGGGATCGCCAGCAGCAGCGCCAGGCCACCGAAGGCCGCCGCCAGCACGAAGTAGAGCCCGGCGATCTGGCCGCTGCGCGCCCCGATCGCTTTCATGATGCCGATCTGCCGGGTCTGCTGGGTGAGGATCGCGCCGATCGTATTGACGATCAGGAAGGTGCTGATCACCAGCGCCAGCGTGCCGACGGTGGTCATGATCGCCAGCATCGTTGGCAGAACCGCCTCGGCAGGATGCTGCAGCGGCGGCGGGATCTCGGTCGTCACCACCTGGCGACCGCTGCGCTTGACCACGCGCTCGACAGCGGCGGCCACCGCCCGGATGTGCTCCGGGTCGTTGCGCCGCTCACTGACAACGATCGCCAGCTGATTGTAGCCCTGCGGCCCACCCAGCCACGCGAGCGTATCGAGCGTGATGTAGCCAAACGCCTGGCCAGCGATCACCGCCGGCGGCAGGCTCAGGTCGTGGGTCAGCCCGACCACCGGCAGGTCGCGTGCCTGCTGGCCCGGGAGTGCGAGCCGCACCGTGTCACCCACGCTGGCCCGCGCCTTGCCGAGCGAGGCCCGCTCGAGCAGCAGGGCGTGGTCGGGGGGCGGCCAGGCGCCGGCCTCCGGGCGGACGATCCCCACCTCGGTGATGCCGTCATCGGGCAGCACATAGAGCACGGCGTCCTGCCAGTGCTCGGGGCCCAGTTGGATGCGCGCTGCCACCGCGCGGCGCCCCTGGGCCTGGGCAACGCCGGGGACACCGCGCACCGCCTTGACCAACTCCTCGTCGAAGGGCGCCGTCGTGAGGATCGCGCTCGCCGGGTTGGTGGCGAGGTAGCTACTGCGCAACTCCCGCTGCAGGACGATCCGCCCGGCCATGATCGTGCCGAAGGCAAACACGCCCACCGCAATCGAGAGCACCACCAGCATGGTGCGGGTGGGGTGATGGGCAAGGTCGCGCACTACTTTGCGCCAGCGCGGGCTGAACATCGGGCCGTTCGCTCCATTCAGGTATGCGGATCAGCTACAATAGCCGCAGCCTGATCATTATGCGGAGCACCTATGCGTTTGCTCTCCAATCCCGTCCTGGCCCGCGAACTGCGCGGGCGCATCCGTGGCAACCGCGCCCTGATCATCCTCGTCGTGTACCTGACGATCACCGCCGCGGTGACCTTGCTGGTCCACGCCGCGACGGCGAACTCCTTCCGTGGCGGCATCAGCGACCCCGAGGCCGGGCGGAGCATCGGCAAGGCGATCTTCCTCACGGTGATGACCGCGACGCTCATCCAGGTCTGCGTGATCACGCCCTCGCTCACCGCCGGCGCCATCTCCGGTGAGAAGGAGCGCCAGACCTACGATCTGCTGCTCACCACCCTGCTCTCGCCGCTGCAGATCGCGCTGGGCAAGCTGGCCGCCGCGCTGGCCTTTGCCCTGTTGCTGATCATGGCAGCCCTGCCACTGGCCGGGCTGTCTTTCCTCTTCGGCGGCGTCAGTGGCACCGAGCTGATCATCGGCATCCTCGGCATCACCGTCACCGCCGTCTGCTATGCCACCCTGGGCCTCTTCTGGTCCGCCGTGATGCGCTCGACCCTGGCGGCCACCGTCATGGCTCAGGGCACGGTGGTCATGATCCTGCTGGCGATCCCATTCTTGTTTGCCATTCTATCGCTACTGACCGACGCGTTCAATGGGCTGAACAGTGCGATCTATGTCTACGGCATAGGCCTGTTGCTCTCCCTGCACCCCTTCATCGCCCTGGGGCTCACTGCCATCTCGCTCGACCAGGGCGAGAACCCCTTCTTCTTCGACGTCCCCTCCCGCGCGGGCGATCTGCTCGTGCCCTCGCCCTGGTTGGTCTACCTCGTCTGCTCGCTGCTGCTCACCGCCCTCTTCCTCTTCCTGACCGTCCGCTTGCTCAAACCTGTGCAGTACGACCTGCCCCGCCGCGCCAGGGGCAAACCCCGGTGACGCGCGTCGCGCTGCGCGGTTAGCTGCGCTCCCTACAGTGGTAGTTGGCCTGACTGGTATGCTGAGGCTGACTATCACCCCGCGCCGAAGGGTTCCTCAGAACCATATCGTTCGTGTCATTCCGAACGGCGCCGCAGGCGCAGTGAGGAATCTGGCGCTGCCCTTGCGCCGCAAGACCCCGCGCTGCGCTCCGCAGAACCAGATGCTTCGTGTCATTCCGAACGGCGCCGCAGGCGCAGTGAGGAATCTGGCGCTGCCCTTGCGCCGCAAGACCCCGCGCTGCGCTCCGCAGAACCAGATGATTCATGTCA
>JACAEO010000362.1 GCA_013388805.1 Chloroflexota bacterium
GCGCCGGGGCGGCCCTGGCGCACGCCCTGGCAAGCCACGATCCGCAGCTAGCCCAGGCCGTGCTGGGCGAGACGCTGCGCGTCGCCGCCGTGGGCCGCGACGAGACGCTGCGCGCCCTGGAGCTGGCCGTGCCGGCCCTGGCGGCGCTCGGTGGCGCCGCGCTGCTGGAAGCGACGGCCCTGGCGGTGGACGAGGTCGATCGCTGGCTGTAGGGTCAGGCCTAATACCGATTCTGCTTGATGGCATCGCATTGGCTCAGCTCCACACCTCCACAGCGCTCCAGCTCTACAAAGCCCTATGTGGCGCTGTAGCGCTGTGGAGCTGAGCGGGACAATGCGGGATTGCCAATGCCACGTGGTATTATTCCATCCGTTGCCGGGCCGCATCGAGCGCGCGCTGCCAGCGCGCCAGTTCCTCCGGTGTCGGCGCACCGGGGGCAGCACGGTCAACACTGGTGGCCAGGGTCAGCGCTTCGCCGAGCAGCGTGGCCGCCGCGCTGCACGCGTCATTGGCCAGCGCCTGCTCGCCAGCTAGCGCCAGGGTGCGCAGGGCGCGCAGCGGCTCGCCGGCCTGCCGCCAGTGCTGTGCCAGGAGCGCCGGTGCGAGGCCCGGGTTGCCGTGAGCCTCGTAGTATTCGGCGAGGCTCCGGTGCAGGCGCTGGCGCTGGGCGAAGCTCATGAGATTGTAGGCGACCTCACAGCCAACGACGTGGCTAAAGGCATACACCAGCTCCGGCTCAAACTCCTGCATCACCACCAGGCCGGCCTGCTGTAAGGCGAAGAGCTGATCAACCAGCTGCTCTTGCCTGCGTTCCGCCGGGTGGACTGCGACCAGGACGGCAAGGGGAAAGACCGGCCCGATCACACTGGCGACCTTGAGGGTCAGCTGCTGTGCAGGCGTGAGGCGGTCGATGCGGCTGGTGAGCAGCCCCTGCACGCTCTCGGGCAGGCGGGCGCCGGCCAGCACCTGGGCCGGTGCGGCCTGCCCCGACGCAAGCCAGCAGCGCCCGTCGGCCACGACGAGCGCGCCGCTCGCGCGGAGCGCGCGGAGCAACTCCTCGGCGACGAAGGGGTTGCCCTGGGCCCGTTCGGCGATGGCGCGCCAGGCCTCCTCGGGGAGTGCTGCGCCGCCAAGGCGCTGGGCGAGCAGTGTGCGGAGCGCCTCGGCGGCCAGCCCGCGCAGTTGCAGGCGCAGCCCGTCGGGGCGATAGACGAGGCGCTGGAAGATCGGCGGTGCCTCATTCAGCGGGCGGAGCGCCGCGATAAGCAGCAGGCGCCCGAGCCGTTCGGCAACGGCCCGCAGCAGCGCCCACGAGCGCGCATCGAACCACTGGAGGTTGTCGAGCATCAGGACGAGCGGCGCTTGCTCGGTGGCCCGCTCGAGCAGGCGCACGATCAGGTCGTGGGTCTGGTCGGTGCGGAGCTGAGCGGCCCGTTGCGCGCTAACGGGCGTCTCGGGCAGGTCGAGCGGCAGCACGGCGTTCAGCAACGGCGCGAGCTGCACGGCATCGATCGTGGTCAGCGCGCGCCGGACCGCCTCCGCGAGCGGCGCAGACGGGTCGTGGCCGATCAAGCCGGCAACGACGGGGCGCCAGGGGTGGTAGGGCGGCACCTCAACGGGGCTCCCCGCGCCGTGCAGCAGCGCTGCACCCCGCTGTGCGGCCAGCGTACGGGTGTGCCGCAGCAACAACGACTTGCCGATGCCGGCCTCGCCCTCGATGATGATCACCCCGCCGCGGCCGTGCTGCACAAGGTGATCGACGCGCGCGGCGATCAGCGCCAGCTCGCGTTCACGGCCGAGTAGCGCCTGTCCCTGGTCCTGCTCGATCGAACGGTCGGCCGCGATCGTTTCCGCGCCCGGCGCACCATCGAGCGTGGGCCGGTAGACCGGCACCGGTTCGGCGACTCCTTTAAGGGCCAGCGGCGGCAGCGCATCGAAGCGCAGGCGGCCACGGGCACCGTGGAAGGTGCCGCCATCGCAGAGGATGGGCAGCGCGCCCGGCGCAGCTGCGGCGGCCGCCTGCATCAAGCGAGCCGAGCGATTGACGATCGCGCCCATCATCGTGTATTCCCGGCGGGTGAGCCCGCCCACCGTTGCACAGAGGGCGCGCCCGCTGGTGATGCCAATCGCCGCCGCGAAGCCGAGCTCGCGCAGCGCGCGGTGCATGTCCCAGGCGGCGCGAACACCCCGCTCGGGATCATCCTCGTGGGCGAAGGGCGGGAGCCCGAGGGCGGCGACCAGGGTCGGCCCCTTGGCATCTGTGCCGAGCCGCGTGATGCTGCCCTGGTAGCGGTAGAGCGCCGTCTGCAGGGCGCGCATCAGCGTCTGGGCGTCGCGCAGCGAAGTGCTCGCCTGGAGGTCGGGCAAGTTAACGAAGAGAACCGTGACGGGGCGCTGCTCGGCGAGCCAGGCGCTCTGCCCGGCATCGAGGCGAGCCAGAATGGCCTTGGGCAGGTAGGCGCGCAGGGCTTCGGCCATGGCAGGGAGCATGGCCGGTAGCTGGAGCGGCCGCGGCGGCAGCGGCTCAACAAGTTCAGCTAGGCGCACCGCACCGGAGGGGAGCGGCTGGCCCAGACAGGCCCCGGCAACCAGTGGCCAGGCATCGGGGGCGATCAGCACCTCGCCGGGCCGTGCCGCTGCCTCGGCACGGCTGGTCTGCACGATCGCTTCACCGGCGACGAGCAACTCCCAGCGGCCAAAGCTGCCACCCAGATGCATCGTCGTCACCTCGCCGGCACCGACACCGACCCGGAGCGCGAGAGGCGGCGCGGAGCTGGTGAAGGTGCGCCAGCTATCGGGGGTCATCAGCCGCTGCACCTCATGGCCGCACTGCACGGCACGCCGGGCGAGGTGCGCGAGGGGCTCCTCGCCGTACCAGAGGGCGAGGAGCCCGTCGCCGGCAAACTTCACCACATCGCCGCCATGGCTGGTGACAATATCGACCAGGCGGCCAAAGTAGCCGTCGAGCAGGCGCGTGAGCTCCTCTGCGCCGGCGGGGCTATGGCTGGTCAGACGCTCGGTGAGCGCGGTGAAGCCGGACAGATCGGTAAAGAGCACGGCGGCGGGGAAGCGCTCGAGCGCGGGAGCCATCGTCGCCCCGCTATCGCCACTCACCCGGCGCAGGATCAGCGCCGGGACATAGCAGGCCAGATCCTCGAGAGGAGCCGTGGTGATCATCGTGGCGCCCTGCACACGGCCGGGAGGCCCCTGGCGACCGCATCCGAGGATGATCGTTCCTCGTACGTGTGTGGCTAGAGCATACGCCATCTTCCTGCGGCGCGCAACCCGCCGTCCCGCGCCCCGTGGGCGCCCCGTGCCGCCCCGACGGTCACCGTGCCGGCACGGCCGGCGGCTATGGTGCAGCGGCCCCGCCGGGGCGTGAGGTTCTGCCCCATTGCGGCTGGCGGGGCGCGCCGCCCCCGCAC
>JACAEO010000333.1 GCA_013388805.1 Chloroflexota bacterium
CCAAACACAACAAAGCTTTCATCCTTCCGTGTGGGTGAGCGGCACGGCCGCAGCCCGTACCTTGATGCGTATGGGCGGCGTAGCCGCCAGACCCACCCGGAAACCTGGGGCTTGCCCCGAAAGAGGTTGCTCAAGCCCTGGTGTGCCGCGCGAGCAGGGCGAAGAGGGCGAGATAGGCGACCGCAGCGGCGATCAGCGCCGGGCCGATCAGCCGGGGGCCGCCGGCGCCCACGCCCTGGCCGACGGCCCAGGGGATGAGTGCGGCGCCGAGATTGGCCGCGGCCACCTGCAGCCCGATCGTATTGGCGGCGTGGGCCGCGCCGACGCGCTGCGCCGTGGTGGCGATCAGCGCCGGGAAGATCGGCGCCAGTGCGACGCCCATCAGCAGCAGGCCGCTGACGCTGGCCCAGGCCATGGGCACGAGGCCGACCAGGAGGGCGCCGGCGGTCGCGCCGAGCGCGCCCAGCCAGAGCATGCGCTGTGGCGTGATCCGCCCGGCCAGCGCGCCGGCCGCGATCCGCCCGACGGTCAGGCCAGCCCAGTAGAGGCTGATCCAGGCCCCGGCGCGGCTCGCCTCGACCCCGCGCCCGCGGGTGAAGAGGGTGAAGCTCCACTGGCCGGCCGTCACTTCGAGCCCGGTATAGAGCAGGAAGACCGCCGCGCTCAGCCAGACCAGCGGGAGGGCCAGGGTGGAGCGCAGGCCGGGGCCACTGCGTTGCGGCAGTGCCGGGGCGGCGCCGCCGGCCCGCCAGTGCCCACGGGTGAGCGCGAAGCACACGGCGAGCGCCAGTTGTCCCGCCCCGACCAGCGCATAGCCCAGTTGCCATGGCCGCCCTGCAGCAAGCAGGCTGGCCATCACGATCGGGCCGGCGGCTGCGCCCAGCCCGTAGCAGGCGTGGAGCCAGCTGAGCACCCGCGGGCCATGGGTCGCCGCAGCATAGGTGTTCAGGCCGGCGTCGATCGCGCCGCCACCCGCGCCGAGCAGCAGCGCCAGCGGCAGAAGCAGCCACCAGGCGGGCGCCACGGCGAAGCCGAGCAAGCTCAGTGCCGTCAGCAGGCAGCTCAGGGCGAGCAGGACGCCAACGCCCGGCCGGGCCAGCAGCCGCCCGCTCAGCACACTGGCTGCGAGGAAGCCCAGCGAGGCGGCGGCGATCAGCCAGCCCAGGGCGTCGAGGCCCACCGCGTTGCTGGCCGCCATCGAGGGCCAGGCCACGCCCAGCAGGCCATCCGGCAGGCCGAGACTCACAAAGCCGAGGAACATCAGCCCCACGAGCGCCGCCTGCTGGCGGCCAGCAGGGTGGGGCCGCGGCGCCTCATGCCGATTCTGCTTGCTGGCATCGCATTGGCTCAGTTCCACACCTCCACAGCGCTACAGCGCTACAAAGCCCTGTGTGGAGTTGTAGCGCTGTGGCGATGAGCGGGACAATGCGGGCTTGCCAATTCCACCTGGTATCAGGCGTTCCGGGTATGGGTGGTGGTTCCAGGGTGCTTCACGCTGCTCAATCGGCGGCGGTGAACAGGTCGCCCACCAGTTCCTCGGGGCTGGACTGGAACGGCCAGAGCATCACCCCCGACCCGCCGCTTGCCCGGATGGCGCGCAGGCCGGTACGCAGGTCGCGGCGCAGGCCCGCCTCGTCGCGGCGCGCGTCCGGGCCGGTGGGGAAGCCAAACTCGCTCACCACCACCGGCTTGCCCCAGGACAGCGCGCGCAGTTCCGCGATACTGCGCTGCAGGTCGCGCGGCAGGCCATCGCCATAGTACCAGTGGGCGGCGTAGCGCCCGGAGTCGTAGGGGTCATCGTCGTAGTAGTGGAAGGAGTAGAAATCGACCAGGCCGGCCAGCGGCGATGGCACGGCAGCCGGTCGGAAGTAGCTCTTGGCGAACGCCATGCCGATCGTGGTGAGTTGTTGCGGGTCGAGCCACGTTACCTCGTAGTAGAGCTGCTCCAGAAAGGCGATCCGCTGCGCGGCCAGCCGGGCGCAGAGCGGGAAGTCGCCATTGTCCCAGTCCCAGCAGCGCTGGTCGATCGGGCTGCCAATATCGGGCTCGTTGAACAGGTCCCAGGCCAGGATGCCCGGGTGGCCGGCGAGATGGCTGACCACGGGGCGGACGTGGAGTTCGAGCGCGCGCGCAAAGCCCGCGGGGGTGAGCTGGTCCTGGGGATACTTGGCCAGCAAGACGGGCATCACGTAGAGGCCGTGGCGGTTGGCGCTGGCGATCAGGGCGTCGAGATGCTCCAGGGCCGGCGTCAGGTCATAGCTGGCGTCGATGGCGCGGGCGCCGCCGAAGACGTAGTAGTTGATGAAGACACGCACAGCATTAACGCCGAGCGCCTGCAGGCGCGCAAAGTCGGCATCGATCGCGGCCTGGTCCCAGGGGCAGCGGCCATCGGCGCCGAAGTGCAGCTCGGGGCAGCCGGCGGGCGTTGTTGTGGCGTGGGTGTAGTTGACGCCGCGCAGCTCGAACGGCAGCTCACCGAGCATCAGCCGGTCGCCGGCGACGGTGATGCGGGGCAGCGCGGCGGGGGCGGCAGGTGCGCGCGCGGCGGCCGGGGCGGCGCTCGTGAGCAGCAGGGCGGCAAACAGGGCAAACAGCAAGCTGCGGAGGGGGTGGACGCGAGGGCTGCGCAGATCGTATGGTTTCATCCGCGCCATTGTACACGCAATCACAGCCCATGTTAAGATTTTGTGAATGACATTCTCCTCATCGCGCCATGCCAACCAGATCGATTCGGTGCTACAATCCTGCTATGCTGCCGTTGAGCCCCCTCGCTCCCACCCATGGATGATCCTGCGCCGTCCCCGGCCCGCCCGCTGCGCTTTCCCCCCGGCTTCCTCTGGGGAGCAGCCACCTCTGCGTTCCAGATCGAGGGCAGCACAACTGCCGAGGGGCGAGGCGAGAGCATCTGGGACCGCTTCTGCCGCCAGCCAGGCCGGGTAGCGGGCGGCGCCAGCGGCGAGCCGGCCTGCGATCACTACCGCCGCTGGCCCGAAGACGTAGCGCTGATGGCGCGCCTGGGGCTGCGGGCCTACCGCTTCAGCGTGGCCTGGCCGCGCATCGTGCCCCGCGGCGGCGGGCGCGTAAACCAGGCCGGCCTCGACTTCTACCGGCGGCTCATCGCGGCCCTGCACGCGCACGGCATCGTCCCCGTCGCAACCCTCTACCACTGGGACCTGCCGCAGCCCCTGCAGGAGCGGGGCGGCTGGGCCGCGCGCGATACGGCGCTGCGCTTCGCCGAGTACGCGGCGCTGCTCTTCGACCGGCTCGGCGCGGAGGTGCCGCTCTGGGTCACGATCAATGAGCCGATGCTCATCACCTACGCGGGCTACGCCGGGCGGGCCAAGGCTCCCGGTGCGGGCCGCCCGTTCCAGAGCCTGGCCGTCGCCCACCATCTGCTGCTGGCCCACGGGCTCGCCGTTCGCGCCTTCCGCCAGTCTGCCGTGCGCCCCGCAGCCGATCTGCCCGCGCCGGGCATCGGCATCGTGCTCAACCTGCGCCCCTGCCACCCGGCCTCGCCGCGCCCCCGCGACGCGCGCGCCGCGGCGACCCTCGACGCGCTCACCAACCGGCTCTTCCTCGCGCCACTGTTTCGTGGACACTACCCCGCGGACGCGCTGCGCTTCTTCCGGCGCCGGCTGGTGCCGCTCCCTGCCGCCCCGGACGACCTGTCGATCATCGCCACCCCCGCCGACTTTCTGGGCCTCAACGTCTACGTGCGCGTGCTGGCCGCCGCCGGCAACCCGCTGACCGGCCCGCGCCAGGTGCCGGGGCCGGGTCCGCGGACGGCGCTCGGCTGGGAGATCTACCCGCCGTGCATCAGCGAGGCGATCGCGCTGGCCCGCGAGTACACAACCCTGCCGCTCTACCTGACCGAGAACGGCGCTGCCTTCGCCGACCAGCCCGCGCCCGATGGCACGATCAACGACCGCGAGCGGATCGCCTACCTGCAGGCCCATCTCGCCGAGGCCCACCGCGCGCTGAGGGCCGGCGCCGACCTGCGCGGCTACTTCGTCTGGTCGCTGCTGGACAACTTCGAGTGGGAGGATGGCTACGCGCCACGCTTCGGTCTGGTGCACGTAGACTTTGCCACCCAGGCGCGCCGCCCCAAGGCTTCGGCGCACTGGTATGCCGACGTGATCGCCCGCAACGGGTTGCTACTGGAGTAAGCCTCCTATGCCAATTGTCTTCGTCCACGGGGCGGGAACCCGCGAGTACTACCACAAGTATCAGGTCGACAACGAGCACGTGCGCTCACACCTGCAGCACTACGTCGCCCCGGTCATCGCGCCCGACCCGCAGCGGGTGGCGATCATCACCGCCTACTGGGGCGACATCGGCGCCGACCTGCGCTGGGAGGGTGAGAGCATGCCGCCGACGCCCCCGCCGCTCTTCTGGCGCGATCACCCGTTGCAGACGCTGGTGGCCGTGGGGCGCCGGCGCCACGTCGCCCGTGAGCTTGGGCTGCGCCTCTCGGCGACCCTCGGCTACTACCTGGGGCGCATACTGGCCATGCTTGGCCGGCCCCAGGCCAAGCTGAGCGCGATGTTTATGGGCGATGCGCTCTACTACTTCGCGCACCGCGGGGTCGCGCCACACCCCGGGCCCATCCCGGACCGGGTGCTGGAGGCGCTGCGCCGGGCCCGCGCGCAGCAGCTGGCGCGGGGCGGCGAGCCGATCGTCGTCTTCAGCCACAGCCTGGGTGGCACGATCGTCTACGACGTGGTCACCCACTTCCTGCCCGCCACACCGGGCTACGAAGACATCCACATCGACTTCTGGGCCTCACTCTCATCGCAGATCGGCATGTTCGAGGAGATGAAGCTCTTCCTGGCCAGCGACCCGATCTATGGTAAGGGCAAAGCGGCGCCCTTCCCCGACCGGCGCATCCTCGGCCACTGGTGGAACGTCTGGGACCCGCATGATTTCCTGAGCTTCAGTGTGCGTGGGGTGATCGACGGCGTCGACGACGAGTACTTCGACAGCGGGCTATCGGTGACGGCGGCGCACCTGGCCTGTCTGCGCATCTCATCGTTTTATGCGGTGTTTGGCCGTAAGCTGGCCGCGGCGCTGGCAAGGGTTTGAGTATCTGGCTCGACGCGATGAGGCGATGGGATCGCCTCACGCGCCGCCGGGCGGCGGGTACTGGCCATCGGCAGCCGGCGGGGCGCGCTGCCCCCGCACCCCCGGGGCGCGCCGCTGGCCCCCTCACAGCTTGCGGGGCGCGCCGCCCCCGCAC
>JACAEO010000309.1 GCA_013388805.1 Chloroflexota bacterium
GAGGATCTCGAATCGTATGTTGACGCGATTGCGGATCATGAGCACCGCGAGGCCAGCGCTGAACGCCCGCGGCTTGCCTTCGAGCCGCTCTTCGGAGTGCTGCTACGTGAAGCGATTGCCGCCATTGCCCCTGAGGACCAGGTGCTGGCAGACTACGCATTGCATGTTGCACCCCGGCTGTCGGCCCTGCTGGGTCATGTGGCGGCCAAAGGCGGCGACTTTGCGGTGAAGAAGCGAGAGGCAGGTGCTCCCGCCGAGGACGTGGCGCGCTACGGTGACGATCAGAGCATGCGCGCGCATCTTATCAATGGGCTGCTGCCGACGGTGCGCGTTGCACGCACGTTTCGCCTCTGGGGCTGCCGCCGGTTTGTCGACGACTTTGACGAGCAGACGTACCGTCTCTTCTGCGCCGGCTATACGCTCCACGACTGGCTCAAGCTGCCACAGGTAGATACAGAGCTGCGTGCTGCGGGGCTGGAGCACCACACGGTCAACGTCGCGGTTCACCTGGCCGACGTCGAGCGCATCGTCAGAGGGTGGTGCGCGCAGCTCGGGCTTGACCCTTTCCTCGCCCCGATCGGTGGGGTAGAGGCCAATGTGCACAACCTGATCTACATCGCGACGAACACGCAGCTCCAGTGGGGAACGATGCACAACCTGGCCGCACTGCCTGGCCTACGCGCTCGTGGTCGGAGCCTGCGCCTGGCGACTGATCTGGCGACCCTTGCGGACTACCTGGCCTATCTTGGGCGCACGCCGATCGACGCAGCGAGCCACCCGGCAATCCAGCGTATGTTCGAGTTGTTCGACGACGGTACGGTGGGGGCAAGGCTCACCTATCACCACCTGGCTGATGTGCGCGGTGTGCTGACCAGCATCATCAACAACGCTGCCATTGCCGCCTACGCGATTCCCGATCAGCGCGAGCCATTGCTCTATGCTCCCACCGGCGTGGTCTACCTGGAGCGGCGGGGCGCTCCCAAAGCCCCGACGACCGAGGCCGTGGCCGATATGGCGCTCGCCAGAATCGGTGAGCTGTGCCAGCGCCAACTCCGCATGAATCTGACAGGCTTTGGGCGCGATGGCAAGGGCATCAAGTACGCCGCTTACTACGAGCTCTTTTTCTCGCCGCGTGAATTAGCGCTGCTGGTTGCCCAGTTCGCCGAGCGACGCATTGCCGGCAAGGATGCGGCCGCCGGCAAGCGTTACGCCAACATCATGGCCAAAGCTATGGCCCCGGCGGATACCGACCTGGCGCTCCCTGACGGGCTTGAGGTGGATCGTATCGCCGAGACCTGCGCCATGCTGGTGAAGATCGCCGCCGAGGCCGCCCCCGACCTTGACGCCGAGGGCCTGCTGCTAGAGTTGATGGGTGTGTCTGCGTTGCGGGAGCTAGTGCGCCGCATCAACAGTAACAAGACAGCCGGCGGTGTGCCCTATGGCTGGTACTACGCAGCCGGTGTCTACCGGCGCAACACTCCGGGCCTCGATGAGCAGCAGTGGGTCGAGCGGCTGCACGCCCTCGCCGCCGCGATCGCCGCGCATCTGCCGGATACGGCGCCTACCGCCGCGGCTGGCTGGCGTGAACTGCACCGCTATGTCGTCGAACACCTACGCTTCGGCGCCGTCGAGCCGGAGAGTCTCAGCGACCGGCTACAAACCGAACTGGCCCGCTACAGCGGCGCACGCAAGAGCGGACATGGGGCGACGACTGTCTGTGCGCTCTGCTCCTCGCCCTACAGCGTGAGTAAGCAGCAAGAGGCGGCGATCCTGTTCGCACCGATGGTCTACACCAACAAGCAGCCACTCCACAGCAGTAAGGCCATCCGCCACATCTGCGCCGTCTGTGGCGCAGAGATGATGCTACGCCAGCTGCTGATGAAGCGTGGGCGTGAGAGCGGCGGCAACTTCGAGAAGCGCAAGCTGCGCTACCTCTTCTTCTACCCGACCTACTTCTTCACGCCCGAGAGCCTGCGCATGCTGCGCGCAGTCTACGATCGGCTACGCCGTGTGCGCTTCACGGCTCTCCGCGAACTGCTCCTTCCGCCTTCAGATACGCCGGAGCAACGCCTTGCACTGACGCCCGAGCTATTTCAACGGCTGCAGGAACTGATGCTCCACCCGAGCGAAATTGTCCGTGACGAGGACGATCGGCTCTTCCGCCTGCGCTTCCCCGAGAGTGAACCGATTACGTTCAGTTTCATCGGCTTACCACCGGGCGAGCGAGATGCGAAAGATGCCGAGGCCTGGGTCAACCCTGCGTTCCTGGCCCTGGTGTTGCCACTGCTACTCGATGTGAAGGTTGTTGCCAGTGAAAGTCTGTTGCCGATCGTCCAGGAGGCCACTGAACTGCCGGAAACGGTGGCCTTCGACGGAGCGCACACCTTTGTGCGGCGTCTCGCCGGCCCGGCCCGGCTGAATCTCGACCAGTTGTTGCCGGCACTCCAGCGCCTAACCGTTAGCTACCTCGTGCACCTGGATGGTAACGCGAAGGTTGGCGCTGGCGGCTACGACTACCGCTGGCACGAACTGCCGGCAGTGGCGCGGAACCTTGAGACTTCGCCGCTCTACGCCTTTCACTACCTGAAGAAGGGGTTGCGCCGTGATGCGCGTGAGGGTGTCCCAGACTCTACGGTCTGTCCTACGCCCCGCCATTCAACTCCCGGGTTGCGCCGTGATGCGCGTGAGGGTGTCCCAGACTCGAAAGCCAGTCTCTACATCGATCTTGTCGAGCATTACCTTGAAGATGGGAGCAAGACAATGTCCCACGCCCACGAACTGGTACGGCTGTACCGCCTGTTCTATCGCCACAGAGGCAAGGTCAACACGAACAGTGTGCTCCGCCCGCTCAGCGAGGCGGCGAGCGTGATCCTCGAGGCTAATCTGCGGCTCTTCGCAGACGACGAGGCTCTGGTTGAAGCCGTGCGAGGTCGATTGGAAAAGTTCATTGACAACGTCAGGCGCGGCACGGCTGATGGCGCCGTGCCCGTCTGGCTCTACGAGAAAGAGCAGGTCCGCGAAGGGCTTGCCGGGGCAATCGACGCTTTCGCACGCTACTTCGTCATGACGATCTATGTCGACGTGTTCGGACGCGATCGCGCTGCCCTTGCCGGCAAGCAACTCAACCTGCTCAAGAACGCATGCGAGTCAATATACATGGCCGAACAGCGCCGCGAGTGGCGCGAGCGGAATGAGTTAGTCGCAGCCAATGTTAGCGAAGACGATGTCGTCATCGTTGACGAAGACATGACTGAATAGGCATCCCCATTACACAAGGAGCACACCCCTATGCTGAACACCACGTTTTTTGCTGCCAGCGTGCCACCACGGCCGACCGGTCGCTACGCTCATCTCATCCTGCTACGCGAGACAGACTCCTATGCCCTCTTTCAGACCGATGGCGAGTTGAACACGGCCCGTGTCCACGCAGGGGTAGGGCAGAGCGAGTTGCTCACCCGCATCACCATGTTCAAGCGCAAACAGACCACGCCCGAGCGACTGATTGGCCGCGAACTCCTGCGCCGTTACGGGTTCATCAGCACCGAACCGGCGCCCGAGGGCAAGGAGCGCAAGGGTGACGAGCGCGGCGTACTGATCGACGGAGCGGGACTGCCGATCTGCGACTACAATGTAGAGTTCTGCAAGCAGTGTCCTGACTGTATAGCATACGGCTTTGCAATCGGTGATGCCGGCTCCGAGAAGTCGAAGGTCTATAGTGATACCGCCTATAGTCTGAGCGCTTTCGATGTCAGCCACGAGGCCTTCACTTTGAACGCCCCCTACGAGGGTGGCACAATGAGCCGAAAAGGTGAAGTCACCAGTCGGATCAACGAGCAGGATCACGTACGTCCGCAGACCCTCTTTCCAGCGGTGATCACGGTGCGCGATCTCACCGTGTCACTCTTCCTCTATGTGCTGAACAACGTTCTACGTACACGACGCTATGGCGCCCAGACAACCCGCACGGGTACAATGACCAACCATGTTATAGGTATCGTTCTTGCGGATGGCGAGATCTTCTCGAATCTACATTTCACCCAGCGGATCTATGATCACCTCGCTGAGCGCAGTATGATCGACCCGGCACAGCCAATTGCCCTCGATGCGGCGCTCAACGCGGCTCGCGAGGTGGCGACAATCCTCGTGAAGGAGGACCAGGTGGCTGTGAGCCAGCATCTTCAGGGAACAACGCTGGCGAATTTCCTCACCGACTTCAGTACGCGCACTCGTGATGAGGCAGGAATGCACGAACTCCTACAGGCGGCCACGCGCGACAGTGCGGCCTATCACAGCGCCTACATTCAGAAGAAGGGCAAGAAGTAGGAGCGGGGCATGCATCTCTATTCGTGCCGGCTCACCCTTCACGAGCCGCTCTTCTATGCTACCCGTGAACTGGGGCGCCTCTACGAGACCGGGCGTTATCTCCACAACTACGCTCTCACCTACGCCTTTGGCCTGGCTGTCTCGCCATGGTTTCACCGCGAACAGGTGCCCCACTACGCGGAGGATTTGTTACCGCTGCGTGATCGTATCTACGTCACGCCCGCCGCTCCAGAGTCGGCTAGTTTTCAGCTTGCCACCTTCAAATACGGCGAGGAAATCCTCCATGTCGAAATGCAACAGGCTGAGCGCAACACACCTTCGTTTGGCCGTGCCAAAGAGCTTGCCCCCGAGTCGCGTTTCCACTGCTACGTGCTCAGCGCGGCGCCGCTTACGCTGCCGCGCTGGGTGCGTCTCGGCAAGTGGCACAGCAAGGCGCTTGTGGAGGTGGGAGAACTAGATGTCGTTGAGCGGAACGGCGACTACCGCGCCGCCTGTCCGCTCAATCCGCTCGATGTCCGACCCGGCGTGCTGCGCGCCTTCGACATTATCTCGATGCCGCCGGCAAGCCTGGTTGCCAATGCCCGCTGTGGCGGGCCGCACTATGCCCTGTCCAGTGGCCAGGGCCTGCCCATGGGTATGGCCTACACATTTCCAGGCAGATGAGGAGCCGACGCGATGACCGACTTCCCCGATCTCTATGCCTTCGTCGTCCGGCTGCATGCAATCGGCAGCGAACCATTGCCGCGTCCCCAGGGACACGGCGTCCAGGCGCTCTTCCTCGACCTGGTGCGCCAGGTAGCCCCTGACACTGCCGACCGACTACATGCCGATGCGCCGAGCAAGCCCTACACTGTCGCCGTCCTGCCGCAGCGCAGCCGCTCCCTGGTGGAGTTACACATTTCACTCTTGCGCGCCGAACTGTTCCAGCCCTTTGTGCAGGCGATGCTGCAGCAGATGCCGGGCGAGGCCCCGCTTCGTCTTGGCCAGGCGCGACTGCGCCTCGGCGATGTCATCGGCACGCCGGCGCCGCAGGGCCATCCCTGGGCCGGCTACAGCTCATTCGCCGACCTGCACAGCAGTGCCGAGCCAGTTCACACCGTCGCTCTGGAGTTTGCCACTGCCACGGCAATCGGCCAGGGCGCACGCCCCGATGGCAAGCAGCGGCTCGCCCTGCTGCCCGACCCGGCCCTGATCTTCCCCAGCCTCGCGAAGCGCTGGAACGAACTGGCGCCAGCCCGGCTGCGGCTTGACCCGGAGGCGGTGCGGGTCGCCGCGGCAGATACGCTGGTCACGCGCTATCGTGCCGCGTCGACCGAGATCAACCTTGGCAAGGGACCGCAGAAGGGCTTTGTCGGTACCGTTGCCTACGAACTGCCGACCGACAAAGCTCAGGCCAGCCTGCTGGCCCTGCTCGCCGATGCCGCGCTGTACCTTGGTGTTGGGATGAAGACCGCGCGCGGTATGGGCCTTTGCCGTCGTCTCACAGAGCGTGAGGTGCCGTCGTGAGCTTACAGATTGGTCCGCCTGAATACATCCCCCTGGCCATGCTCAACGCGCTGGCCTACTGTCCACGTCGCTTTGGCTACGAGTTCATCCAGTCGGAGATGCTGCTCAATGCGCACGTGGTTGAGGGGCTGCTCCGCCATCAGGGTGTGGACCTGGGGGGGACAACCTGGCTCGCCGAGGCCGTTCAGGAGCGGCGGGTATACATCTGGAGTGAGCGGCTCCGCCTAGCCGGCTTCTGCGATCTGGTTGAGACCCGTGGTGGCACAAGCTACCCGGTAGAGTATAAGAAGGGGCGGCCCGGTCGTTGGAAGAACGACCGCGTGCAACTCTGTGCCCAGGCCATGTGCCTTGAAGAGCGCACTGGCGGGCAGATCGAGTGTGGCTTCATCTTCTACTTCGCTGTGCGCCGGCGCGAAGAGGTGCCATTCACGCCCGAGTTGCGCGTAGAGGTGGAGCGGCTGGCGGCGGAGGCCCAGCGCCTGGTTGCCGCCGGGGAGTTGCCACCGCCGATCGACAACCCGGCCAAATGTCGCGACTGCTCGCTCGAGCCCCTCTGTCTGCCTGACGAAGTGCGTCGGTTAGGGGCGGTTGCCGGCTGGGAGGGAGAGGTGGGATGATCGAAGTACTCGGCGGAGGAATAGAGATCCACATGGCTACGCTGTATCTCACCGAGCAGTATACCAACGTGCGCCTCGAGGGCGAGACCCTGCGCATCCAGCCCTCGGGCGGACGCGGGGGCAACGTCGTGCGCGTACCGCTGAACAAGGTCGAGCAGGTGATGGTTCTCGGCGAAGTAACGCTGACCACGTCGGCGCTGCATGCACTCATGGAGCGGCGCATCCCGGTGCACTATCTCACAGCATGGGGGCGCTCGCGCGGGGCACTCGTAGCCGACTGGGGCAAAAACAGCGGTGTGCGCCTGGCGCAATACGCCTTAGGCCGTGATCCTGCCCGCAGCTTTGCAGTAGCGCGCGAATGTATCGCCGGCAAGCTGTTGAACATGCGCACCCTGCTGCTGCGTTACGCCCGGGGGCGCGATGACGATCAGGCGCTTCAGGAAGCGGCGCAGACGATCAAGCGGTGTCTGCGCGAGCTTGCACGCCTGGAGCCGCCCACTGATACAAGTGACCGGATGCACGGCCTGGGGCCATTGCTCGGGCTGGAGGGCAGCGGAAGTGCAGCCTACTACGGCGTCCTCGGCGGACTCTTGAAAGGCGAGTGGCACTTTGTCGGACGGGTCAAGCGCCCACCAACCGACCCGGTCAATGCCATCCTCTCATTCGGTTACACCCTGCTGACCAACCAACTCGTCTCGCTAATCCATGCCATCGGGTTAGATCCCGGTCTTGGCGTTCTGCACCAGCCAGGCTATGGCAAGCCGGCGCTGGCGCTAGACCTGGTGGAGATGTTTCGGCCGATCATTGTCGACTCGGTGGTCATAACAATGATCAACACTGGGCAACTTACGCCAGGAGATTTCGCTGAAGAGATGGGCGCCTACCGGCTGCGGGACAACGCGCGACGGAGCTTTATCGAAAAGCTCGAGGCGCGGATGAACGAACAGGTACAGCATCCGCTCTTTGGCTATCGGGTGAGCTACCGGCGCTGCATCGAACTCCAGGGGCGTCTCTTTGCCAAATATGCACAGGGTGAGATTGCGCGTTACGTGCCATTCACCGTCCGCTGAGGAGGAGCTGTGGGAAGCTCAGAGACAACGACGCTCTACATCGTAGCCTACGACATCCCTGACGACCGACGGCGAACGCGGGTCCACAAAGCGCTCAGCGGATACGGTGCCTGGACGCAGTACTCCCTGTTTGAGTGCTGGTTAACGCGCCGGCAACTACTCGAGCTACGAGCGAAGCTTACGCCACATCTACAAGAAGAGCGGGACAGCGTACGCTTCTACCCGCTCTGTGGATCGTGTCAGGCGAACGTTCTCACGATCGGCGGTCGGAAGCCGCATGATCCGGTAACCATGATCTTCTGATTCCTGGTCTATCGAGCAGCGAAGCTCAGGGTATGATCCCGGGAGGTGCTCGCATGCAGCGATTCCCCATTCCAAAGCCGGAAGGGACGTGGTATACTCGGAGGCGAGTGGCTATGGTGCGGTGCATGTCCACTGTCACCACCAAGGTGCTCGAACCAGGGCCCACCGTGCCCATCCTGATGCGGCCGCGAGCAGGGGGGGGGTTCGAAGGGCCATTGATCCGCAAGGCGGATTGAAACTTCCATGTATGTAATCTGGCCGCCCGTGTCGTTAAGGGGTTCGAAGGGCCATTGATCCGCAAGGCGGATTGAAACAGGTGCTGCGGTCGACCGTCGCCAAAGCGCTGGC
>JACAEO010000459.1 GCA_013388805.1 Chloroflexota bacterium
GGTGTCATAATCCCGACAGCCTTTGCGGCTCTCGTTTTCAGAGCCACAGTGGGCAATGCCGTATCTGCATTTGTCTTCTATGTTTGTTTTCTTGGGTTGGGGGAAGAGCTTCTTTTTCGGGGGTATATCCAATCAAGACTCAATCTTGCCTTCGGTAGGCCTTTCCGATTCTTTGGTGTCCATTGGGGTTGGGGGGGTATCATAGCGTCAGCCCTATTTGGGTTGATGCATGTGCTCAACCTTGGCGGTTTGGCTAGCGGTCGTTGGGATCTGGCGTGGTGGTGGGGGTTCTGGACATTCTTTGGTGGCTTGGTTTTTGGTTTTGTGCGTGAGAAAACAGGGAGTATTGTGGCGCCAATGCTTTTGCACGGCCTACCGCAAGCGATAGCCTATGCAATTCTTGGTCTCTAAAGCGGCAGATTACGGGCGGCAAAGCATAAAGCGGGCTAACCCGCGCTTCAAGCCGACTGCGCTCCGCTCGCTTCGCTCGCTCCGCGCAGCGGCTTAAGCGCAGGCCGTTAGCCGCTAAAGAGAAGGAGAGAGTGAAGCATGTCAAAAATCCTGGTCCTTGGTGGCACAGGTTATACGGGTAGATTGATTGTACAGCATCTGTTAGAGCATTCCAAAGCGGATATCACTATTGCAACGCGGCACCTGGACAGAGCACAAGAATTTGCCGATAAACTCAATCAGCAATATCCTGACCATCGTGTCAAAGCAATCTACGCTAATGCGTCGCAAACAGATTCGCTGCACCTGGCGTTTGCAGATCAAATGATGGTGGTGGTCGCTGCGCCCACCACCGCGTACGCTGAAAATGTCATCCGAACCTCTTTGGAAATGGGTTTGGACTATCTGGACGTGCAACTCGGCGCTCAAAAATTTGCTTTGTTGCAATCGCTGGCGCATGAAATCGAACACGCCGGCGTTTGTTTCATTACCGAAGCTGGCTTCCATCCCGGTTTACCCTCCGCGTTGGTGCGCTATGCCGCCACTCACTTGGATAGCATTGAGAGCGCCATCACGCTGGGCTATTTGAATATGGGCAAAGGCTTACCGTATTCCGAAGCGGTGGATGAGGTGGTCGAGAGTTTCAGAGAATATAACGGTCAGGTCTTCAAAAACGGCCAGTGGACGAAGACCAACTCATACGAAGTGCGCACTTGTGATTTTGGCGGTGATATCGGGCGCAAGCGGTGTTACTCCATGTTTTTTCAGGAGTTGCGCCCCTTGCCCTCCATGTTCCCCTCGCTGCGTGAAACCGGCTTTTACATCTCCGAAATGCACTGGATACTGGATTGGGTGGTGATGCCGATAGCTTGGGGCTGGCTTAAGATAGCGCCGAAGGCCGTCCGTCCCATCGGTAAATTCTTGTGGTGGGGGATGGGGACCTTTCACAAACCGCCCTATCGGGTTGAACTTCAGGTTCAGGCTGCCGGTCTTAAAGATGGACGCCTGGTAACGGTACGGTCAAGCGTTGCCCATCCCGACGGATACGAACTGACCGCCATCCCGGTCGTTGCAACCTTATTGCAGTACCTGGATGGTTTCGCCAGAAAGCCCGGCCTCTGGATGATGGGACACGTGGTTGATCCGCTCCGTCTTATTAAGGACATGGAGAAGATGGGCGTAGCCTGTGCGACCAGAATTCAAGCGGAAGAAGCAGAATGTACCTAGAACATCAAGCGGCTAACACCGGGTTGCAGCCGACGTTGCTGCGCTCGCTTCGCGGCGGCTGAAGCGCGTGCCGTTGGGCGGCAGAGTCTAAGGAGCGAGTTATGGTAAATAATAAATCAAAAGATGTCTCGCGGCGTGATTTTCTTAAGTTGAGCGGCATAACATCATTGAGCCTAGCTTTATCGGCATGCGGTCTCAGCTCGAAGCCAACAGAAACACCAACACTTGCGCCGACCACCATCCCGAGCCCAACGCTATCACCCACTCCTGAATGTATTGACCTACGGAGCTTGGCTCCAATGCCTCAAGTGAGAGGGGAGCGTTATCAAGCCACAACCCCTGACACCCTGGACATACAACACCGCGCAGAATTGGTTCTCAACACAATGACAAACTGCACAGATCCGAAAAACAATTATGCGCCCTACGATAACATGTATATCCACAGAAACCCTCCTGTCCTGCGGGGTACAACCATGATCAATGGAAAATACGTGGAAGCGACAGCTTTGTTGCGTTACTTGACCGGTAGTACAACCAATCGGCATGTCGATCAGGCGTGGCGGAGCGCTTACCTCGAAGGATTCTCCGGTTATCCCTGGTGGGGGGTCGATGCCGGCCGGATGTTGGCTTATTTGGGCAACAATTACCGGATCGAACATAATCCGTGTTGGTTGGAATTATGCAAGCAGATCATCAAGCGCGCCACGCAGGAGGCGGTTTATCAGGATGATTATTGTTACTACCCGGATACCCAGGGCGGCATGCCAACAGGGTGGGATGCCACCTATGGTGGATGGGCGCTTCAGGGTCTGACACAACTGTATCGGGCTACCCAAAACACAGAGGCTCTGGAACTGGCAGGTAAGGTGGCTCGCTATTTAAAAGACCATGCCATGATCTTTGACAGTGATGGGCACTTCCTGGCGAGACATCCTTCAAACAACGGCCTCGCGTTGCATTTCCATCACAATGGGAATGTTTTGGAAGGGCTTTCAGCTTACGCTCTGACTGCAAATGACCGGGAGTTTGCCTCATTCGCCAAGTCCAGCTACGAATGGGCACGCGCGACCGGCTCACCGCTGGTGGGTTTTTTCCCTGAATACATCAACGATTGGCCGGATGACCGTCCATATGTAGACTGCGAGACGTGCTGTACCGCCGATATGATCCAGATTGCTATGACGCTGAGCGAGGCACAGCAGGGGGACTACTGGGATGATGTCGATCGTTACATCCGTAATCAGTTCATCGAGATGCAGCTATTGGATGGCAAGTGGATCGATCAGATGATCGCGACGCTGCCACCCACGCCGCTGGAAGCGAACGAGGAAGGAGACCGCGTGTCGGAAAGAGTCGTTGGCTCGTTTGCCAGTTGGGCCACCGCCAATGACTGGTATATAGAAGGCCAACCAGGAACAACTTTTTGTTGCATTGGTAATGGGGCGCGAGCGCTATATTACGTTTGGGAAAAAATGATCGGACTTACAAATGGCACGCTTACCATTCACCTACTACTCAATCGTGCCTCGCCCTGGGCGGACGTGGACAGTTATATACCTTATGAGGGGCGAGTGGATCTAAAAATGAAGGTCACCTGTGATCTGAAAATTCGTATTCCAGAGTGGGTGAAGCCGAACGAAGTGTTAGGTCTTGTGAATGATGAACCGAGGCAGTTAGCTTTTCAAGGACGATATGCGCTAATAGGGTCTGTTAAGTCGGAGGACTTGGTGACCATTACCTTTCCGATCTTTGAGCATACTGTCGATACAATGATCGGGAATGTTCCTTATACGCTTACCATCAAGGGCAATGATGTGGTTTCTATTAATCCACCTGGCAAATGGTATCCATTCTATCAACGCGCTAAATACCGAGAGAATCAAGTACGCTGGGTAAATCGGGAGCGCTTTGTGCCAACAACATGAGTGCCTGAATCGACTCATCGATTTCGAGGATCGGTTACTAATGAAAAGTTGCCGTTGCTATAATCACTTTTGCTTGTCGCGAAGAGCCGCCCAACACAGCGTGCAGTTGACGTTGCTCCGCTGCGCTCCGCAACGCAACTGATGCAAACCGTTAGGCGCGGAGCCCGCAAGCAGATGCAGCAACTGAACTGACGGAGAGCACTAGCATGAAGAACATCTCGAAAGAAGCGCCCAGCACTGTTGGCCGTGGCACTGAGATGGAGTACTCTTCGCTAAGAGCCGAGATACTCAAACGCATTGAGATGCGACAACAGATTGTCTCGGTTACCCTGACGCTCGCAGGCATCTTCCTGGGCGTGGGCCTGGCTACTGAGTTAGTGGCTCTGATCTACCCACCACTTGCCATGTTTCTGGCGTTTGGATGGGCTCAGAACGATTTCCGCATCAGAGATCTAGCTAGGTATATACGTGAGCGGATCGAAGGTTCAATGCCCGGCACCGGCTATGAGACGTATGTCCAAGAGCAACGGGGAAAGAATCGCGGGCTAGGTTCTTGGCGATTTGTCGTTCTGTCACACGGCGGCGTATTCCTGCTGACGCAACTGATGGCGATGGGCATAGGTCTGGCCAGGTTCACATTTGACCCTGTTGGGTGGGTCCTGATCGGAATAGATGTGCTGACGGCAGTCGCTGTTGTCTGGCTCATGTTCCAGGCCGGGAGATACAAGACAGGGAGCTACAGGTGATGCCGGCACACAGAACCGCGCCTAACCTCGGCGTGGAGCCGACCGCGCTATCATGAGCGGTTGTGAGGTTGGCTGGGCCTGCCACCAAGGCCTGTCACGGAGGCTCATCGCCAGAGCCGCGCGGCGGCTCACGCCGTACCGTTGGGCGCTCCTGCCCGGCATAGTTGTGGCAAGCAATCTGTATGGTGTGAAACTGACCGAGGAGAGAAAAGACCATGAATCAACTCACTGCAGAAAGACCCAATTACGGGAATTGGGTATCTACCAAATTGCTTTATATACCTGGAGTGTTGGGCGTTTTGTTTGCGGCTCTATCTGTACTGTTTCCCTGGCTGGGTATCTTAGCGGTCATCTTCTTGTTGTGCTTTGCTTACTTTGCATATGCTCGATGGTGTTTTTCACCCGAGGGAAAGAACATTCAGACAAAGATTCAATCCCTTCTTGTGGATCATTTTGAATGGGCGGGCACAGGGAAAGTACTTGATATAGGATGTGGCAGTGGCGCGGTAACCATTATGGTAGCGAAGAAATATCCTGACGCTCACGTGACTGGTATTGACTATTGGGGTGGAGCATGGGAATATTCTAAAGGTGTTTGTGAGAGAAATGCCCAGATTGAAGGTGTCAGCAATAGGGTTACTTTTCAAAAAGCGAGCGCCTCCTCTTTGCCCTTCGATGACGAGTCCTTTGACGCAGTCATTAGCAATCTAACATTTCATGAAGTAGCAGACACCGAAGAAAAGGGTTTACTAATCAAAGAAGCCCTTCGAGTACTTAAGAAGGGGGGCGTTTTTGTATTCCAGGACTTGTTCCTCTGGAAACGGGTTTATGGTGAGGTGGAAGATTTACTGGATAGGGTCAGAAGTTGGGGTGTTGAGAGCGTGGAATTGATCCACACAAGCCAATCACAGTTCATACCCAAAGCACTAAAATTGCCATTTATGGTTGGAACCATAGGTATTCTGCGGGGTAGGAAATGACTATGACTATGCTTGCTATTGTGAGGCGAGCATAAGCGCGCCCAACATGCGCTTGCACCTGACGCCGCTCCGCTGCGCTTCGCGGCTGCGGCTGAAGCGGATGCCGTTAGGCGGCTTATCACGTTTGTGGTGAGTGCAAAGAAAGGAGAGAAAGGAGGACATCGTGGAAAGTAGATTCGACTTGGTGATTCTCGGCTCTGGTTCTACCGCTTTCGCCGCCGCCATCCGCGCCGCGGAGTTGGGCAAGACTGCCGCCATGACCGAAATGCGCATGCTGGGCGGCACCTGCGTCAATCGCGGCTGCCTGCCAAGCAAGAATCTCATCGAAGCGGCGCGCATCGTCTGGGAAGCGGCGCATCCGCGCTACTCTGGGCTGAAACCCGTCAAAATGGAGGTAAACTTTGCCGAACTCATCGCCCAAAAGCGCGAAGTCGTCGGGGTCTATCGCGATAAGAAGTATCAATCCATTATCACTGATGACAACAACATCAAAGTCTTTAAAGGCAAAGCGGAACTGCTCGACGCCCACACTGTCCGTGTGGGCGAGATGACATTAATCGGTGACCAGATTCTCATCGCGACAGGAACACGTCCCGTCATCCCAAACATCGAAGGGCTTGACCGCGTCCCATATCTGACATCCGACCTGTTGACGACAGGCGAAAGCATGGAACTGACCGAACTACCCGACTCCATACTCATTATCGGCGGGGGCTACATCGCGCTCGAACTGGGGCAGATGTTCCACCGCTTTGGCGTGAGGGTCATGATTTTAGGGCGCAGTCGGGTCATCCTGCCGCGCTACGAACCCGAAGTTTCGCATGCGCTAACCTTGATTCTCCGTAAGGAAGGCGTGAACATCGTCACCGACGCGCAGGCGACTCGCGTCGCGCAGAAAGCGAACGGCGACATCGAACTGACAGCAACTGTGGGCGGCAAGCCGCAAACCTTTACGGCGCAGAAATTGCTCATCGCCACGGGGCGCGAGCCGAACACGCATGGCATTGGGCTGGAAAGGATCGGCGTGGAGGTAGACGCGCGCGGCTTCGTAAAGGTCAACGACGAATTGCAGACCAGCGTTCCGAATATTTGGGCGGCGGGCGACGTGATCGGGAATTACACAGGAAGCCAGATGGCAACACCCGTCGGCGCGCACGATGGCATCATCGCAGCGATGAATGCCCTGAGCGGGGCACACCGCAAAGTGGACCATCGGGTCATCCCGCGCGTCATCTTCACCGACCCGCAAGTAGCCATGGTCGGGCAGACAGACGAAGAAGCAGTGGGAACAGGCATCCGTTGCTGGTGTGGGACGATTCCACTGGAATACGTCCCGCGTGCTGGTGCGACCCATCAAACCGATGGCATTGCCAAAATCGTGATCAATCGCGACACTCAGGAAGTCGTTGGCGTCTCCCTGGTTATGCCCAATGCGGGTGAAGTTATCCACGAAGCGGCAATGGCGATGCGCTTCCACGCCAAACTGGAGGATTTCATTAACATGATTCACGTCTATCCGACAATGGCAGAAGCGTTGAAAATTGCGGCGATCTCGTATTTCAAAGACCCTGCGAAACTCTCGTGCTGTGCCGAGTAGTAAGCAACAAAAAGAAAGCCGCCCAACAAGCGCATCCACCCGACAGGCTTCGCCTCGCTGTGCTCGGCTCGCCTGCGGGTGATGCGCGAGCCGTTAGGTGGCTGAACACTCTCGGAAGTAGTAAAATTCAAGCGATGGAAGCCATAACACTGTTAGCAGGCTCTATACGGCATGACAATCTTCTTGAGCGAGTAGATTTTCTGCGCTTGGAAGCTAATCGAAAATTGACAACGAGTCGTGCGGGAAAAGGGCAGTTCTTTACTCCTCAGAAGATAGCACGGTTCATGGCACGTATGTTTGCCGAACGACCAAGAACCTTGAATATCCTTGATGCGGGCGCTGGCATTGGCTCATTATCGGCTGCGCTCGTTGCTGAAGCATCTCAGTGGTTACCAAAGCCGTCAGCTATCACAGTAACCGCCTATGAAATTGATCCGATCCTGGCAGAATACCTCCATATAACGCTTGATTATTGCCAAGAAGTGTGCCGCCAAGAAGAGATTTACTTTGAATATGAAGTTGTACAAGATGATTTCATCAGGGCAAGTGTGGAGACCATAAGTGGAAATACATTATTTGCTACGCATAAATCCTTCAATGCTGCTATTCTTAATCCTCCCTATAGAAAGATAAACACGTTATCCACCACACGCCGTCTTTTGCAAAAAGTTGGAATCGAGACTACTAATCTATATACAGCCTTTCTTTGGCTCGCTATCAGGTTGATGGAGCCAAACGGAGAACTGGTTGCGATTACTCCGAGAAGTTTTTGTAATGGTCCCTATTTCCTTCCATTCCGAAAAGCTCTTCTGGAAACGATGTCCATAAATCGGCTCCATATCTTTGATTATAGGGATAGAGCCTTTGAAGAAGACGATGTTTTACAAGAAAATGTAATTTTGCATGCCAGAAAGTCACGTCGGCAAGCGAAAGTAACAATTTCGTCTAGCGCTGACCCCGATGATCCTTTTATAACTGTTCGTGAAGTTGATTATAACCAACTGGTTTATCCTGATGACCCCAACTTATTTATACATATTGTCCCCAACGGATTGAGCCAGAGAATTGGGCAACAGGCTCGCAGTCTCCTTACATCAATTGACGAAATATGTATCACGGTTTCTACTGGCAAAGTTGTTGATTTCCGTGCTATTGACTTCCTAACGGAAAGACCAGATGCAGAAACCGTTCCGCTGATTTATCCAAGCAACTTTTCTCAAGGTTATATTGGTTGGCCCAATGGACAAAACAAAAAACCACCCGCTATAAGGTTGACAAAAGAGACCGAAAATCTACTCGTACCCGCTGGCTGGTATGTCTTGGTTAAACGCTTCTCGGCCAAAGAAGAAAAAAGGCGTATTGTAGCAGCTGTATGTGATCCTGCTCGCTTAAATTCTGAATTCATAGGCATAGAAAATCACTTAAACTATTACCACCAAAACGGAAGAGGACTTCCTCCGTTATTGGCAAAAGGATTAGCTGCTTTTCTTAACTCAACTCTTGTGGATGAGTACTTTAGGCAGTTTAGTGGCCATACACAAGTAAATGCAGCAGATTTGCGTAGCCTCAAATACCCCTCGCTCTCTCAGTTATTGGCGATAGGCGAAAAAATAGGTGACACATTTCCAAAACAGGAAGAGCTAGACCAAATAGTTCTAGGAATACTAGGAATGGACATTACGAGTATTGACTTAAACGCTAAAAAGAAAATTGAAGAAGCCCTTAACATTCTGCGTGCGCTACAAATACCCAAAGCGCAATTGAATCAACGTTCTGCACTGACCATACTAGCACTGCTTGATATGAAGCCAAACACAGATTGGAGCGATGCTTCAAATCCGTTGCGTGGTATTACTGAAATGATGGATTATTTTCGTGAACATTTTGGTATTTCCTATGCACCGAATACTCGCGAAACGGTTCGTCGTTTTACAGTTCACCAATTCGTGCAAATGGGATTAGTGGTTGCTAACCCCGACGACATAACGCGACCCGTTAATAGTCCAAAGACAAGGTATCAAATTGATGCTAGTCTCCTCAAGGTAATTCGTACATATGGCACTAGCGAATGGGATACAAACTTGAGAGTCTATCTTAAGAATGCGCAAGAGTTACGCAGATTGCGTGAGAAAGAACGAGAGATGGCTCTCATCCCAGTAAAGTTGCCAAATGGTAGAGAAGTCAGAATCACCGCAGGTGGTCAAAACGCTCTTATAAAACAAATCATAGAAGAGTTCTGCCCTCGCTTTACACCTGGTGGTCTGGTCATTTACGTTGGTGATGCTGGCAATAAGTTTAGAGTGTATGAGCAAGATTATCTTGCAAGTTTGGGCATTATCGTTGATGAACACAGCAAACTGCCTGATGTAGTTGTTTATCTAGAAAATAAAAACTGGCTAGTGCTTATTGAAGCAGTTACTAGCCACGGTCCGATTGACATCAAACGTCATAATGAACTTAGGGATTTATTTAGGGATAGTAAAGCCCCATTGGTATTTGTGACAGCATTTCCCACGCGGAAAGTGATGATGAAGTATCTTCAGGAAATCGCGTGGGAGACCGAAGTATGGGTAGCTGAAGCACCGAGTCATCTAATACATTTCAATGGTGAACGTTTTCTTGGCCCATACGATGAATAGTTAACGCCACCTAACACGCGCTTCAAGCCGACTGCGCTCCGCTCGCTTCGCTCGCTCCGCGCAGCGGCTTAAGCGCAGGCCGTTGGGCGGCTTTCGCAAGACAGGAAAGAAGAAGGTGAACACAAGAAGGTTGACATCAATCATCCATGTGACAATAGTTGTGCTGTTGTTGAGTGCATGTGGTACGGTTGGTACGGTGGCACCCACCCCTGAAGTGATGTCAGATTGTTTTCAATCGTTCAAGGTTGCCGCTTGGCAAGACCTCAATGGAGATGGCCGGTGGGACGTATCTGAGCCGCCCCTGGAAGGTGTCCAGTTCGACCTGCGGGGCATATTTGCACAGAAATGGGGTCCCGATCCCGATTCCAGCAAAGGGAAGGGCTGGTTCAGCATCTCGATCTGGTCACCCGGCGCTTGTATTAAACAAGAATACACGATTACTGCTATTCCTCCGGAATCGTATGAGCCGACGACTCCCATTACCGTCACCTTCTCCGATTCCTTGCCCTTTGAAGCGCAGTTCGGGTTCCATGCCGTCATAAAGTAGAATGTAGACTGCTTGACAACCTGGCATATTTCGGATGGTAGAGCTTTCATATCGAATCCCGAAACAGCAGTACTAAGTGCAACACGATGCAAGGAGAAATCGCTCAAAGAAGTTTTCCTCCATCGGCATAGTAGCAGATGCCGCCCAACGGCCAGCGCTTGCACCCGACACCCTCCCCTTCGCTCCGCGTGCGGGTGAAGCGCAGGCCGTTGGGCGCACATGATCCAAGTGTGACTTGAGAAGATTGTCGGAGCCAGCCGTGTCAAGAATGGATGAATATCGAGAAACACTGCAAACACTTGATGACTGGGATACGTATTTGCTGAAAGAATCTGGGCTTCCCGGACCACGCGGAAACCTTGAACTTGCGCAGGTCGTCGCAGACGAAGGCAATCTAGAACTCTTTCGGCGATACACAGCCTACACAGCCGACCAAGCACCAGTGAACTCGCCCTACGAATTTCTTGCCTTTTGTGGAGTCGTTGGCCTGGGACGTTTACTTGCTGAAGGTAACACCGGATTGCTCGAAACTTTGCGAATTCACGCGTCTGATCCACGTTGGCGGATTCGTGAGGCGGTCGCCATGGCTCTCCAGCGGTTCGGTGACGTAAGCATGGATCAGCTAATTGCGGCGATGCGAAAGTGGAGTAAAGGAACACCGCTAGAACAACGGGCCGCGGCGGCAGCTCTGTGTGAGCCGAGGTTGCTTGGTCAAGCAAAGCATGCCAGGGCAGTCTTGAAAATCCTGGATGGTATCATGGCTACCTTTGAACGAGTCAAAAATCGCCGAAGTGAAGACTTCTTGGCACTGCGGAAAGGGCTAGCGTATTGTTGGAGTGTAGCGGTTGTCGCTCTACCCAGTGAAGGTAAATTGCTCATGGAGAAGTGGCTGGTCACAGCAGACAAAGATATACAATGGGTCATGCGGGAAAACCTGAAGAAAGCGCGGCTGGCTCGGATGGATTCGGAATGGGTCAAGAAGTGGATAAAATAGAGCAGAATGGTGAAGTGCGCCCAACATGCGCTTGCACCTGACGCCGCTCCGCTGCGCTTCGCGGCGCAGGTGAAGAGCAGGCCGTTAGCCTGTCCACTTCTTGCAGAGCATTATTGGCGCATATGAACAACGAAGTCCACGAGAAAGATTTCTCAATGCCGGACAATACAGACGAATCGGAACGCTCTGAGATCCAAGAATATTTTGCGACCCGACAACAACGAAGGCACATTCTTCCTCGTGCCGTGTTGGTCGGTGCTTGCGCCGGTATCACTGCCTTGTTATTTCGCGCTGCGCTGACTGGCGCGAGCGTTTTGAGGAATGAGATTCTTTCTCGGGCGCACAGTAAACCCATGTGGGGGTGGGTTTTCCCCGTTTTGTTCACACTCCTTGGGACGATAGTCGCAGTCGCCATCACACGACGTTATGCGCCGGAAGCCAGTGGAAGCGGTATTCCACATTTGGAAGCTGTGCTCCGCCGATTCCGCGAACTGGACTGGAAGCGCGTCCTGCCAGTGAAATTCTTTGGGGGTATCCTTGCCATTGGAAGTGGGTTGGCTTTGGGGCGTGAAGGTCCCACCGTCCAGATGGGTGGGGCGGTGGGTGATGCCCTTTCACGGTTGCTGAAAGTATCAAAGCGGGAGCGCCTGGTATTAATTTCGGCGGGAGCAGGTGCAGGGTTAGCCGCAGCGTTTAATGCTCCCTTCTCTGGAACAATATTTGTGCTTGAGGAATTACGGGGTGATTTTCAGCCTATTGTATTCGGCGCTACTTTGGTTGCGGCGATAGTCTCGGATGTTATTGTACGAATCGGTTCGGGCCAATTCCCGATTTTCGCCGTCCCAAGTTATCCTATGCCTCCTCTGGTTTCCCTACCAGCCTTCGCCTTGCTGGGGGTATTGGCAGGTTTGTTCGGAGTGCTATTCAACCGAAGCCTGTTAGCTATTGTGGAAGGGTACAGCCGTCTACCAGCTCGTTTTACGTTACCTGCCGCCGCCCTAACAGGTGGAATGGTTGGACTGGCGGGGTGGTTTTCACCACTGATGTTAAGTAGTGGGGACTCACTCGTGGAAGCCACTCTGAAAGGAGACATATCCCTTGCCGCCATTCCCCTCTTCTTGGTCGTCCGATTTTTGCTCACCATGATCAGTTACGGAACAGGCGCTCCCGGCGGTATTTTTGCGCCAATGCTTGTACTAGGCGCATTGATCGGTCTAGGCGCTGGGCAAATTGCTCACCAATTGGCGCCAGGAGTTACGCCCATACCGGCGGTTCTTGCCGTGGCTGGGATGGCTGCCTATTTCACTGCCGTAGTCCGTGCTCCCCTCACAGCCATTATGCTCATTGTCGAGATGACCGGCAGTTATTCACTGATGTTACCCCTATTAGTAAGCTGTTTCTTCGCATACGTTGTTGCGGAATACTTAAGGGATTTGCCGATTTACGAAGCACTTTTAGAACGTGATTTGGAGCGCAGCAGAGGCGGACAAGTATTGAAGAAGCCGATAGTCGTGGAGTTTACGATTGAGCCTCATTCTCTATTCGCAGGCTGCGAGATACGCTCTCTCGGGCTTCCAGGCGGGTGCATTATAATCCGATGTGCCGATGGGAGACGAGAATGGGTGCCGAAGGCAAACACTCGCCTGGAACCGTATACGCGAATTACCGTGGTCATTGCGCCTGAAGCTTCCCA
>JACAEO010000334.1 GCA_013388805.1 Chloroflexota bacterium
CATGCGGGCGGGACGCCCGCGCACCCAGCCATGCCCACGAGGGAGTTCGCCAGCAGGATCACCGTCTTGCACGCTCCCCCCGCCCGGCGGCAGAAGCCGTGGACGAGCGTCCTGTGAGTCGCCGCGGGCGTCAGCTCGACGGAACGAGGCGCCGTGCCAGACATGATGTTACACCGCAACAGCCCTGGCGGCTTGACGCCTGCAGCGCGCCGCTGCTATACTGAGGCCAACGGCGATGACGGGGACGAGTACTCGCACCCATTCGCAGCCAGCGAGCCCGGGGGGGTGGAAGCCGGGCAGCCGAAGGCGCGACGAAGATCACCCCTGAGCCGGCAGGTGAACGGGCCGCTGGCCCCAGTAGCCCCGCCCGGAGTTGTCCCCCGTTAGCAGGACAGAGCGTTGCTTGACGCTCGCCGAGCGCAGCCATTTTGGATTGTAGGTGCTGGCTGTTGGATTGCGGCAATCCGCAATCTGCCATCTGCAATCTAAAATCTGAACCGGGGTGGTACCGCGGGGTTTTGAGGCCTCGTCCCCTGTTGGGGACGGGGTTTGTTGTGTTTGAGGAGGTGCCAATGTTCAAGCCCGTCGATACCGGGGTATCCTTCCCGCAGCTGGAGGAGCAGGTGCTGGCCTGGTGGCAGGCCAACCGCATCGTTGAGCAGTCGCTGGCCTCTGGTGAGCGGCCCTTCGTCTTCTACGAGGGCCCGCCCACTGCCAATGGCCGCCCCGGGCTGCACCATGTGATCAGCCGCACCTTCAAAGATGTCATCCTGCGCTATCGCGCCATGCAGGGCTACCGGATCATCGGGCGCCGCGAGGGCTGGGATACCCACGGCCTGCCGGTCGAGATCGAGATCGAGAAGAAGCTCGGGTTCAACGGCAAGCCAGATATCGAGCGGTTCGGCATCGCTGAGTTCAATCGCCTCTGCCGCGAGAGCGTCTGGGAGTATATCCAGGAGTGGAAGAGCTTCACCAGGCGCATCGCCTACTGGGTCGATGAAGATGGCTACTACACCTACGATAACAAGTATATCGAGTCGCTCTGGTGGATCTTCCGCCAGCTCTGGGATCGCGGGCTGCTCTTCCGCGACTACAAGGTGACCATGCACTGCCCGCGCTGCGGCACCAGCCTCAGCGACCACGAGGTCTCGCTTGGCGCGCGCGACGATGTGGACGACCCGAGTGTCTATATCAAGTTTCGGGTCACCGGCGAGACGTTGCGCGGCAATGACTCGCCACTGGCCGCGCCGCTCAGCGGGGCATTCTTTGTGGCCTGGACGACGACCCCCTGGACGCTGCCGGCCAACGTGGCGCTGGCGGTGCAGCACGGCGCCAGCTACGTCGAGGCGGCCTTTGAGGGCGAGCGCTACATCCTGGCCGAGGCGCTGCTCGGCGCCGTGCTCGGCGAGGGGGCGACGGTGCTGCGCCGTTTCAAGGGCAACGATCTGGTGGGGCTGCGCTATGCGCCGCTCTTCGCCGGTGTGCCGGGCCCCGGTGATGCGGTCGACCTCAGCACGGCCTACCGGGTTATTGCCGACGAGATCGTCACGCTCGACGACGGCACCGGCATCGTCCATATCGCCCCGGCCTACGGCGACCTGGAGGTGGGCCGCAAGCACGGCCTGCCGACTCTGTTCTCGGTGGACCTGAATGGCATGGTGATGCCCGAGCTCGGCGATCTGCCCTTTACCGGCAAGTTCTTCAAGGAGGCCGATCCCGACATCACCCGCGACCTGAAGCAGCGCGGCCTGCTGCTGAAGAGCGGGCGCGTGCGCCACTACTACCCGTTCTGCTGGCGCTGCGGCACCCCGCTGCTGTTCTACGCCAAGCGCTCGTGGTACATTAAGACCACCGCGTTCAAGGCCGATCTGGTGGCCAACAACCAGCAGATCCACTGGGTGCCGGAGCACATCCGCGATGGGCGCTTCGGCAACTGGCTGGAGAACAATATCGACTGGGCGATCAGCCGCGAGCGCTACTGGGGCACACCCCTGCCGATCTGGAGCAATGCCGACGGCAGCCATATGGAGTGCATCGGCAGCCTGGCCGAACTGGAGGCGAAGGCCGGCCGTTCCCTGCGCGAGCTCGACCTGCACCGGCCGTATGTTGACGCGATCACCTGGGAGGATCCGCAGCATGGCACGATGCGCCGCATCCTCGATGTGGCCGACTGCTGGTACGACAGCGGCTCGATGCCGGTGGCGCAGTGGCACTACCCGTTCGAGAACCAGGCGCTCTTCGAGGCAGCCCACCCGGCCGACTACATCTGCGAGGCGGTGGACCAGACGCGCGGCTGGTTCTATACGCTCCATGCGGTCAGCACGCTGCTCTTCGACCGGCCCGCCTTCAACAATGTGATCTGCCTCGGGCACATCCTCGATGAGCAGGGCTTCAAGATGAGCAAGAGCAAGGGCAATGTGATCATGCCCGAGGAGGTGATCAACGCCTATGGCGTCGATGCGCTGCGCTGGTACCTCTTTGCCGCCGCCCCCCCCGGCAACCCGCGCCGCTTCAGCCTGGGGCTGGTGAGTGAGAGCCTGCGCAAGTTCCTGCTCACGCTCTGGAATACCTACGCCTTCTTCGTCACCTACGCCACGCTGGATGGCTGGCAACCGGATCCGTCACCCGGCCAGCCGCTCAGCCTGGCCGAGATCGACCGCTGGGCGCTCGCCAGCCTGAATGCCCTGGTGCGCGACGTGACACAGAACTTCGAGGACTACGAGGTCTACCCGGCGGCGCGGGCGATCGAGCGCTTCGTCGATGAGCTCTCGAACTGGTACGTGCGGCGCAACCGGCGGCGCTTCTGGAAGAGCGAGACCGACGCCGACAAGCAGGCGGCCTACGAGACGCTGTACACCTGTCTGCTGACCCTGGCAAAACTGATCGCGCCGTTTACGCCATTCGTCGCCGAGGAGATCTACCGCAACCTGACTGGCCAGTCCACGGGGGCGGCGGGTGACGATATGGCCGTGAGCGTCCACCTGGCCCGCTGGCCAACAGTCGACGCGCACCTGCTCGACGAGAGGCTGGTGGCCGACACCGAGGCGCTGCTGGCCGCGGTGTCACTGGGCCGGGCCGCGCGCAAAAACGCCGGGCTGAAGGTGCGCCAGCCGCTGAGCGAGCTATGGCTGGGCGCCAGCAGCCCCGCGGTCAGCGAGGGAGTGCGCCGCTTCGAGGCCGACCTGCGCGACGAGCTGAACGTCAAACTGGTGCGCTACCTCGATGCCTCCTCGGCGATCGTGGAGTATCGTCTGCGGCCCAACCTGCGGCTGGTGGGCAAGAAGTACGGCAAGCTGGTGCCAGCGCTCACCGCCGCACTCAAAGCGCTGGCAGGCGGCGAGGCGCGCGCGATCGCCCAGGCCGTCGAGGCGGGGCAGCCGGTGCCCCTGACGGTCGACGGCCAGCAGCTGGCATTGCTGCCCGACGAGGTGCTGGTGGAGAGTAGCGCGCCTGAGGGCTACGCGGTGGCCGAGGGCGACGGTATGCTCGTAGCGCTCAACACCACGGTCACGCCGGAGCTGCGGCTGGAGGGCGCCGCCCGCGACCTGGTGCGCAACGTGCAGGACGCGCGCAAGAGCGCCGGGCTGGCGATTGCCGACCGGATCACGCTCTACCTGGCGACGAGCAGCGAGGGCGACCTGCTGGAACAGACGCTGGCGGCCTGGGGCGAGTATCTCCAGAGCGAGACGCTGGCGACGCACCTGATCGTTGGCGCGGCCCCATCCGACGCCCACCAGGTGACCGTCGAGTTCGGCGATGGGGAGGCGACGATCGGGGTCGTGCGGGCATAGGGCAGGGGTCGCCGACGGGGTTGATGGCGATGGACGAACTGAAAGGCCTGGCGCTGGGGGTGCCGCCCTGGCGGCACCTGCTGCTGCGGGGCGGGCGTTGCGAACTGGATGGGGGCGTGCTACAGCTGGTCACCGAGGGGGCGACGCGGCAGGCCTACGTCGACGCGCAGATCGACGACTTCCAGGTCGGGCAGGCCCGGCGCTTCATCCGCCGGCCACCGCTGCGGCTGCAGGTGCGGGCGCGCTGCTCGCACCCGGCGGGCGCGCTGCGCGGCACGGCGGGCTTCGGCTTCTGGAACTACCCCATCGCCGCGCCGCCGCGCCCGCCGCGGGCGATCTGGTTCTTCTACGGCTCCGCTCCAGGCGACCTGCCACTGGCGCTAGGGGTACCGGGGCAGGGCTGGAAGGCGGCCGTGATCGACACGGGACGCCCACAGGCCCTGGCGCTGCTGCCGCTGGCGCCGATCGTCGTGCCACTGCTCAACCTGCCCGCCCTCTATCGCGGGCTCTACCCACCGCTGCAGCGGGCCGTGGGCGTGGCCGAAGCACTGGTTCGCGTCCCGCTGGAGCAGTGGCACGACTATGAGATCGAATGGGGTGAACGCACGAGCCGCTTCCTGGTGGACGGGCGGGTGGTGCTCGACGAGGCGCCCTCGCCCCGTGGGCCGCTCTGTTTCGTCGCCTGGCTCGACAACCAGTACCTGGTGGCCACTCCCCAGGGGCGGATGCGCTGGGGACTGCTGGACGCGCCGGAGGAGCAGTATCTGGCGATCAGCGCATTCAACCTGGCGGCGCCGTGATGGTCACCCGGTGGTTCGGCGCCCGGTTTATCATCCCTCCAGTTCCTGCTGACCCTGCCCATGCTGCTGCTGGTCCTGCGGACGTTCGCGAGCCAGCGCTGAGGGCTCGCGTCGCTACCAGGTGACGCTCATCATTGAACAGTTGAGCCCGGAGCCGATGCCAAGCAGGCCGACGTGGTCACCGGGCTTGAGGCGGTCGGCCTCGGCGGCCTGGGCCAGGCTAATCGGCAGCGCGGCGGGCCCGATATTGCCAAGCACGGGGAAGTTCAGGTAGAGCTTGGCGTGGGTGATGCCGATCGCATCAGCGACGGCGGCCATATGGCGCGCACCCACCTGGTGAGGGGCATAGAGCGTGATCGTATCGTCGCTCCAGTCGGGGAGCCGCTCCTGGGCGAGTTGCCAGGTATCGGCGGCGAGCTTGACACCGGCGACGAGCAGCGCGCTGGCGTCCGTCTTCATATAGTCGGGCATGCCAACGCAGAGCTCGTTGTGCTCGGTGGCGGCCAGGGACACCACGCCATTGAGCTTGTGGCCGCTGCGCGAGACACGGGTGTGGGCCAGTAGCATGGCCGCGGCGCCCGAGCCCAGGGTGAGCGTGGCAAAATTATCGCGGAACTCCTGCACCGTGGTCTCGGGACGCTGCAGCCGGCGGATGGTGCTCATCACGGCATCCTGGGAGCCTTCGCCGTTGACGATCAGGGCATAATCGATCTCGCCCGACTCGATCATCAGCGCGGCGATGTACATGCCGTTGAGGAACCCCAGGCAGGCATTGCGCACGTCGTAGTTGATCGCGCGCGGCGAGAGCCCCAGGTTGCGATGCACGAAACAGGCGGTCGAGGGCTCCAGGTAATCCTGGCAGACCGAGGTGTTGATCACGATGCCGATCTGCTCCGGGTCGACCTCAGCGGCGGCGAGGGCCTTGTTGGCTGCCAGCGTCGCCACGGTACTGGGCTGGGTACCCTCGTCCCAGAAGCGACGCTCACGGATCCCCGAGAGTTGCTCCAGCCTTCCTCTCGGGATGCCGAGGCGCTGCATCGTATCGCTAATCTGGTCCTCGAGCCAGTCCGAGCTAATGCGGTGCGGGGCCAGTTCATAGCCGAGCGCCTCAATGGCGACGTTCTCAAAGAGCACACCAAACCTCCCGCTCAGTACGGCGAATCCTGTGGTTCTACTGTACCACATGTCGCTCCGGCGGCGTTCAGTGGGCAGGTGTCTCTGGGGCAAGCCCCAGACCCCAGGTTGGTGGTGCTGGTTGGTGGGGGGGGGGGGGGGG
>JACAEO010000286.1 GCA_013388805.1 Chloroflexota bacterium
CCACGCTGCTACTGGCCGACCCGGCGCTGCGCACCAGCGCGGCGGCCACCCAGCGCGCCGAGGGTGTGCTGCGCCGCGCGAACCAGCGCGCCCGCATCGGCCAGCTGCGCGCCCTCGGGCGCCCCGAGCTGAAGCTCGGCGATGCCATCCGCATCGAGCAGGCGCCCGATGCGCGGCTCAACGACACCTTCCAGGTCCGGGCGATTAGCCACCACCTCAGCCGCAAACGCGGCCTGATCACGAGCGTCGAGTTCTGGGGATTGCCATGACTGCCTTGCTTGCCACTATCCAGGAGATCATCCGCGACGAACTGCGCAGCATGCGCGTCGCCGAGCAGGGCGTGGTCGAGGCGACCTATCCCCACGCCGATGCCGGCGACCGCGACAACTACAGCTGCGACGTGCGGCTCAAGAGTAGCGACCTGCTGCTCAAGAAGGTGCCGGTGGCCACCGGCCATATTGGCACGGCCGCCATCCCCAATGTGGGCGACCTGGTACTACTGGCCTTCGACCAGGGCGACATCAACCAGCCGATCATCATCGGCCGGCTCTACACCGATACCGAGCGCCCACCGCCCAATCGCAACGACGAGATCATCTTCCGGCTGCCACTGCAGGAGGCCGACAGCGCGACGATCATGGCCGCCATCCGTGCCATTCAGGGTCGCGAGATCCTGATCGAGCTGCCCGCCAAGATCACCATTCAGATCGTCGATGACCAGGTGAAGCTGGTGGCCGGCCAGAACGAGCTGGTGATGGACCAGGCCGGCGCCGCCGGGGGCAGCACCCTGGTCCAGGCCGGCCGTACGCAGGTCACGCTCAACCAGGACGGCGACCTGACGATCGAGGCCGCCGGCAACATCACGCTCAAAACCAGCACCGGCGACGTGACGATCGAAGGGCGCAGCGTTACGCTCAAGAGCACCATGGATACCACGATCGACGCCGGGATGCAGGCCAACGTCAAGGGTGGAATCAGCGCAACCCTCAGCGGCAACGCCACGGCGACCGTCAAAGGCGGCCTGATCCAGGTCAACGGGACGACGATCTTCTCGCCGGCATAGCGGTAGCGCGGAGGGCAAGGCCATGCCAGGGTCCCCAGTCTCGATCGGTTGTGCTGTCCTGCTGACCCCGGGGGTCACTGGCGCGCCCGACAGCGGCACGATCATCGGCGTGCTGCCGCCCTTCATTATGGCCAACGGCATGCCACTGGCCACCGCGGGCGGCACCATCTGCCTGATGATCAACTCGCTCAGTGGCGCCCCCTACCCGTTGCTCGTCGGCCCGACCGGGGCCTCCAGCGGCATCCTGGTGGGTGGCCGGCCCCTGCTGCGGCTCGGCGACCGCATCCCGACGCCGCCCGGCATCCTGGTCATCCTTGGCCCGCCGGCCACGACCAGCTTCGTCGATACCGCGCCGCCATAGGAGGGCCGCCGGCTGCGCCAATGCTTCGGCCCTCCTTCGGCCCAACACGGAGACCCACCATGGCTATCGATCTGGCCCGTCTGGGCACTGACCTGCACCTGCTGAGCCCTGTCGACTACGGTGATGACCGCACCACGGCCGGCGATCTGCGCGAGGGGTTGCGGCAGGGCATCGATCTGGCGGTGATCGCCGGCGCCGACAATATCAGCCAGGCCCTGCTGCTGCGCCTGCTCACCCCGCGCGGCGCACTGGAGCCACTCGGACACAGCACCTACGGCTCACGCCTGCATACGCTGATCGGCGAACACAATACGGAGGCCAACCGCAATCGGGCCAGACTCTATGTGCTCGAAGCGATCGCCCAGGAGCCGCGCATCCGCCAGGTGCTCGCACTCAGCGTCACCACCAATCGCAGCGCCAATCCGACCCGCATCGACATCACGATCAACGCCGAAGTGGCCGAGTCGGGTGAGGTGATCAATCTGGTCTTTCCCTTTTTTCTCGAGTGAGGAGGCAGCCATGCCCTTTGGCGACAACCTGATCGACCGCCCCTACACCGAGATCGCCGACGACCTGCTCGTCTCGCTCGTGGGCGGCGTTGTCAACGAGCAGCAGCGCTACGATGTGCGCGAGCCGGCCTACCCGCTCGCCGAGCCGGCCCACGATGTGCGCGGCGTCACCGGTACGCGCCGCAATGCCCAGGGCGAGCTTGAGCACTACACCTTCGTGCCCGAGGTCGACTGGAGCTTCAATCGCGCCCAGAATGCGCTGGTCTGGCTGGCGAACGGCGACCGGCCCGATCCCGAGGCGCCGCTGTTTTACGTCGATTATTTTCGCCGCGATGTGAGCAACTCGCCCCTGACCGACATCAACGTCGGCAGTGTGACCCGCACCCTGGCTGAGGCGATCAGCCGCGAACTGGCCGTGACCTACAGCCAGGTCAACCTGGCCTACCAGTCAGGTTTCATCGACCTGGCCCGCGGGCGCGCGCTCGATTTTGTAGTCGCCATTCTGGGCATTACCCGCAAAGATGGCGACTTCGCCCAGGGGCTGGTCAGCTTCTTCCGCACTGGCAGTTCAACCGGCAATATCACCATCCCGCAGGGCACAAAGCTGACCACCGCCGACAATGTGATCTTCGAGACGACCGCCGAGCGCACCTTGCAGCGGGGCCAGACCCGCATCGACGTGCCGGTGCGCGCCGCCGAGGGCTTCAAGGGGCCAGCCGGCCGCGCCGATGCGCGCGCGATCAGCACGTTGATCTTCCCGATCGAGGGGATCGAGCGCGTCGTCAACTTCGATCCGCTCGTCCTGGGCGGCGCCGATGAGAGCGACGAGGATCTGCGCCGCCGCGCGAAGGCCGCACTGCGCGGCCTCGGCCAGTGTACGCTCGATGCACTGCAGCTGGCAGCCTTCGAGGGCGGCGCCGACAACGTCGAGATCGCCGACCCGATGTACCCGCCCGACCCTGCGGGCCTGACGAAACGCACCGTGCCCGGTCGCGTGCAGATGATCGTCGAGGTCGAGCCGGCCCGCTACGCGAATGTGGTCAGCGCAGTCTTTGCGCGCCGCGCCGCCGGCATCAGCGTCGCGATCGTGGCCCGCTACATCTTCATCCGCCCGCGTCTGCGCCTGACCCTGCGCCGCGAACTGACGGCCGCCGGCCAGGTGCAACTCAAGCAGGACGTGATCAAGGCGCTCAGCGACTTCGCCGCCGGCCTCGGCAGCGCCACCCCGCTGGCGGGCAGCGACCTGCTGGCGGCCCTCGCGACGGTGCCCGACCTGGTCGCCGAGCAGTCGGTCATCGCCGACCTGCTGGTCTGGCGCGCCGTCGTGGACGACAGCAGCCGCGCCGGTCAGCGCGAAGCCGCCCGCGAGCTGATCGTCGGCAGCGATGGCACGACCCCGGCCAGCGACGAGCAGATCGAGACCGGCCAGTTCACCGTCCAGGTCGCCGCCCAGTACTGGCCAGTGATTGAACTGGAGCCTGCCGATATTCAACTCGTCGGGCCGTGATAAGCGAGTTCAGCCATGGGAAAAACCGAGCGCATCCTGAGCTATCTGCCACCGATCTATCGCGCCTACCCGCAACCCTGGCGCTATCCGCGTGCGCCCTCGTTGCTGTACGTCGTAGCCGGCGCGGCGGGCAGCCGGCTCGATGAGATCGACGAACTGCTGGTCGAGGTGATGCGGGCCCACTGGGTCGATTTCGCCGATGCGGGCCGCGACCAGATCCGCGACCTGGCGCTGCTCGCCGATCTGTTCAGCCTCGACCCGCGCGATGACGAAGATGTCGAGACCTTTCGTCTCCACCTCAAACGCTACGTGCGCGCCTACCTGGAGGGAACCGCCACCCCGCGCGGCATCCTGAAGCTGGCCGCCGCCACCCTGGCGCTCTCGCTCGAGGAGGCGCTGGAGCCCGGCCCCGACGATCCAGCGGAGCTGCTCACCGTCAGCCGCCCCGGCGACGACGCGGCCCTGCGCCTGTTCGGCTTCCGCGAGGCCGAGGTGCGCGGCGTCCCGCCCGGCCCGGCGCGCCTCGTCGGCGCCCGTGACCTGGGCGACGGCGTTGACCTGCGCGCCGGTTCGCAGCTGGTGATCGCCGTCGATGGCGACAACATTGCCGCGGTGGACGTGGCCGGCGCCGACCCGCAGGCGACCGCGCCCTGGGAGGTGGCCCGCGCGATCAATGCCGCGCTCGGCATCCCGGCGGCCAGCCACGACAGCCGGCGCCTCTTCTTGACCTCCGGACTGGTCGGCGCCGATGCGGCCGTGCAACTCGGCGCCCCGGACGGCGACGCCGCCGATGCGCTCTTCGGCCTGGCTCCCCGCGTCTATCTCGGCGCCGACGCGCGCCCGGCGCGCGTCGCGGGGCAGATCGACCACGCGCCGCTCGGCGGCCTGCCGATCGTCGATCTGCGCGGCGCGCGCTACCTGCGCGTCGCGCTCGATGGGCGTATGCCGGTCGAGGTTGACTGTACCGGCGACGACCCGGCCGCCACCACCCTCGATGAGGTCTGCACGGCGATCAATGCCGCGCTTGGCGTCGAGCTTGCCAGCCACGACGGCCACCGGCTCATCCTCACCTCGCCCACCGCCGGCCCGGCCAGCCGGCTCGAACTGCCGCCGGCCCCGGCGGAGGACGCCCGCGCCCGGCTGCTTGGCCCCGCGGCGCGTCTGCAGACCCGGGGCGCCGCCGCGGCTGCGGCCCTCTTCGCCGGGCGCCGCGACCTGAGCCAGGGCCTGGATCTGCGGCAGCGCCACCTGCTCAAGCTGCGCATCGACGGCGCACCCGCGGTCGAGATCGATTGCACCGGCGATCAGCCCGATGCGACCATGCCCAACGAGATCGTTACGCGGATCAACACGGCCCTGGCGCTGCCCGTGGCGAGCAGCGACGGGCGCCGGATCACGCTCACCTCGCCCAGCAGCGGCAGCGCCAGCCGGATCGAGGTGCTCACCCCCGACGACGAGGCCGCCGACGCCAGCGACCTGATCCTCGGCATCGCGCCGCGCACGGTGAGTGGCACGCTGCCCGAACGGGCCATCTTGCGCGGCCAGGTCGAATTGCGCGATACCCTCGATCTGCGCCGCCTGCGCCGGCTCTGGCTGAGCATCGACGGCGGCCCGCTGCTGGCGATCGACTGCGCCAACCCCGCCGACCCGGCCCATACCAGCCCCCAGCACGTGATCGACGCGATCAATGCCGCGCTGGGCACCACGATCGCCTCGCTCGACGACGATCGCCTGGTGCTGCGCTCGCCGACCACCGGCGCCGGCAGCGCGATCGTGCTGCACGCCCCCGAGCAGCGCCAGCGCCGCCCCTTCTACACCCGCGGCCGGGTGCGCGAGGATGCGGCCACCACGCTCTTTGGCTTCGCCGCCGGGCGGGCCAGCGGGCGTCTGCCCGAACCGGCTCGCCTCACCGGTACGGTCGATCTGAGCCGCGGCGCGGACCTGCGCGTCGCCCATACGCTGCGCATCCAGCTCGATGACCGCGACCCGCGCGAGATCATGGTGGCCAACCCGGCCCGCCCGATGGTCACCCTGCTCGACCACGTGGTGGCCACGATCAACGGCCCCCAGGGCTTCAATGCCCCGGTAGCCTCCATCCGCGACGGGCGGCTGGAGCTCACCTCGGTGGTCGAAGGGCCAGCCGGTCGCGTGGCCCTCGGGGTGAGCAGCGCCAGCGATGCCGGCATGCAGCTGCTGGGCCTGCCGCCCGACAGTAGCGCCCAGGGTCGGGCCGCCGAGCGCGTGGTCTTCGTCGGCATGGGCGACCTGGCCCGCGGGCTCGATATCACCGCGCACTACCTGCTGCGCCTCGGCGTCGACGACCGCCCGCTGCGTGAGATCGACCTGCGTGTGGGCCTGGCGCCCAACGCACCGCCGATCCTCAGCCCACCCCAGCTGGTGTCGGCGATCAACGGCGCGCTCGGCGGCGACTACGCCAGCCACGACGGTCGACGCATCACCATTAGCTCGCAGACCACCGGTAGCGCCAGCCGGGTGACGATCGAACCGGCCGGACTCAACGACGCCACCGCGCTCGTCTTCGGCCTCAGTGAGCCGCGCAGCTACCAGGGCCAGGATGCAACCCGCGCGCGTCTGGTCGGCACGGTCGACCTGAGCGCGGGCCTGCAGCTCGGCCTGCGCCGCCATCTCAGCCTGGAAGTCGATGGCGAGCTGATCGCCGATATCGACTGCGCCAGAGACAGCGAACTCGAAAAAGACGACCCCGGCCCCACCAGTCTGGCCGACCTGATCCGGCGCATCGAGCGGCGCAAGCCCGGGATCGTCAGCCAGGTCGATGGCCGGCTGGTGATCATCTCGCCCAGCCAGGGCGCCGGCAGCATGGTGGCGCTGCGCGTCTCCTATGCCGCCGACGCCCGCGCCCGGCTGCTGGGCGACGCCCCGCTCACCGCGCTCGGCAAAGCTGGCCTCCCCGCCGAGCTCCACGGCACCGTCGCGCTCAGCCGCCCGCGCGATCTGAGCGCGCGCGCGCTGATCACCCTGCGGGTGGACGACGGCAAGCCGCGCGAGATCGACTGCGCCGGGGAGGATCCGGCGCGCACCTTCAGCGACGAGGTGCTGGCCCGCATCAACGCCGCCTTTCCCGGCCTGGCCAGCCTCGACGCCCAGGGACGGCTCGTGCTCCGAGCCGCGCAGCGGGTCGAACTGCTGGCCCAGCGCGCCTTCACCCTCTTCGAGTTCACCGCACCACCCGAGCCCCGGCGCAGCCCGGCTCAGGACCTGCGCCACGGAACCAGTTGGGAGGTCGTCAACCCCAGTGTACGGGCCGAGCCCTTCACCTGGGAGCTCACCAGCCTCAGCGGGGTCGATCGCCCGCGGCTGAGCAGCAGCAGCGGTGCGGCGCTCTGGCTCAATGCCGTAATCCCGGCCGGCTTCACGCTGCGCCTGTCCGTCGCTGAGGAAGGCGCAGTGCACGCCACCGCGACCGCCCCCGGTCGCCAGCCGCTCGACCTGGCCGACCGGGTCGAGGCCCGCCTGGCGGGCCAGTCGGCCAGTCCGCCCTGGGCCGAACTGCCGGCCGCCGAGCGGGCGCGCATCATCGCCGCTGTGCTCAGCTTGCCGGCCGGCAGTTCAAGCTGGCAGTACACCGACTGCTACGGCGACCGCTTCAACGCGGCCTTCTACGGGCGCCGCCGGCGGCGCGGGCGCCAGCCGCCCCTGCTGGTCGTGCCGGCCCACTTTGCGGGCGGCGAACTGTGCCACGCCCCGGGCGTCTTTAACCAGAGCCGCTACGCCCGCAACCAGACGGAGGATCCGCTCCACCACACCATCTTTGGCTCACGGAGCACCGCGGAGCGCCCCCAGGCCAGCTGCGTCTTCGTCTACCACGTCCACGAGGCCGGGCGCTTCGAGCTCGATCTGCCGGCCGATCTGCCGCCGCAGTTTGGCGGGCGCTTCAACCAGGCGCGCTTCGCTGCCCGCGTGGTCGGCAACGCGTCGCCTGGCTTCACCCCGCGCCCCGAGGAGCAGATCGTGCCCAACATCGTCTACGAAAATGCGATCTTCGATCTGCCTGAGGATCCCCAGGCCCTCGACGAGCAGATCAGCGCCAGGCCGAACATTGTGCGCGCACGCGTCACCCTGATCCCGCCGGAGGCGATCGTCAGCGGCGGCGAATTCCCGACCTACGACGGCATTCCGATCTACAGCGTGCCCTTCAACCTGCCACGCCCGCTGGTCGGCGGCAGCCCCACGGCCAGCGCCCGCGCCTTCCTCGTGCAAGCCGGCGTGCTCGGGGCGGTTGAGCTGCGCGCCTACGAACCAGGCGCCTGGGGTAATGCCATCACCGTCAGCGCACCCGAATCGCGCACCCCTGGCGGCTTCGACATCACCATCACCTACAGTGGCCGCGCTGTGTACGAGAACGCCCGCAGCAAAGTCCAGACTCAGGTAACCCAGGCCCGCGCGGCAGGCGTCCTGGGCATCGTAACCCGATCGTAGCGGCAGCGCGCAAGCTGCCGCCCCCCCACCGCAACAAGGAGCAACCCGATGAGTGACACGCAGCCCATCACCCCGTACATCCCCCACAACCCCGGCGACCTGATCACCGCCGAGGACTGGAACGACATGCAGATCGCCGTGCGCAGCGACCTGGCCGCCAATGCCGCCGCCGACGACCAGCGCGACGCCGAGTTGCGCGACATGATCGCCAACGTCGATGCGAAGCGCTTCGGCGGCCAGACCCCCGACGAGTGGACCGAAAACCTCGATAAGCGCTACGTGCGCCGCGACGATCCCGGCGCCGCCGGCCAGTACCGCCGCTACTTCAAACAACTCAACCGCCAGGTCGTGCCGCCCGGGGGTGGCCCGCCCGTGATTGAGCCCTGCGTGATCGAGCACAACCTCTGCCGCTACCCGCTGGTTGATCTCTACGAGCTCCAGCCGCTCTTCCGGCGCGGGCCGAACAACGAGTTCCCGGAAGCGGCCGCCGGAATGCAGAACGTCAAGTTCCTGATCTACTACGCCAGCAAGCGCGACCCCGTCGCCGAGCTGCTCTTCACCGAGTCACGCGATCGCTTCTACTACGGCGACGACCTGGCCCTGCTGCTTCAGCAGTTCCAGCTCACACCCGCCCTGACCCAGAAGTTCGACGACCTGGTGAACGATCTCTTCGGCAAGATGTTCGATCCCGGCGATGAGCAAGACCAGTTCAACCGCGAGAACTACGCCGTCTCACCTTACGTCCAGGCCTGGATCGACCGCGACCAGACCGTGGGCGACCTGATGAAGGGCGGCCAGTGGACCGACCTGCGGCTCGCCATCCGGCCCGCCATGATCCCTGCCCTGGCCCAGCCCATGCGGCGCAATGTCGATGAGGCCGGGAACGCCGAGCCGGAGATTAGCTACGCCCAGGTCTTCCATCTGAGCCAGAACGCGGTCGAGATCCGCGTGCCGGCAGCGACCGATCTGATGGTAATCCTGCGAACCTAGTGCGATTACAGATTGCAGATTTGCGATTGTAGATTGGGCACGGCGCATCTGGACACGGTCGAGGTCGCGCTGATGCCCGAACAGGTCGCCTGGAACTGCACTCGTTGTGCCACCAACCAGGCCTGAAAGCGCACCACCGCCATGCGTGAGCGGGTCGCTCTGCACGCCTACGGCGCGCAGGGCGACCCAATGGCAGAGCCTATGAAACTTAGCACCACCTTCTGGGGTGACGATCTGCTCTTCGAGGGCGATCTGAGCCTGAGCCTGCGCGTCCTGCCAGCCGGCGCGCGCATCACCCGCGCGGTTGCCACCCTGGCCCCCGCGGGTTCGGCGCTGCGCCCGGGGCCGCTGTTCGAGGAGGTCTTCCCCATCGACAGCAATGGGCGCGGGCCCTTCGGCCTGCTGATCCAGCAGGAGCACGCGCCGGTCGCCACCGTCGTCGCCCTGGGCGCGCGGCGCAGTGTGCAGCGCCTCACCGTCGCGGGTGTTGGCACGACGATCGCCAACGGGGCGTTTGTGCAGATCGATATGGGCGGCCTGTGGATGGGCGTGGATCGCTCTGGCAATCTGACCAGCGCGACTACCGCCGACCGCCGGAGCTATCTGCGTAACCCCGATGGCACCCTGTCGCTACCCGGCCTGACGAGCGAGCGCTTCCGCCTCTCCCATGCCAACCCGGCGACCACCACGGCGATCGGGGTGCAGCAGGTCACCATCCGGAGCTACCCCTCCAACCTCCAGTTGCGCCTGGGCGACCTGGGGCCGGTCTGGTTCCGCCTGGGCGATCTGCGTGATCCGGTCACGACGCCCGACTTCGCAGCCATGCTCGACGCCTTTCTCCAGCGTAACGAACCGCAGGATGGCGTCTACCTGGTGCCCTTGACGCTCCACTCCGACAGCCTGGCCCGTCTGCGGGTCAGCCTGGCCCTCGAGTACCATCTGGAGCAGCGGCTACTCCCACCCCAGCTCAGCCAGGCGGTCTTCCCCTACGCCTATGGCGCGCTGCCTGAGGCGGCGCCGGTCGCCCTCGAAGCGCGGCTGCCGCTCGATGCGCGCGCCATTCCCGGCGCAACCCGCGCCGAGCTCAGCGGTCGCTTCGCCGCGAGCCGCGTCGTCCACGGCTCGCTCCGGGCGACCACAGTGGCCGACAGCGTGGCGATCGATGCCGGGCAGACCCTGGCCCATCCCATCCGCCTCAGCGCGCCCACGCTGGTCGATGCCATTGATCTCCACCTCGAGGCGACGACCGCGACCGCGCGCCTGCTGGTGACCCTGCAGGAGGACGTGGGTGGCAAGCCCTGGGGACCGTCGCTCTTCAGCGAGCCGGTGAAGCTTGAACTGGCCCGCCCGGCAGCCGGCGGCGGGCGCTGGGCCAGCGCGCCCTTCGCCACCCCCTTTACCTTCCAGCCCGACACCACCTACTGGCTGGTCGTCACCGCCGCCGAGGGCGAGGTGCAGTGGGCAGCCGCGCCAGTGGACGGTCTTGCGCTGCTGCGCACGCGCGACGCCGGCCTCTCCTATCGTCAGGTGCGCTCGGAGCGCCTCAACGCGCCGCTGGCCGGTATCTACCGGCTGCGTGCCACTCCAGCCCAGTTCCGCCAGCCGCTCAAGCTCACCGTGGCCGAGCACGAGGTCAGCCTGCGCGACTACGACGCGCTCGGCCAGGTCGCGTTCCGCCTCGATCTGCCCGCCGTCGCCGCAGCGATCGACGCGGCCCTGAACGATGCCGCTCGCTCCCAGGCTGTGCGTGGCCAGCGGATCGTCAATGGCGACTTCAGCGCATGGACCCGCCACGCCCGCCGTGGGCGCCGCGACGCCACCCCGCCGCTGCCCCTCCCGCTCACGCCGCGCACCAGCCTCAGCGTCCGCCCCGATGGCGCCATGCTCTACCTCGGCGGCGCAGTCGTCAGCCCGGGCAACGAGCTGCCGGATGTGCGCATCCAGGCCGTGGTCAATAGCGCGCCGCTGCGCCTGGGCGCCCACCTGCCCCTGCGGACGGTCGTCGACGATGCGGAGATCACGATCGACCCGCTGGCCATCGCCGTTGCCCCCGATGGGACGCTCGCCTATGGCGTTGGTCTGGTCAGCGGCAGTTTTACCGACTTCACAAACCGGCCGGGCCTGTTCCGCGTCGATCCACGGAGTGGTGCGTTGCTCGCCACCGTGATGCCTGCCAATCTAGCGATGCCAGATGGGCCGGTCTTCCTCGCCGTCGATCCCGCCGGCCGCGACCTCTACCTGGCCTCCCGCGCCCCGGCCAGCGCCGGCACCACCACCGGCGCTGCCGTCACGCTGCACCGGCTTCCCGCCACATTCACTGCAGAAACCACGCTGGAGGCTCTGCCGATCGCGGGGGCCGCCAGCTCGCTGGACAGCATGCTGATCGCCCCCGATGGCCAGCGTGCCTACCTGGCCGTCGATGGCCGCATCGAACTGGTCGATCTGGAGCGCTGGCAATGGCTCGGCAGCCTGCCCTTCAGCGACAAGCAGCGGCGCCTCGCCGGCATGGCCCTCAGCCCTGACGGCACACGGCTCTACGTGCTCCAGGCACGCGGCACAACCCCATCCGTCCTCGAAGTCGTGGCCTTCGATACGCGCCGGCTCGAAACGCTGCTCGTGCGTGCAGGTGCGTCCCAGCAGGTCACACCGACGATCGAGCCCGCTGCGGGCAGCGGTATGGTCGGCCTGAACCGCCTCAGCCAGCATAGCCGCAGCCGCGATCCGCTCGCCCCGGCGGTGCTGGGCGTGGCACTCATCGATGAGCACGCGCAGGGCATCGACCCGTGGCTGCCCATGATCGCCACCCCGGACGACAGCCGGCTGCTCGTGGTCAGTGCCCGGCGCGCCCACGCGGAGGCGCCGGCCCACTGGCAGCTGCACATGATCGACACGGACAGCTACCGCCTGCACGAGACGATCGCACTCGCGGCCCGGCCGCGCGATCTGGCCGTGACGCCCGACAGCCGGCGCGCCTTTGTGCTGACCGTCAGCGATGCACAGCTCCCGGCGGCTCAACTCCAGGCGCTCGAGCTCGACGCCTGGAGCCTCGACGAGTGGGCGCTGACCGCGGGGCGGGCCACGCCAGTCGCGGCAGCGGGCAGCGCCGGGCTGGCGCTGCGCCTCGGCTCCCCCGACGCCGACAGCGCGCTCTCGCAGATCGTGGCGATCGCGGGCGGCCAGGCGTACGATCTCCGCTTTCTGGCGCGGGCCGCCGCCCGCGGCGCCGAGGCCGAGCTCTTCTGGCTCGACAGCACATGTGGCCGGCTGGACCAGGCCAGCATCCCGCTCGATCCGCGCAGCGGCGCCGGCCTCTGGCCGCATCTCCTGCGCCTCACCGCGCCCGCCAGCGCCGCGTGGGCCGAACTACGCTTCCGCGTGCCGATCGGCAACCTGGCCCTGATCGACGCTGTGCAGCTCAGCGCCCCGCCCGGCGCTACGCTGAACGATGACTTCGCCGCGCGTGTGCCTGCGCCCGACCCGGGCGACCCACGCCGGCCGCTCACCCGCCCGGACGGCAGCGTGGTCGAACTACCCGCCGGCTGGAGTCTAAGCCCGGCCGACCTGTCGCCCGACCAGATCTTCGCCTATGTGCCGCCGGAGATCCCCGGCGTGATCGGCATCAGGCCCGCCGATGGGCGCCCGGTCGTGCTGAGCCAGCGGATCAGCCTGCGCGCCGGCGAGCCGCTCATCCTGACGGTCCAGGCGCGCCCCTATGGCCCACCTGGCGCACAGCCGGCCACCGTCGAGCTCCGCTGGCAGGGCAGCACGGCCGCACCGTTGCACCTGGTGATCGACGGGCAGCACTTCGACACGCTGAGCCTGGGCGGCAACGTCCCGGACGGCGTGAGCGCCGCCGAGCTGCTGATCAGCCAGCCGCCGGGCGGCATCCTGCTGATCAGCAGGGTCGCGCTCAGCCAGCCCGAGACGGTCAGCGTCCCGCTCGGCTTCCTGGCCGAAACAGCGGGCGAACTGGCCGTGATCGACCCGGTCGTCGCCTACGACACCGGCCCGCGGCCCGCTACCGGCGTGCGTCCGCCCCCGGAGCCGGCGCAGCCCACTCCGCGCTGCACGCCAACCCCGCCCGGGGCCATCCCGGCGCCGCCCGGCGGGCCACCGCAGCCCGGCCCCGACCTGCTGGCCGAGCCAGCACGCGCCGGCTACTGTCCCTGCTGCGAGAGCCTGCACGTACTCGCCGAGCCCGCGCTCGTTACGTCAACCTGCGGCATGCGCGGCATCGCCGGCACCTGCCCGCACAGCGGCACCCGGGTCGTCATCTATGGATAACGAGCGCGGTGGGCGATGCCAGCGTCATTGGCATTGCCCACCGCGCACTGGTGTCGGCCTCTCTACCGGGGGACGTCAGATTTTCGCCGCCTCGGAGGCCTCTCGGCTGGCCTGCTGCCTGGCCTTCTCCTCCTCGACGAGCTGGCGCCGCAGCACCTTGCCGATCATCGTCTTGGGCAATTCGCTCCGGAACTCCACCTCGCGTGGCACCTTATAGGCGGCGAGGTGCAGCTTGCAGAACTCCTTGATCTCCTCGGCGGTCGGGCTCTCACCAGGTTTGGGCACGATGTAAGCCTTGACGGTATCATCGCCGCGGGTGGGATGCGGGATACCAGCCACCACCGCCTCCATCACCTTGGGGTGCATAAACAGCACCTCTTCCACATCACGCGGCAGCACCTTGAAGCCCGAGGCGTTGATCATATCCTTCTTACGATCAACCACGTAGAAGTAGCCGTCGGGGTCCACCTTACAGATATCACCCGTATGCAGCCAGCCCTCGGCGTCGATCGTCGTCGCCGTCTCCTCGGGGCGGTTCCAGTAGGCCTTCATCACCTGCGGGCCGCGCACACACAGCTCGCCCTGGGTCTCGCCATCGAACGGCAGTGGTTCGCCCGTCTCCAGGTCGATAATCTTCGCCTCGGTATCGGGCAGCGGGACACCAATACTGCCCGACTTCCGGGTACCGAACACCGGGTTGCAGTGGGTCACGGGGCTGGCTTCCGTCATCCCATAGCCCTCAACGAGGCGCCCGCCGGTGATCTGGCCAAAGCGCTCCTGGACCTCCATCGGCAGCGGCGCCGAGCCCGAGATACAGGCTTTGATGCTATGCAGATCGTACCTGGCCACATCCTTATGATTGATGATCCCGATGTACATCGCCGGCACGCCCGGGTAGAGGGTTGCCCGCTCCTTCTGCATGATATTCATCACATTGTCGATCGGGCGCGGGTTGGGCACAATCACAATCTCGGCCCCGAGGTAGATCCCGTAGAGCATGCAGACCGTCATCCCATAGACGTGGAAGAACGGGATAGCGGCCATCATCTTCTCACCGCCCGGCCGTCCACTGGGCAGCCAGGCATTGACCTGCAGCACATTGGCGACCAGGTTGCGGTGGGAGAGCATCGCAGCCTTGGGCAGGCCGGTGGTGCCGCCCGTATACTGGAACAGCGCCGTATCATTAGGATCGATGTTGACCTTGGGCGGCGTGGGGCCATACTTCTCCAGCAGGTGCTGGAAGAAGAAGATATCCTGCTCAGGCTGCACATCGACCCACTCCGGGGTGCGCTGTTGCGAACTCTTCACCAGCAGGTTCGACGGGAAGCCGAGCGTATCGTGGACATAGGCCACCACCACGCGCTTGATCGGCGTCTCGGCCCGCACCTCGCGCAGCCGTGGCCAGAACAGGTTGAGCAGCACGATCGTCTCAGCGCCGGCATCGGCCAGCTGGTGCTGCAACTCACGGCTGGTATAGGTGGGGTTGATATTGACCACGATCGCGCCGAGGCGCATCGCGGCGAAGAAGGTGATAATGTAGTGCGGCGAGTTTGGCAGCATCACGCCGACCCGCTCGCCCTTGCGCACCCCCAGCTGATAGAGCGCCGTGGCCATGCGGTCGACGAGCTCGTTCAGCTGGCGATAGCTGAGCCGCCCGCCAATGGTGAAGCGCCCGCCCAGCATGTACTTGAGGACGAAGTTGGTGGCCGTCTTGTCCGGGTAGGTGCGCGCCGCCGTCTGCAACAGGTCACTCAGTGTCTGATTGGGGTAGCTCAGCGTCTGCGGTACCCCCTTCTCATACGCCGACAGCCAGGGCTGCTCCATCAGGCACCTCCTTGTGCAATCACCAAAAGCTCTTACACGTCGTCGCGCAACCAGCCTCGCTCGCGGGCAATGAACTTGATCGTCGCGTCATCCGGCGGGTAGAGGCCGGCCGCCTGGTAGGCATAGGCCAGCAGTGCCGCGCCACCGATCAGGCCGAAGATCAGCCCCAGCACAAACGTAAAGGCGCCAACAACCTGTTTCATATATCCTCCCGTGGTCCCTCTGCACGCGCGAGATTGCCAGGGCATTGTACCATATTCCCGTCGTTTGTGACGCGCCGCGCTAGCGCCGCGCTTGTGTATAATGGGATTATGCTACCTGTTCAGGCTAGTTCGCCGTACAGCCCATGTGGGTCGAGGAGCTAAGGATCATGGCCAAGGTGACCATGTCGCGGGGGAAGTTTGAGGGCATTCAGGCCTGCGCCGATGAACGGGGCATTATTGCCGCCGCCGCAATGGACCAGCGCGGTTCGCTCAAGAAGGCGATTGCCAAAGCCCACGGTCACGAGGTTGGTGATAGTGCGCTGACTGAGTTCAAAACGGCGGTCACGCGCATTCTCTCACGCCACGCCAGCGCGATCCTGATCGACCCGGAGTATGGCCTGCCCGCCCTGGCCTACCGCGCCTCCGGCACCGGCGTCCTGCTCGCCTACGAAAAGACCGGCTACGACTCGAGCGTCCGTGGCCGCTTCCCCGACCTGCTGCCGACCTGGAGCGTCCGCCGTCTGAAGCTGGCTGGCGCCGACGCGATCAAGATCTTGCTCTATTACAACCCCTTCGACCAGCCGGCGATCAACGAGATCAAGCATACCTTCATCGAGCGCATCGGCGCCGAGTGCGCAGCCAACGATATCCCCTTCTTCCTTGAGCCGATCACCTACGACGATACGATGGACGAACGATCCGTCGAGTTCGCCCGCGTCAAACCGCGCTATGTCACGGCCGCGATGCAGGAGTTTTCCAGGCCGCAGTACGGGGTCGATGTGCTCAAGGTCGAGGTGCCGGTCAATGTACGTTATGTCGAAGGCATGCGCGGCTTTACCGGCCAGAAGGCCTACAGCCGCGAGGAGGCCAGGGAACACTTCCGCCGCGCCGCCAGTGTCGCCCGTAAGCCCTTCATCTATCTCAGCGCTGGCGTGAGCAACGAGGTTTTCACCGAGACGCTCGAGCTCGCCGCCGAGGCCGATACGCCCTTCGCCGGCGTGCTCTGCGGCCGTGCCACCTGGCAGGAGGGGATCCCCGTCTATGGCCAGAAGGGCCTGCTTGCCCTCGAGGCCTGGCTCGAAGACCGGGGCGTCAAGAACATTCAGGCCCTCAACCAGGTGCTCGCCCAGGGCGCCAAACCCTGGTGGACGGTCTATGGCGGCCTCGACCAGATTGAGGTTGTGTGATCGCTACGACGACGGTCGGCTGGCGTCCCGCTCGATCCGCACCCGCGTCCAGTCAGCGGCGATGATCCCCTGGGGCGACACCGTCGGCGCCAGGCCGCGCACCGTCGGGCGGATGGCCAGGGTCACCAGCGGGTTGTAGAGTGGCAGCCAGCCGACTTCGCTGATCGCGATCTGTTCCGCGTCGCGGTAGCGCTGGAAGCGTTCCCGCTGCTGCCCCTGCCCGCTCATCCGATCAGCCTCGTCGACCAGCGCATCGAAGCGTGCATGCTGCCAGTGACCGTTGTTGTAGGGTGAGCCGCTGCGCAGTTGCAGCGAGATGAAGTTCTGCGGGTCCGGATAATCGGCACCCCAGACGCTGATGTAGAGCTGCATGCGGGTGGCCGGATCCCGCGGATCGATGATCATCGCATCCAGCCGGTCGATCAGCGTCTGCCGCGGCACCGGCTCCAGTTGCACCTCGATGCCCAGGATCTCACGCCAGTTGCGCTGCAGCGCTTCGGCCACCCGGCCAAGATCCGCATCGCCGCTCTCGAAGGTCAGCGTGACCGGCGGCAGGCTGGCGCCACTGACGTAGCCGGCAAGGCCCAGAGCCGCTCGCGCGCCCACCGGGTCGAAGGCGAGGGGCGCGATCGCCTCGCTGGTCCCGGCAAAGCCCGCTGGCAGGATGCGCCGTGCCGGCGTGGCTGAGCCACCGAGCACCTGGGCGACGAGGCGGTCTTTGTCCACCGCCTGGGCAAAGGCCTGCCGCACATACATGTTGTCAAAGGGCGGCACGGTATTGTTGAAGCCAATGTAGCGTGCCACCGGGGTACTGATCGTCTGGAAGTCGGGATGGTTGCGCGTCTCGGCCAGCCGTGGCGCCGGGACGCCAGCCTGCACGCTGCCCATCACGTCCACCTCACCGGCCTGGTAGGCGTCGAAGGCCGAGTTGGTATTCGGAAAAAAGCGAAACTCGACCAGTTCCACCCCCGGTGGCCCGGCCCAGTAGTGGGGGTTGCCCTCCAGCACCAGCCGCTGCCCCGCGACATGCTCGCGCACACGGAACGGGCCAGTGCCGAAGGCCGAGTCCAGCCAGGCGTCGCCGGCCGCTTCGATCTTGCCTGGTGGCACCAGATAGTTCAGCGCATAGGTCAGCTGCGAGAGGAAGTAGCCACGCGGCGAGTCGAGCCGGATCTCCAGCGTGCGCTCATCGAGCGCCCGCACTCCCTCCAGGCTGGTCGCCGTGCCCGCGCGCACCGCCCTGGCGCCGATTACGTTCTCCAGGAAGGTCAGCGCGAAATCGGTGCCGGTCGCCGGCGCCAGCGTGCGAGCCAGCGCCGCAGCAACGTGCTCGGCGACAACCGGCGTACCGTCGCCGTATTTCAGGTTGGGACGCAAATGAAAGGTGTAGACCGTCCCGTCACGGCTGATGCTCCAGCGCTCGGCGCCGTCACCGACGACCTCCAGGCGCTCGTTCAACCGCACCAGGCCACCGAAGATCAGGTAGATCGGGATGTTCTCCTGATTGCCGCTCAGCCGCGCCGGATCAAGTCGCGTGATATCGCTGACGCCCTCCAGGCTCCAGCGTAGCGTGCCCGCCGGCGGCGCCGCCGGCCCAGGGCGCAACTCGACACAGGCGGCGAGCACGGGAACCAGCAGTGCCAGCAGCCAGCCAGCGCGCAGACTCAGACATCGCATTCGCATGAGGCAACCTCGGGCGCCGTCAGCCTGCCAGGCGAAAGCCGAGCATCGTCGCTACCTCCCGCAGCAGCGCCGTGGCCCGCTCCACGTCACGGCCCTCAGCAGCTGCGGCCAGCGTATCACCGATCATCGTGTGCAGCACCGCCAGCGCGGCCGGGGTATTCAGATCGTCGTCCATGGCCGCGCGCAACTCATCGAAGCCCCGTGTCAAGTCCAGACTACTGGCCGTGCCTCCGCGCGCCTCCGTTGCCTGGCGGAACTCGCGCGCAAAGCGCTCGTAGGGCCCCAGCCCGTCACGATGGTAGTCGAACTCCTCGCGATAGTGCTCGCTCAGCAGGTACCAGCGCAGCGGGTCGGCCCCGTGCGCGCGCAGCGCATCGCGAACAAAGACCAGGTTGCCCAGCGATTTGCTCATCTTCTCGCCATCAAGCCAGACCAGCCCGGCATGCATCCAGCAGTGGACAAACGGCCGCTTGCCGGTCACCGGCTCGGTCTGGGCGATCTCGCAGGGGTGGTGGGGGAAGATCAGGTCGGCGCCGCCGCCGTGGATATCGATCTGCTCACCGAGATACTTCGTTGCCATCGCGCTGCACTCGATGTGCCAGCCCGGTCGCCCGGGTCCCCACGGGCTCGCCCAGGTCGGGTCGCCCGGCTTGCCGGTCTGCCAGAGCACAAAGTCGAGCGGGTCGCGCTTATGCGGATCGAGGGGGTTGTTGCCGCGCTGGTTGGCCGTCGCCAGCAATTCCTCGTAGCCCAGACGCGCCATCTTGCCAAAGTCGGGGTCGCTGCGAACGCTGAAATAGACGTTGCCGCCCACCACGTAGCCGTGGCCCAGTTCCACCAGCCGCTCGATGATCGGGATCATCGCCCCGATCTCCGCACTGGCTCGCGGGAAATAGGTAGGCGGCACCAGGTTCAACCCCTGGCAGTCCGCCTGAAGCTGGGCGACCTGGCGCTCCGTCAACTCCTGCCAGCTGATCCCGTCACGAGCGGCCCGCTCGAAGAGCGGATCGTCCACGTCGGTGACATTCTGGCAGTAACGTACCTCGGCACCATGCCAGCGCAGGTAACGCAGCAAGACGTCGAAGGTCAGAAAGGTGCGGGCGTGGCCGATGTGCGTCGTATCGTAGGGCGTCACCCCGCAGACGTAGAGGGTCACCGGGCGGTCGCGCGGGATGGTGAAGGGTTGTTTCTCGCGCGCCAGGGTGTTGTAGAGCTGCATGCTTGCTCCAGATCCTGCACCGGCGACCCGTCAGCGGTCACCGCAAAGCTGATGAGTAGGGAGCACCCCGGCCCGCCGCGCGCGCAGCGGTGCCGCCCTGCGCGGCAGGATCGTGGTATTCGCCCAGCCTGTCGCGCATCCCGGCGGGCTGGGCCGTCGCGTCGTCCGGCTCCTCGCGGACAACAACGTGGGGCGCCGGGCGTGTGGCGATGATCGTGATATCGTCGTGTGGTTCGGCCTTACCGACAAAGCTGAGCACCGCACCGAGGATGCGCTGCACAATCGCGTCAACCTCGATGTCCGGGGGCAGGCTGGCCACCAGTTGTTCCAGCCGCTCGAAGCCGAAGAGCTCGCCCGCGCCATTGTGGGCCTCGACGATCCCGTCGCTCAGGAAGAGCAGGGTGTCGCCCGGCTCCAGGGGCACGGTCACATCGCGGTAGAGACCGCGCAACCGGGTCCCGATCGGCAGCCCGCCGACATCGATGAACTGACAGCCGCCCGTGCCATTGCTCCGGCAGCGCAGCAGCAGCGGGGCGATCATCCCCGCGTTCGCCAGGGTCACCGCCCGTGCATCGGCGTCGAACACGGCGATCTGCAGCGCGGCGTTCATCTGGTTGGCCTGCAACCGATGGCTGAGCGCATCGTGCATCGCCTGCAGCACTGCCGAGGGCTGCGCAAGAAAGCGCACCTGCGACTCGAGGGTTGAACTCGTCAGTGCCATGAGCAGCGCAGCCGCCACGCCCTTGCCCGAGATATCGCCGATCGCAATCGCAGCGCGGCCATCAGGCAGCGACAGGTAGGTGTAGAAGTCACCCCCGACCTCGCTGGCCGGCAGCGAACGGCCACAGACCCGCAGCATCTCCGTGCGCCAGGGTGGCGCCGTTGGCAACAACCCCTGCTGGATGTCGCGCGCCAGGGTCAGCCCGTGGCGCAGATGCTCGTTCTGGCGCTCGATCTCGCGCAGGCTACCCTGGAGCCGCTCGGCCATACGGTTGAAGGTGCTTGCCAGCTGGCCCAGTTCATCACCGGGCTCAACCACGATTCGATGATCCAGGCGACCGCCGGCCAGTTCCTGCGCGCCAGCGGTGAGCGCCCGGATCGGCAGCACCAGCCGGCGGGCCTGGTAGAGCGCCCAGGCCAGCGCCATCAGGCCCACCAGGCCCACCAGCGCGGCCAGCAGGGCCAGGCTGCGGTACACCTCGACGAAGAATTCACTCGATGGTTGCTCGACCACCACCGACCAGCTACTGGCCGCCACCGGGGCCACCGGCGCGCGCGCGCCGACCACCAGTTGCCCATTGCCGCCCGGATACTCAGCTACTGTCTGGCCCTCGCCGTAGAGGGCCTCGAGGTTGCTCGGCGGCCGCCAGTCGCTCGGGCTGTCGCTCAGCTGGAGCTGGCGCGCGCCGTCCACCAGGTAGATCGTCTTGGCGCTTCCCTGCACGCCAAGACGGAAGATCTGACGGATGCGCGCCGCGCTCACCTCGGCGCCGAGCGCCCCCACCAGGCGCCCGCCCGCGCCACGCACCGGCAGCACCACCTGGAACACCGGCTGTCCCTCCTGGCCCGCCAGGATCGCTGTGCGGCTCCCCTTGCCCACCTGGGTCGCGCCCTCCAGCAGCACCGGGTCGAGCGGGAGCGGAACGACGCCCAGGTTGCGCAGCAACTCGTTGCTCGCCGTCGCTACCGTCCGCCCCTCCAGGTCAACCACCGTGATCGCCCGCAGATCGGGCGAGCTATTGGCAAGGCGCAGCACTGCACTCGCCAGGCTATCCTCCGCGGCGCCGGGATCGAGGTCGCGCGCGGCGCGCAGCAACTGCTGCTCGAGGTCATAGAGAAACGTGGCGATATTGCCGGCGATCTTGTCGGCCAGGGCCTGCTGGCTGGCGTACGCATTGCGCTGCTGGACCTGCAGCAGCATCGTTATCAGCAACGCCCCTACCAGCATCAGTGGCAGGGTTGAGCTGATCAGGTACGACCAGCGGAGCCGGTTGGTGATGTTAAGCCGGCGGCGCGCCGGCTGGAACGCGCCGTCGGCTGGGGCCGGTGCGGATTGTCCGTCACTGCCATAGCGGTCCATCGCTGCTCGCTCGGATCCCGGCTGTCAGGCTTCAGCATCGGCTATGCCAGGGCTTCGGCCTGGTAGTGCGAACGGAACGGGTGGTCGGCGGGGGCTACCTGCAAAGGCATTATAGCACAGCGCCCTGGCCGAGAGACCACCAGCCCCAACTGGTTGAGGGGCGGACAGCACCAGTGCCCTCACCCCCCTCCCCTGGCCTCTCAGGTGTAGCGTTTCTGGTGGATGGCGTCCTGATGCGCTGCTTGCCCTCACTCCCCTCCCCCCCTCTTCCATCCTGGGAAAGGGGGGGATGTTGTTAGCGTTTTTGGGGGGGGGGGGGGGGGGGGGGGGGGGGGGGGGGGGGGGGGGGGGGGGGGGGGGGGGGGGGGG
>JACAEO010000393.1 GCA_013388805.1 Chloroflexota bacterium
CCCCCCCCCCCCCCACCCGCGTTTGTCAACGCAGGCCCCTGGTCTTTCCCCCCCAACCCCCTCTCAGGTGGAGGGTTTTTGAGCGTTGCGCCCCCAGGCCCCGCATACCCCTCCAGGCTGGGAGAGGGGGGAGGGGGGTGAGGGCAAGCAGCGCATCAGGATGCTATCCGCCAAAAACCCTCCACCTGAGAGCCTCCAACCCCCTGGTACGCACCGCCGCCGCTTCGGAGCGAGCCATACCCGCGTGGTATAATGGCGCCATGGCCAGGACACGCACGATCTACGTCTGTCAACAGTGCGGCGCCCAGCAGTCTCGCTGGATGGGCCGCTGCCCCGACTGCAATACCTGGGATAGCCTCGTCGAGCAGGTTGAGACCCGCAACTCGGGCGCCCGCAGCGTCCGGGAGAGCGGCAGCGCTGGCGCGCGCCCGGTGCGCCTGCGCGATGTGCCCAGCAGCGGCTTTGCGCGCCTCGCCGTCTATGCCGAGGAGCTGGCCCGCGTCCTCGGCGGTGGGCTCGTTCCTGGCTCGGTCGTGCTGATCGGCGGCGATCCCGGGGTTGGCAAGAGCACCCTGCTGACCCAGGTCGCGGCCCACTTCGCCGCAACGGTTGGCCCCGCACTCTACGTCAGCGCCGAAGAGTCGGCGCAGCAGATCAAGCTGCGCGCCGAGCGGCTGCACCTCGGCAGCGATGCGCTCTTTGTCTACTCTGAGACCGCGCTCGACATCGTGCTCCAGCAGATCCGCGAGCTGCGCCCCGGCCTCGTGATCATCGACTCGATCCAGACGGTCTACCTGGAAGAGTTGGCTAGCGCCGCCGGCAGCGTCAGCCAGGTCCGCGAGGGCGCGCTGCGCCTGATGCAGCTGGCCAAGGAGCTCGGCATCCCGATCTTCCTGGTCGGCCACGTCACCAAAGAGGGCGCGATCGCCGGGCCGCGCGTGCTGGAGCATATCGTCGATGTGGTGCTCTACCTCGAAGGCGATCGCTTCCACCAGTATCGCTTGCTGCGCGGGGTGAAAAACCGCTTCGGCTCAACCAATGAGGTCGGGGTCTTTGAGATGTCCGGCGATGGCCTGCGCGAGGTGCCGAACCCCTCGCAGGTCTTCCTGGCCGAGCGCGCCGCCGGTAGCCCTGGCTCCAGCGTCGCGGTGATGCTTGAGGGCACCCGCCCGCTGCTCGTCGAGGTGCAGGCCCTCACCTCGACCACCGGCAGCGCACAGCCGCGCCGCATTACCAACGGCTTCGACCTGAACCGTCTGCTCATGCTCGGCGCGGTGCTCAGCAAACGGGTCGGCCTGCCTCTCGTGAATCAGGATATTTATGTCAACATTGTCGGTGGCCTGCGCATTGGTGAGCCCGCCGCCGACCTGGCCGTCGCCCTGGCTATCGCCTCGTCGTACCGCAACCAGCGCATCGAGCCGGACCTGGTGTTCGTCGGCGAGGTGGGGCTCTCGGGCGAGTTGCGCAGTGTCAGCCAGCTCGATCGGCGCCTGACCGAGGCGGCCAAGCTTGGCTTCACCCGGGCGATCGTCCCCGCAACTGCGTCGCCGGGCAGCGTGGGCGGGCTCAGCGTACAGCCTGCGCGCTCCCTGGCCGAGGTGGTGGACATGCTCGCGCGCAAGCCGTGAGGCCCGGACCAGCGCGCACTACGATCCTGGCCAGGCGCCCCGTGACCGCACCGGTCTGGTAATATCGATTCTGCTTGCTGGCATCGCATTGGCTCAACTCCACACCTCCACAGCTCTCCAGCGCTACAAAGACCTGTGCGGTCTGAGGATCATAAGCCGCATCCATCTGCTCTGGTGTTATGAAGGTCAGCCTCAACTTCATCGTCCGGATCCTCGGTATGCTGAGCCTGGCCTATATCGGCTGGTCGGTGGGTCGCTCGCTCTCGAGCCCGCAGCCCGACGAGATGCAGCGCTTTGCCACCCAGTTGCTCATGCTCGCCGGCGCCGGCCTGGGGTTGCTGCTCACGCCGCGCCTGACGATCGAGCCGGTCGAAGAGTTGCTCCACCACGCGCGGAACGTGCCCCTACCCGATCTGCTGCTGATCGGCGCGGGCGCCCTGATCGGCCTGATCTTCGCTGTGCTCTGCGCCGTGCCGCTCGCCCAGCTGCCCCATCCCTTCGACCAGTACCTGCCGCTCGCATGCGCCGCGCTCTTCGCCTACCTCGGTGGCACGATCGCCGCCAACCGCAAGCGCGATCTCGCCGAGCTGTTTGCCAGCCTGCGGCCCCCCGCCCCACTGCCGGCCGCTGCGCTCGCTGCGCCACCACCCACCCCCGAACGCCGGCTGCTGCTTGACACCAGCGCGATCATCGATGGGCGCATCGCCGCCGTAGCTCGCACCGGCTTCCTCGAAGGAACCCTGCTCGTCCCCAGGTTCGTCCTGGCTGAGCTCCAGCAACTGGCCGACTCCAGCGATGACCTGCGCCGCAGCAAGGGGCGCCGCGGCCTCGAGTTGCTCAGCGAGATGCAACGCGGGTCGCCCCTGCCCGTCGAGGTGCTCAATGTCGATGTCGCTGACGCCAGCAAGGTGGACGATAAACTGATCGCGCTCGCCCGTCAGTACGCCTACCCGATCATCAGCAATGACTTCAACATGGGCCGTGTCGCCGGGCTCCAGGGGGTTCGCGTGCTGAGCCTCAACCAGCTCAGCGAGGCCGTGCGCCCACCCGTGATCCAGGACCAGCGCCTGCACGTGCTGATCCGCAACGAAGGCAACGCGCGCCAGCAAGGGGTGGGCTACCTCGAAGACGGCACGCCGGTCATCGTCGAGGACGCCCGCCACCTGATCGGCCAGACTGCCGAGGTGGTGGTGACCCGCCTGCACCAGACTCAGACGGGCCGCCTGATCTTTGCGACCATCGCTCCCCAGTAGGTGCGGGCAGGATGCTGCGCTCCTGCCGCTCCGCTGGGAGCGCGGGCATCGGAACTGTTCACACCCGGGGTCATACACCTCTCAGGGGTAGGGTTTTTGAGCGTTGCGCCCCCAGGCCCCGCATACCCCACCCCCCTCCCCCCCTCTCCCAGGCTGGGAGAGTTGAAAGGGGGGGGATGAGAGACGTTTTTTGGCGTTGTGATGCCGCAAACAACTGCGTCAGAAGAATGCCGCATCACCGTGCGCGCCAGCGCCC
>JACAEO010000377.1 GCA_013388805.1 Chloroflexota bacterium
AAGCTGGCGCACCGCAACGCCAGATTCTGGCTCCCTCCCCTGCCAGGGGAGGGGGTAGGGGGGTGGGGTATGCGGGGCCTGGGGGCGCAACTCCCAAAAATCCTACCCCTGAGAGCCCCCTACCCCCTACGGGGATCGGCGGGTGAGGAGGTAGGCCAGGAGGCCGCCAAGCGCACCGGTGAGGAGACTGAGGGCCTGTGCGAAGACGAAGAGGCGCGGCACCGGGATCAGGCCCGGGTTGCTCACGGCGGCAGCGAGGATCGCCGTGACGCCAACGAGCAGGCCATGGAGCACATAGGCCTCATCGGCGATGCGCGCTGCGATGAAGCCTCCGGCGGCAGTTGCGCCGAGGATAAGCGCGATAATCAACAGATGCGCAGGTTGGCTCAGGCTTGGCGTAGTGAAGACACTCCCCAGCCCGAGCCAGCCGATCAGCACCTGGGTCAGTGTGCGTAAGGAGAAATCGGCGAGCCAGCCAAAGAAGACCGCCGCCCACTGCACACGGAGTTCGCTCCGTAGCACCGACTACTGGCTCATACCCCAGGCGATCAGGAAGATCATCAGCGTGATCTCCATCGCCCGCAGGCAGTCGGGGATAACACCACGCCAGTACTCGTGCTGGCCGAGCCACCACCAGATCCGGTTGGCCCCTGAACGGAGGCGGACCTCATCTTCCCAGCGAGCCAGTTGCTCGACGCGAGCCAGGCGCAACAGGCGGCGCGTATGAACAACAACGGTCGAGGCCCACACGCCAGCCATCATCAGGTGCAACAGCAGCGGCATCGGTCGTTACTCCTCGTCCACGCGGAGGGGGGAGGCATCTGCGCATCGCCACTCCAGCCCTCATCCCTTGACCCAGACTCGATGTAAGTAGTATGCACCGATTTTGCCCAGATGTGCAAGTCGCTATTTGATCCTTCAAGGATCGCGCCGGGGGTACTGGATCGGGGTAGGCGTCTGGTACTGGGGGGCCTCAATCGCGACCGCGGCTGATCGCATCGAAGCGGCGTTTAAGGGCAAAGGCGACGGCGAGGGAGAGCAGCGGGATCAGGCTGAGGCAGAGCAGGGCAACAAAGAGCCCACGGCCCGCGCCGGGGGACGGGTTCCCCGTATTGTCCACCTGCACAGGTGATGAGCCGGGTGACCGGGGCCGAGCGAGGTGGCCGGTGAGTGACGCAGCGTTGTGGCCGGCCAGGTGGGCGTGCAACGGCGGGGGCGTGGCGAGGAGCAGCGCCGGGGTGGCCAGCGTCGCGAGCACGAACAGCAGTCGGAGCACGTGCATAGGGCATGGTCCGTCATGAGAAGCCGCGTTGGCTCGGATGTTCTGTCCGCCCGTAAAGGGAGGCTGGGAGGGGAGCGGAACGCTGCGAACGGTGCGTCGCCTACGAACCTTGTCTTACGGGGTAGGGGCCGGCCCGTTGCAGGTGCCGTCGGCGCAGCGTTCCGTCTGGCCACCGAGCAGGTAGCGGTTGCGGGCCACCCAGGCGTAGAGCGGGCGGGCCAGGCTCATAGCGCCGGGGAGGCGCAGCAACTCGCCGAGACCGCGCAGACTCGGCAGGCGCAGCAACGTCTCGCGGACGGCCTCGGCGCCGCGGTAAAGCGTGCCGTCGGGCGCCACGACGTGCAACTCGCGCTGGGCATCCTCGGGCGTGACCTGGGGGAAGCGCGCGCGGGCCTCAGCTGAGTTCATGTCAAGCAGTTCGATCAGATCGTCATCATTGTAGCCGGCGAGCAATTCGACCTGGCTCGTACAGATGCGGCAGGCGCCGTCGTAAAGGACGGTATAGCGAGCAGTTGTCATACTGACGTCATCTTGTGTAAGGCTGTCGTAATATACGCAGCTAGGGCGTATCAGCAGTATATCAGTACTATATCACCACACGGTGGTCAGCGCAAAGGTGGCGCCTGCGCGCGGGCCGCTGCTCCAGGTTCGCGCCGGAGCGAGCGCGAGGTGTACGGCCCGCAACACAGAAGGGGCCGCGCTTTGCCGTCCCCTGTGGGCGGGAGGAGGGAGGCGATTGAGCACAGTTGTGGGGGAGCGCTAAGGCCGGCGCAGGGCCGCCAGAGGCTGGTTGCTGCGATCGGCGGAACGCATTCGTGCTAGCGGGGAGATGATGATGCAACGACCACGCAGCGTGCGGCTGATCGCCGCTGGTTTCGCACTGGCCCTGGCAACCGTGCTGGGGGTGTTCGCCTATACCTCGTCGGCCTCGGTGGCCTCGTTCACGATCTACAGCGATCGCGGGCCGACCACCTGCGATCGCACGGGCACGCCGGCGCCCGCCGTCTTCCAGAACGGACGCTTCTATCTCAACCTGTCGCGCTACTGGAACGAGCCGGTGGAGGTTGACATCTCGTTCCCTGATGGCCGACTCTTCACCGTGCCCGCTTCACGCCTGCTCGACGGCACGATCGACCAGGTGATCAACAACCCGGTCGCAAGTCGCGCGCCGGCCAACATCGCCGGGGAGCTCTCGGCGGTGCTGAATGTGCCGGGCAGCTGGCCCTACGGCTGCTACTTCTTCACCGGACGTGGCCTGCTGAGCGGTAAAGTCTCGGGCGCCGCGATGGTCGTCGTCCCCGGCGGTGGCCCCGGGCCGAACCCCGGTCCGGCCTTCGCCTCGGTGACGCGGGTCGGCAGCAATGCCTCCACCGGCGTGCAGGGCTCGCGGGTCGATATCAATGGCGGCGGCTTCCGCGGCGGCGAGCAGATCTCGATCTGGGTCACCGCACCCGACGGGACGGTGCTTAACTTCCCGCCCGGACCGGCGATCTTCGCCGATAATGCGGGGGATTTCCGCGCTGCCTTCACCTTCGATGGCCTCAACCCGGTCGGCACCTACCAGTTCACCGTGCTCGGCACCACCAGTGGCTACCGCATCATCACGCCCTTCACCCTCACCTCGCCCCCGGTGGTGCAGACGGGCTGGGCCCAGCTCCGCGTCGCCTATCCGCCCGACCAGGCCGATCCACAGCGGAGCGCCTTCGAGGTCCAGGGCGCGCTCTTCTACCCCGGCGAGCGCGTGGACATCTGGCTGACCCTGCCCGACGGCGCAGTGCGGGGGCTGCCCTCGCAGTTCGCCGACACGGTGGGCGACTTCTACGCCGTGCTCTATCTCGATGAGCGGCTGCCAACCGGCTTCTACCAGGCCACGGCCAGGGGTAGCCAGAGCGGGCATCTGGTTATCACCAGCTTCACGCTCCAGCCGACCATCCCGCAGGATACCGTCTTCAATCCTGACCCGGGTCCCGAGATCATCGACAGCAGCAGCGGCGTTACGGGCTCGCCGCCTGCCGTCTTCGATCCCTTCAACCAGGGCACGATTGGCGACCGGCTACCGTAGCCGGAACACCATCGGCTGAGCGGAGGGGGGGGGGGGGGGGGGG
>JACAEO010000001.1 GCA_013388805.1 Chloroflexota bacterium
CCCTCTCCCAGGCTGGGAGAGGGGGGGAGGGGGGTGAGGGCAAGCAGCGCATCAGGACGCTATCCGCCAAAAACCCTCCACCTGAGAGGGAGGGCTGGGGAGGGGGGCAGTCACCTTGCCCGCGCTCCCGGGAGAACTGTGAACACGTACGTTTGCAGATCGAGCGTTCCCGGTCGACGTGCATAGGCCGTGGTTGGAGACAGTCATACGAAGAGCATAATGACCTACCGCTTCGGGCGCCAGGTGCGCAGCACCCAGAGGCCGAGGATGATCACGGCGAGGCCCGCCGCACCCATACAGAGCCCGAGCCAGGGCAACCAGCGGGCCACGCTTCGCTGGGCGGCGATATACTCCGCGCGGGTGCCGCCATAGACCAGTTCAGCCTGCAGCTCATTGCCCTCGGCGCCGCGTGTCACCGTGCCCAGCGCCAGCACCGGGCGGCCGGCCACCAGGCCCCGGTAGCGCCTGGTGCCCTCCTGGGTGCGGCTGCTCCACTCCAGCCCCTCCTCCTGCCAGCGGGCGTGGGGGGCATCGAGCGCATAGCTGTCGTTGCTGATGCGGATCAGCCCTGCGGCCTCAACCAGCAGCGGCGGCGTGACCCGTTCGTCCTCGAACCACTGCTCGTCGCCATTGCTGTCGGTGCCGCGAAACTCCTCGCGCACATAGGCCACGAAGTCGCGGAAGCGGACCGGGTTGCGCGGGCTCAGCTGGCCCTCGACCAGGGCCGGCTGGCCCGGCGGCTGGTCGTCGAGCTGCGCAGCGGTCAGCGGCAGCAGAGCCTCGGCCCGCGCAGCCGCGCTCCGCGCCTCGCCGGCCATACCCACCCCCACCAGGAAGCCCACGACAACAAAGGCGAGCCCGAAAAGCACCACAAAGGTTCGTACAAAGAACTGCACGGAGCTATCCTCTCGCCCCTGGCGGCCCTGCAGCCATTGCGCGAGCGCCGTGATGACGGTACCCTGTAGCCAGACAGCAGCAGACCAGGAGCAATCCACATGATCTGGTTCTATGCCAGGGATATTGTAGCGTGGTTGGAGCTGGACCCGAATCGGACCTACGTGGCGGTGGCCGAGCTCTGCGCGCGCCTGGGGCTGGTCACGGCCCGCGAGGAGCGGCGCGTCAAGGCGCATCCGCTGCTGAGCAGCGGGGCGCGGCGCCTGGAGCTAGAGACCGAGGAGGGCGACGCCCTGCTGCGCCTCTGTCTGCGTGTCGAGCTGGTGCCACTCTGGCTCACCACGCTGGATCCGGGCGAGGTGAGCGATGGCCAGGCGCGCGCGCGGCTGGAGCTCTTCCAGCGCGAGGCGGCCTCGCTGCTCTGGCAGGGCTTCCGGCCCCAGGGCTTCGACAGCGGCGACGTGCTGATCGCAGCGCGCGGCCAGCAGGGTCACGCCGAGCAAGCCTACGTCGGAGCGACGGCGATCGCCAACCTGGCGCGCCAGCAGCTGCTGATCGAGCGCCAGCTCGATGCGCCCGCCGCTGACGATGCCGGCCCCGGCGCCGATCCCTGGGCCGCACGGGGCGCCGCGCTGGACGACCCGCAGGCGGCGCGGGTGGCCCAGACGGTGCGCAAGGTGGCGCGCACGCTTGGCGAGCGAACACGGCGCAACGAGTACTGGGGCGCGCTCAGCGGGCTCTACCGCAACTTCGGCATCTCATCCTACCGGCGCATGCCTGCGGGCCGGCTCTACGAAGCCCTGGAGTGGCTCGAACGCTGGTACGGCGATATGGTCGGCGAGCCCGAGCCACCGCCGGACATTTGAGACCAGGCTTCAGGCCGGGCTGAGGTGGTAATAGCCGATAGCCGGTACTACGACCGTTGTAGGTGTCGTGATTGGCCGGCTGGAGCTGATTGTCACCCCGCGCCGTCGGCGACGCGGCTCCCGAGCTTGTCGAGGGGCAGGGTCCACCCGTCGGCGACGCGGCTCCCGAGCTTGTCGAGGGGCAGGGTCCACGCCGCGCGGGGTCTGAGGAGCATGGGCACCGCCAGATTCCTCGCTCCGCCTGCGGCTCTGCTCGGAATGACATGAACCATCCTGAACGATGCGTCCCCGTGCGGCTAGCGTCGCTGGGCGTTCCGGTAGGCCATGCCAGGTGCGAGGTTGAAGGCGCTGGCGCTCTGCGACTGGGGATCGAGGATCTGGGCGAAGCAGTCGAGGCGGCCAGGCTCGACGCGGGTGCAGGCCGGCGCGCTGACCAGCGGCCGGTCCTCGATCGGCGTCCAGGGCTGCGCCCACGAGCCGGTGTACGTGATCTGGTAGAGCCGCAGGTCGGGGCCACGCACGAACAGGTCGAGCAAGTTACGGTTCCAGCCCACCGCGCTGATCGTCGAGGCTCCGCGGAAGGTGGCCATGCCGACCAGCTGGTTCCAGCCGACCCAGCGGGCGCCCGCGCCCTCGTCGTAGTAGAGTTGCTGCACCACCCCGTTGGGCCCGAGGGCGAAGCAGTCGATGATCCCTGTGCCGCGCGAGCCGCAGGCCGGGGCCGAGGTGATCGTGCCGCTGCCCACCGCCTCCCAGCGCGGGGGCACCCAGTCGGTGACGTTGTGCTGCCAGTAGCGGTGGATGAGATTGCCGTTGCTGTTGCGCACGAAGACGCTCATCCGCCCGGCGCCCCAGGCCACGATGGCCGGCGCCGAGGTGGCGTCGCCGCCCAGTTCCCCGGTGGCCCAGGCGCTGCCTTCCCAGTAGAACTGGAAGACGCCGCCGTAGCCCTCGCGGAGCGCGACGCAGTTGATCGTCCCGGCGGTCCAGGATGTGCACGAAGGCGCGGAGCGCAGGATCACGCCGCGCAGTTCGTCGGGGGTGCGCCAGGGCGACCAGGGCGCAGCACCCTCCTTGTAGGTCTGGATGATCTCGCCGCTCCCGCCGCGGGCGAAGACGGTGACCCGGTCGCGCCCCCAGGAGACAGCGGCCGGAGCCGAGGTGATGGTTCCACCGAGGCTCTGCCACGCTGTCCAGTTGAGGCCGAACTGGGGGGTGGGCGCGGCCGGTGGCAGGCTGGCGGGAGCGGCAAGCAGGCCGAACAGCAGCGCATCGGTGCTGCTGGCAGCGACCGCGGGCGACGCAACCGCCGGGCCCAGCGCGGCCAGCAGTGCAACAACGACCAGGGCGGACGATACGAGCCGGCGGATTGGCTGAAGGGCTGCCATAGGCGCTCCTGGGGGCAGCGCCGCGACGCGCCACCCGCGACCGCTCACGGTCAGAAACAGGCGTGGTGCTGAGAGCGGTGATCACGCATCACCCATCACTGGTATGATATACCGGAGCGCAAGGCCCCCCTGGTTGAGCGAGGCCAACCCGATGTCACACTGGACGTTTCTGACCAACCACGCTCAGGTGCTGCTCTGCATCGCGCGCAACCGCAGCGCCACCGCCCGCGAGATCGCCAGCCAGGTTGGCATCACCGAGCGGGCCGTGCAGCGTATTCTGCGCGATCTCCACGACGGCAGCTACGTGAGCCACACGCGCGACGGGCGGCAGAATCGCTACGAGATCCACGCCGACGCGCCGATGCGCCATCCTGCCCAGCACGGCCACGCCGTGCGCGAGTTGCTGGAGCTACTGGGCTAGTGCGCTTAGTGAGATGGGCATGGTCGCCGCCCGCCAGCTGCGTGGCTTCGTCCACGGTGGTGCGGGCGGCCCGACGGCATTGCGCGCATTGCGCACCCTCACTCCATAGCGGCGTGGCCTCGACCGGCCCGCCGACCGCGGAAGTCCTGTTATACTGAATCAGGGGCGTTCGTGGTACGACGGAGGGGAACGTGTCAAGAACCATTCTTGTCGTGGGGGCCGGACCGGGCGGGATGGCCACCGCGATGCGCCTGGCAGCCGCGGGCTACCAGGTGGCGATCTACGAAGCAGCCGACCGGGTGGGCGGGCGCATGCGCGGCTTCGAGCTCGGCGACTACGCTTTCGATACCGGCCCGACCATCCTGCAGGTGCCGCGCGTCTACGAAGAGCTGTTCGGCGCCTGCGGCCTCAATGTTTACGATTACATCAACCTGATCCGGCTCGAACCGAATACACGCATTGCCTTCTGGGACGGCACGCACATCGATCTGACGTCGAACCTTGCGGCCTTCAAGCAGCAACTGGCCCGCTTCGGGCCGGATCTGCCGGCGGCGTTCGAGCGCTGGTACATCGAACACCTGCGCAAGGACGTGATCGGCTACGGGCCGTACCTGGGCACGCCGGTGCGCTCACCGCTGGGCTATCTGCGGCCCGACGAGGTGGCGGCGGCCCTGCCCTTCCGCCCCTGGGAGAGCCTCTACGACCACTTCAAGCGCTTCTTCCCCGACGAGCGGCTGGTCTATGCGCTGGCCTACCAGGCCAAGTACCTGGGTATGCACCCCACCGCCTGCTCGAGCGTCTTTAGTCTGGTCACCTTCCTCGAATTCCACTATGGCATCTGGCACCCCGAGGGCGGCTTTCGCGCGCTGGCCCGCGCGCTGGCCCGCGCAGCCGAGGACCTGGGCGTGCAGATCCACCTGCGCCGGCCGGTGCGCCAGGTGCTGGTCGAGGACGGCCAGGCCCGTGGCCTGCTGATGGCCGACGGCGAGCGGATCATGGGCGATGCGGTGGTGGTCAATGCCGATTTCGGCCACGCCGTGCAACACCTGCTGCCGGCCCACGCCCGCGGCCCCTACACCGATAGCTGGCTGAGCAAGAAGGAGTTCTCCTGCTCGACCTTTATGCTCTACCTCGGTGTGGACCGGCGCTGGGAGCACCTGCCCCATCACCAGCTCTACCTCTCGGAGCACATCCGCCGCAGCGACCCGCTCTGGGCGAAGAGTGCCGTGCTCGACGAGGAGGATCCCTCGTTCTACGTCTGCAACCCCACCATCGTCGATCCGGCCAACGCTCCCGCCGGCCACAGCACGCTCTTCGTGCTCGTGCCGGTGCCAAACCTGCGCTACCCGGTGGACTGGGCGAGCAAGGCGGGGCCGTTCCGCGCGCTGATCCTGCGCCAGATGGCCAGGCTGGGCTTCGAGGACGTGGAGCGCCACATCGTGGCCGAGCACCACTACACGGCTGAGACATGGCGCGACGAGCATCGCACGCACCTGGGCGCGGTGTTTAACCTCATCCACAGCTGGCAGCAGCTTGGCCCACTGCGGCCCCACATCCGTCATCGCGGCGCCCGTGGCCTCTACTGGATCGGCGGCGCGGTCCACCCCGGCAGCGGGCTGATGACGATCCTTGAGGCGGCAAAGAGCGCGGTCCACTTCATCGATGAGGATCTGCCCGCGCCGCGGCGCGCGCCGCCACTGGTGACGAGGTAGAGCCACAGCAGGAGGGCTGATGCACTGATCCTGCTGGCAACTCATACCAGGTGGAATTGGCAATCCGCATTGTCCCGCTCATCTCCACAGCGCTACAGCGCGACAAAGCCCTGTGTGGAGCTGTAGCGCTGTGGAGGTGTGGAGCTGAGCCAATGCGATGCCATCAGGCAGAATCGGTATCATCCCTCAGCCCTCAGCCCTCAGCCCTTTGCCAGCAGGATCGCTGTTACAGCCCTACCGGGCGCGCGTCACGGGCGCTCCGCAGGTGGGCGCCGCGCCCGCCCGGCTGCCCAGAGCCCCGCCGCCAGCACGCCGGCCCCGGCGGCGAACGGCGCCCAGCTACGCCGCCGTGTATCGCTCAGCACCACCTTCGCCGTATTGGAGCCGCTGGCGCCGAAGACGCCACCACCAGGGTGGGTGCTCGCCCCGGTCAAGTACAGCCCCTTGATCGGCGTGCGATAGCCAGCCAGCTCCGGTAGCGGCCGGAAGAAAAACATCTGGTCGAAGCTCATCTCGACGTGCATCACGTTGCCCTTGAGCAAGCCGATGCGGCGCTCCAGGTCGAGCGGCGACTGGATGAAGCGGTCGATGATCTTGCCGCGCATATTTGGCGCGTAGCGGTAGAGCACCTCGAGGATGCTGTCGGCCACCGACTCACGAAGATCGTCCCACTGGCGCCCGTCACTCAGCTCGTAGGGGAAGTACTGCGCCCAGAGGAAGACGGTGTGCTTGCCGGGCGGGGCCACATCCGGGTCGATCGCCGAGAAGGTCATGGCGATCACCGCCGGATCCTTTGCCGGCTCACCACGCAGGTAGTCTTCATAGGCTCGCCGCACATAATCCATGCTCGGGCTGAGCAGTTGCAGGCCGTGGTGGCTCTCGTGGGGCTGGCCGCCGCTTGGTGCGCCGAGGTAGTCGGGCAGTTCCTCGGCGGCGCAGCGCACCGTCATGCCGAAGCCATTGCCGATTCGCAGGTGCTGGAGGCGCTCGATCAGGCGCGAGGCGAGGTGCTCGGGGCCAACCAGCTTGAGCAGGGTGGTGAGCACGTGCGCATTGGAGACCACGATCGGCGCCGAGTAGCGCTGGCCATCCTCGGTCTCGATGCCCTGCACCTGGCCATTCTGCACCACGATGCGCCGCACCGGCGCGTCTACGGCGACATCGCCGCCGAAGCTCGCCAGCGCGCGGGCCATGGCCTGGGTGAGCATGCCGCTGCCGCCGCGCGGATGGGCCGCGCCGCTGTAGTGCAGCATCGCGTGCCAGCCGAAGAAGTCGCCCGCGCCAATCTCGTCCGGCGGCGGCCCGCTCTGCGCCGCCAGCCAGGTCATCGCGGCCCGCATCGCCTCGCTCTCGAAGCTCTCGTTGATCAACTGGGCGTAGCTGGTGAAGAGCCGCCGGGTCACCTCTAGCGGATTGCGCTCACCGACCGGCAGGCGCGGCACTGCCGCGGCCACGCTGCCGAAGAGCCGCGTCACCGAGGGCGGGTTGAGAAAGACATCAAACACCGCCTCGTTCAACGGCGTCCAGAAGGCAAGAAACTTGCGGTAGGCCTCGGCATCGCGCGGGCTGACCCGGGCGATGCTGGCCACGGTGCGCTCGGTATCCTTGTAGAAGCTGATCGCGCCGCTGCCGTCGGGCAGCGGGTAGAAGGCGAACGGGTCCATCGGAATGTACTCGAGACCGTGCCGCTCCAGTTCGAGGTCGCGCACGATCGGGGTGAGATGGACCATGATGTGCGCCGATGAGCCGACATCGATCTTGTAGCCGGGGATCACCTCCTCGGTACAGACGGCCCCGCCGACGATCGGCCGGCGCTCGGCCACCAGCACGCGCAGCCCGGCCCTGGCCAGGTAGCCGGCACAGGTGAGGCCATTGTGCCCCGCACCAACGACGATCACGTCGTAATCCGTTTTGTGAGCCATACCAGTTGCTTTCTGTGAACAATCGAACGACCGCACATGGGTGCCGGCCCCGGACAGTCAGCGGCGAGCCACGGGTGGACAGTACCAGTATACGCCAGATCGGGACACGCCCCGTGGCGCGTCGGCAGGGCTGATGCACATCGCTCGCTGCCCGCACGCCGGAGCGTAGCGCAGCGAGGAATCTGGCAGCGCGGGGGCGTACGCTGCTGCGCCGTGCCAGATTCCTCACTGCGCCTGCGGCTCCGTTCGGAATGCCATGAACCATCTGGTTCTGAGGAGCCCTTCGGCTCCGCGGCTCCCGAGCTTGTCGAGGGGCAGGGTACACTCCGCGAGGAATCTTCCGTCCTCGTGGCTCGAAGACCCCTCGCTGCGCTCGGGGTGACATGGATGGTGGC
>JACAEO010000310.1 GCA_013388805.1 Chloroflexota bacterium
CCCAACAGGAAGCGCGAGCTGCACAACAGGCCCGCAACAAACCGCCGCGCACTCGCTAGCGGACGAGATAATTCTGCAAAGCTCTCCCAAGGCGGATTGAAACCTTAATCCGCTTTCCCAACGCCGACGGGGCGGCCCCGTTGCCCCATCGCCCCATCATCGCGGCCCCATCGCCCCGCAGTGGCGCGACGCATCACCGCGGCCCCGCGTAACCACGGTGCGGCGCCCGTTCGCCGTGCATCGCGGCCCCGCGTAACCACGGCGCGGCGCCCGTTCGCCGTGCATCGCGGCCCCGTGACGGCGCGGCGGGGGGGCGCCGCGGCGCCTGGATCATCAATCTGCGCTGCGCGAGCACCAGACGGAAGCCTCTGGCGAGCTCCTCGGGCTGACTGAGGCGCCGTACCAGGTGCAATGCCTGAGCTTTGCCCCGAAAACTGATCGGGGATCGTTCTTGGATAGAAAACCTATCAAGGGCGCATTTGCGCCGGTCGGGCGTGCTATGCTAGCGGTGGAGGAACGCCGATGCAGATCACCACACTCCCTGTCTACTCGAAACTGGCCGACCCGGCAGCTGTTCCGCCCGAGATCCTCGCGAAACTGCCCGCTGGCTGGCAGCTCTCCGAGCACCAGCTGGCAACCTACCGTGCGCTGCGCGACCCGCATGTCGACGTGGTGATCAACACGGCGATGACCGGGGATGGGAAGAGTCTGGCTGGCCTCTTACCGCTGCTTACGGCCCCGCATCCTACCGGCACGCTGGCACTCTTTCCCACCAACGAACTGATCACCGATCAGCTTGGCAGCGCCGGTCGAACGTTGCCACTGTGGGGACGACCAGCCGATTGGGCCGGGGCGCTGTTCGGCGCTCGCCTCGATGAGCTCACTGCCGCCGTCGACGAACTGAGCCGTGCCGAGACGTTGCTACGCGAACTGAACACCCGGCGCCTCGTCCTCTCCAACCCGGACATTCTGCACGCCATCTTGCAGTTTCGCTACCAGCAGCGGGGGCGCACGCCCACCCATGTTGTCGGCCAGCTCCCCCTGTTGTTCGACCAGCTTACCTTTGACGAGTTCCACATCTTTGAGACGCCGCAGGTGGTGGCGGTACTCACTGGACTGCTCTTCCTGACTGTTCAGCAGCCAGCGCTCAAGACCCTGTTCCTCTCGGCCACGCCCAGTCCCGAAGTTGTAAGCCTGCTCAATCGGGCTGGACTCAGCGACCAGCTGCGGTTAATCGATCCTCAGCAGGAGTGCTGGTATCACCACGGCGATGACCCGGGCATCGGCTGGCGTCCAATCCTCCAAGGCAGCACTCTGACCTTTGCGCCCCATAGTGCTGAGGAGTGGCTCGACACTGGTGGCGAGCAGACCCTGCTTGATTGGTTTCACACGTATCGGCCCGGTGCCAGGGCTGCGCTCATCGTCAACTCTGTCGCGACAGCGCTCCGTCTGGTCGAGCGACTCCGGCCGGCCCTCGCGCGGCAGGGGCTTTCGGTGGAGCCAAATACTGGTATCACTGGCCGTCGAGTGCGGACGGAATCATTTCATGCCGATCTTCTAGTTGGCACATCGACAGTGGATGTCGGCGTAGATTTCCGGATCAACATGCTGATCTTTGAAGCAGACAGTGCCGGCACGTTCCTCCAGCGTCTCGGCAGGCTAGGCCGCCATATCAGCTTCCGCGATCGTGACGGCCGGGAACATCAGTTTGAGGCCTTCAGCGCACACGCCCTGGTGCCGCCGTTTATCTACGAACGTTTGACCAGACCGGAGGCTGCGCTTGCGGCGCCATTACGGGACGGCGAGAACTACACGCGCGAGCAACTGGGACAGTTGATCCGCTCTGTGTTTCCGCAGCCGGCCCGTTTCGATCAGTACACACGGCGCTGGGGGCGCTTTGTCCCAGCCAGGGTGATCCAGACGCTTTCGGAAAAAGAACTCCGTCTGACATTCGCCAGTGTGCGCGATCAACTCCTGCCACGGTATGGGGCGCTCATCCAGGGCCGCCTGAGTGATGCGCTCCGTGACTGGCGCGAGTACCAGCGCCGCGGCGAAAGCCTGTTGGTTCAGGAGGCCCAATCCTTTCGCGGGAGCAGTCCCTTTGCATGCGGATTGCTTAAGGAAGATGAGGGCGATGTCGTCTCCTATGACCTGTTCTGGTTGCTCGCAAACGCCCATCTGGAGTTGCTCAGCCGTGAGGCATTCTGTGCGGGTGTCCGACGGCTGGGCAAAAGCGACCTGCCCTACCGGCGCGGGGATCACCGATTCTTCTTCCGCTGGCGAGGACTCCGCCAGCACCAGGAACAGGTTCACGTCATCCTGCTCGCGGAGGTTGCTCGCTGGGGAGGAGAGCGCCAGCAGTCGGCGCAGGTGCTGCCTGGGATAAAGATCGACTGCGCTGGCCATGAGTTTATTGAGCGTCTGAACCGAACACTGCTTGCCGAACCCTGTGTCGCATTGATCATCCCGGGCTACGAGCCACGCCAGGTAAGACGCATGCTGTATCTTTCACCTGGGCTGCAATTGCTGCCGTATCGCGCTGATAGCGGCGAAGGGGGAGAACAGGAGGGGACAATCGCCTTTGGCCGGGATGCCCTGCTGCTCGATAGTCGCCTCGCTGCCAGACCGCTCGGCAATGCACCCGATGACCCCATGATCTATTGAGGTATGCCATGACGAGTAGCTGCTCAATAATCCGGGGTAAGGCGGGAACGCCGCAGAGCGCGGTGAGTGCCGGCTGACGAACCTATCTAAATGGTTGGGTCGGCCCCATCCAAGCTGGGATGGCGAAGCCCTC
>JACAEO010000394.1 GCA_013388805.1 Chloroflexota bacterium
GGGCGGCGCGTCCCGCCAGCCACGACGGGGCAGGCCCCAAGGGCGCGGGGGTATGCGGGCCGGTGGCCCGCGCTCCCAGGATGGTGGCGCAGCGCCCCGGGGGCGCGGGATGCGGCTACGGGGCGGCGGGGCGGCCACGCGGGGCGCGTGGGACGGCATGGTACCCCGCGGCACGTAGCGGCGGTGCGGGGTCTGTACGGTGCCGAAGCCGGCAGATTGTGATCCGAAAAACGAAGGGATTACCGTTCAGAGAGGCAAGGGTAACAGGGATCGAGTAGTATACGCCCCGGCCGGGGATCAGCGGCCTGCTCGACGCCGGCGCCTCGCTGGCCACGAGGACCCGACGTCGCCCTCGCGCTACGACCGGCGTGGGGAGGCGGCGAAGCAGGGGGCCGTTGCGCTGGTGCATGTGCCGTATGTTGCGTGTTGAGACAGCGCATGAACACCTCCTCATCCTCCGAGTGTCTGTGGTGTCATACAGCGGTAAGCCATCGGATCTACAATGCTCTGCAATGGTGTTACGTGCAGGGGATACGAACCGTGAAACGGACGCGCCTCCAGCTCGCCGAGCGCTTTCCGGAGCTCATTGCCCGCACCGGCTCCTCGCAGCGGGCGTTCGCGCGCACGGCCGGGGTCAGCCACTCGACGATCATGGGCCTGCTCCACCCCGAGTTGCACCCCGGCCGCCGGGGCGGCATGCAGCTCCGCACCGCCTGGCGCATCGCCCAGGCCTACGCGACCATTGCGCGCATCACGTCCGAGCAAGCCTTTGATCTGCTGATCGTCGAGCGGCCGGTCGAGCCGGCGTGAGCGCCGGCTTCGTCGCGGAGAGGACGCGTGATGCGTGACACGCTGTACCAACCGCCGTCCCCGCATGGGGCTTCAGGAGGCTCATCGTGACTGGTTCCGATCTGCCGTTTGCGCCGCCGGCGGTTGGCCAGCTCGTCTCTGTGCGCGCCCGCACCTGGCTGGTCGATGAGGTGCTGCCGCCGGCTGTCCCCGGCCAGTCCTGCCGCGTGCGCCTCTCCTGCGCCGACGACGATGCCCAGGGCGTTGCACTGGAGGTGCTCTGGGACTATGAGCTCGACCGGCAGATCCTGGAGGAGGAGCGCTGGGCCGAGCTCGCGACCCGCGGCTTCGACCCGCCGGCCCGCTTCGCGGCGTTCCTCCACACGCTGCGCTGGAACCGCGTCACGGCCACCGACCCGACCCTCTTCCAGTCCCCCTTCCGCGCCGGGATCAAGATCGACGCCTACCAGATGGAGCCGCTGCGCAAGGCGCTGCGCCTCCCCCGCGTCAACCTGTTCATCGCCGACGATACGGGCCTCGGCAAGACGATCGAGGCCGGCCTGATTATGCGCGAGCTGCTGCTGCGCAAGAAGGTGCGGACCGTGGTCGTTGCGGCGCCGCCCTCGGTGCTCGAGCAGTGGCAGGCCGAGCTGGAGGAGCGCTTCGGGCTGGTGTTTGTGCTGCTCGATCGGGCCTATCTCAGCCGCATGCGCCGCGAGCGCGGCTTCGGCGTCAATCCCTGGCGTACCCACAGCCGCTTCCTGGTCTCCCATCGCCTGCTGGTCGATCCGATCTACGCCGACCCGCTGCGCGAGTGGCTCGGCGACTTCCTGCCCGGTAGCCTGCTCGTGCTCGATGAGGCCCACCACGCCGCGCCGGCCTCCGGTGGCCGCTACGGCATCGAGTCGGCCTTCACCCGCGCCATCCGCGACCTGGCCGGGCGCTTCGAGCATCGCCTCTTCCTCTCGGCCACGCCGCACAATGGCCACTCGAATAGCTTCTCGACCCTGCTCGAGCTGCTCGACCCGGTGCGCTTCACTCGCGGCGTGAAGGTGACGAAGAAGGCCCTCGATGAGGTGATGGTTCGCCGGCTGAAGGAGGATATCCGCGCGGTGCAGGGCGGCTTTCCACTGCGTCAGGTGGTGCGCATCGAGCTTGGCGGCCTCCCCGCCGATGCGCCCGAGCTGGTGCTCTCCACCCTGCTCGACCAGTACCGCACGCTGCGTGAGCAGCGTTTCGCCGACGCCTCGCGCCGCGCCCAGACCGCCGCCAGCCTGCTCACCGTCGGGTTGCAGCAGCGGCTGCTCTCCTCGATCGAGGCCTTCGCGCGCAGCCTCAAGGTCCACCGCGCGACGGTCGAGCGCCAGTGGGCCAGCCAGGAGGCCGAGGCCGCCGCCGAGGAGGCCGCGAGGCTGTTTACCAGCGCCCCCGACGCCGACGATGAACGCGGCCTGCTCGACGAAGCGGACCTCGAGGCCGCCGAGGTCGCCGAGGTCGAGGCGATCACCGCCGCCGGTGAGGCCGAGGCGCCGCGCTCGGCGCAGGCCGACGAGCTGCGCCGCCAGGAGCTGGCGCTGCTCGAGCGCATGCAGCAGATCGCCGAGCAGCACCGCTTTGCCCCCGATGCCAAGACGCGCTACCTGATCGATTGGATCCGCGCCCATCTCTGCCCCGATCTCCCGCCCTTCGGTGAGCCGGTCACCGGCCCGCCCCATGCGGCACGCTCAGGTCAGGCTCCCCGCTGGAATACCCGGCGCGTGCTGATCTTCACCGAGAACCGCGAGGGGACCAAACGCTTCCTGCACGACATCCTCGCGCAGGCGATCGCGGGCACCGACCGGGCCGATGAGCGCATCGAGGTGATCGACGGCCTGACCAGCAGCACGCGCCGCCAGGAGATCCAGCGCCGCTTCAACGCCGACCCCGCCCACGACCCGCTGCGCATCCTGCTCGCGACCGACGCCGCCCGCGAGGGCCTCAACTTCCAGGCCCACTGCGCCGACCTGTTCCACTTCGACCTGCCCTGGAACCCCGGCCGCATCGAGCAGCGCAACGGCCGCATCGACCGTAAGCTCCAGCCCGCGCCCGAGGTGCGCTGCCACTACTTCGTGCTGCCCCAGCGTGTCGAAGATCGGGTACTCGAGGTGCTCGTGCGCAAGACCGAGACGATCAAGCGTGAACTCGGCAGCCTCTCCAAGGTGATCGATGACGATATCGAGCGCCGGCTGCGCCAGGGCATCCGCCACCGCGAGGCGGCCGCCCTGGCCGCCGCGCTGGAGCAGGCCGACCTGGAGGCCCTGCGTCGCCAGAGTGTGGCCGAGGAGCTGGAGCAGGCCCGCGAGCGTGAGCGTGACCTCAACGCCCAGATTACGCGCTGCCAGAACCTGCTGCAGAAATCCCGGGCCTGGACCGGCTTCGACGCCGAGCCGTTCCGCAGTGCCCTCTCCTGTGCGCTGGAGATGCTCGGCGCGCCGCCCTTGCAGCGCACCACCGATGTCCTCGGCCAGGAGGCCTGGCAGGTGCCGCCCCTCAACGAGCGCGCCGCCACCGACCCGAGCTGGAACGCGACGCTCGATACGCTGCGCGCGCCTCGCCCGTCCAGCCAGAGCCTGACCGACTGGCGGCGCGCGGCGCCCATCCGCCCGGTGGTCTTCGCCGACGCCGGCGTGCTGACCGAGGAGACGGTGCACCTGCACCTGGAGCACCGCGTCGCGCAGCGGCTGCTGGCCCGCTTCCGCGCCCAGGGCTTCAGCGCGGAGCTGTCGCGGGCGTGCATCGTCCAGGCGAGCGACGCGGTGCCCCGCGTGGTTCTGATCGGTCGCCTCTCCCTCTACGGCCAGGCCGCCGAACGCCTCCACGAGGACCTGGTGGTCGTCGCGGCCCGCTGGCTCGATCCCAGCCAGCGCAGCGGGCCGCTCACCCCCTACGGCCGCGACGGCGAGGCCCGCGCGAGGGCGGTGCTCGATGAGGCCCTCGCGCGCGCCGGCCAGCCCGCACCGGGCAGCGTCGTCCAGCAGCGGCTCCTGCGGACCGCCGCTGCCGACATCGCCGATCTGCTGCCGCACCTTGCCCGGCGCGCCGATGAGGCCGCCGCCGAGGCGATCGAGCACCTGCGCCGGCGCGGCGCGCAGGAGGCCGACGATCTCCGCGCGACGATCGAGCAGCAGCAGCGCCGGGTGCGTGAGCAACTGGAGCGCAGCCGGAGCGAGTATGTCCAGCTGACGCTCGACTATAGCCCCGAGGAGAAGCGCCAGTTCGAGCTGGATCGGCGCGCCTGGGAGCAACGCCTGGCGGCCTTCGAGCGCGATCTGGCCGGCGAGCCGCAGCGCGTGCGCGCCTTCTACGAGGTGCGCGCACGGCGCGTCGAGCCGGTCGGGCTGGTCTATTTGTGGCCGGAGACGAACTGATACCATTTCCGATTGCAGATTTTGGATTTTGGATTGTAGATTGCCGCACATGGATCGTCTCTTTCGTGTTCTTTGTGCTCTTTCGTGGCCCCACCTGACCTATGGCAAAGACGATTGACCCCAACATCCTGGCCCACCTCGAATGGCTCGGCTTTGTGCGCCCGACGGGCCTGGTGGTCTCACCGCCGGCGCTGGTGCGCGCCGGGGCCATTCTGCCGCGCAGCGACGCCGAGGGCCAGCGCCTGCTGCTCGACTGCCTGGATATGCAGGGCGACCAGCCGGTCATCGCCGATGTCCGCCGCTTCGCCCGCGTGGTGCTTGGCTGGAGCTTCTCGCCCAGAGGCTACGCCGGCGTCGCGGGGGCGCCCATCCCCCCGGAGCTGGAACTGGTGCTGCCGGAGTACGGCGAGACCCTCGCCCCCGACCTGGCGGTGCGCGAGCGCGACCCGGCGCCTGACGCCCCGCCCTGGCAACTGCTGGTGCGCGTGCTGCCCACCGGCCAGGACTTCGACAAGGCCGCCCGCGAGCACGGCCGGCTGGAGCTTTCGCCCCACGGGCGCATGGAGCGCCTGCTGCGCCACACCGGGGTGAGCGCCGGCCTGCTCTGCAACGGCGCGGCCCTGCGCCTGATCTCCGCCCCGCGCGGCGAAAGCTCCGGCTGGCTGGACTTCCGCGTCGCCGAGATGCGCCAGACCGCCGGGCGCCCCATCGTGGCGGCGCTGCGCCTGCTGCTCAGCGAACAGCGCTTGCTGGCCCTGCCCCGCGAGCAGCGCCTGGCCGCGTTGCTCGCCGACAGCCGCAGGTTCCAGAACGAGGTCAGCGAGCGCCTGGCCGAGCAGGTGCTCGAGGCGCTCTACGCCCTGCTGCGCGGCTTCCAGGCCGCCGATGCCGACACCGGCGGCGCGTTGCTGCGCGATCCCCTGCGCGAGGACCCCGATACGGTCTACCGCGGCCTGCTGACCGTGATCCTGCGCCTGGTCTTCCTGCTCTACGCCGAGGAGCGCGACATGCTCCCCGAGGACGCGACCTGGGAGCAGGGCTACTCGCTGGCCGGGCTCTACGAGCGCCTGCGCGAGGACGCGGCGCTCTACCCCGATACGATGCAGCAGCGCTACGGCGCCTGGGCCCGGTTGCTGGTGCTCTTCCGCATGATCCACGACGGCGTTCCCGAGCTCGGCCTGCCCCGCCGCCACGGCGTGCTCTTCGACCCCGACCGCTTCCCCTTCCTCGAGGGCCGCACGGGCGCGCGCCAGATCCACCAGCGCATCAACCCGCCCCGCGTGCCCGACGGTACGGTCTACGCGGTGATGGAGAAGCTGCTGCTGCTCGACGGCGAGCGCATCTCCTACCGCGCCCTCGATGTCGAGCAGATCGGCTCGGTCTACGAGACGATGATGGGCTTCCGGCTCGAAACGGCCACCGGCCGCTCCCTGGCCATCCGCGCCGATACGCCGGGCGGCGCGCCGACGACGATCAGCCTCGATGCGCTGCTGGAGCAGGCCCCGGCGAAGCGGGCGCAGTGGCTCCAGGAGCAGACCGGGCGCACCCCGCCCGCCGGCGTGGGCAAGGCCCTGCCGGCCGCGATGAGCATCGCCGACCTGCACGCCGCCCTGCGCCCGATCGTTGATCTGGGGGCCACGCCCGACATCGTGCCGCCAGGGGCCATGGTGCTCCAGCCGGGCGCCGAGCGCCGCCGCTCCGGCTCGCACTACACCCCCCGCGCCCTCACCGAGCCGATTGTGCGCGCGACGCTGGAGCCGCTCCTGACCAGGCTGCGTGAGGAAAGGCCAGCTTCGCCCGAGGTTGCCGCAAATGAAGGCAAAGGAACGCAACATACTGCGGGCCCAACTCGCCCTGTGCACTTGCCCCCACGTCCCGAACAGATCCTGGATCTGAAACTTTGCGACCCGGCCATGGGCTCGGGGGCCTTCCTGGTTGAGGCCTGTCGCCAGCTCGCCGACGCGCTGATCGAGGCCTGGAACGCCCACGGCGGGAAGCCGCCCATCCCCGCCGACGAAGACGAGGTGATCTTCGCCCGGCGGCTGGTGGCCCGGCGCTGCCTCTA
>JACAEO010000335.1 GCA_013388805.1 Chloroflexota bacterium
CCCCCCCCCCCCCACCCCCAACAACATACCCTCCTCTCCCAGGCTGGGAGAGAACGTCGGGAGGGGGGCCGTGCCGCGCGCAACGCCGTATGTGCAAGGTAGTGAGGTTATACCATTTCCGATTGCAGATTTTGGCTTGCAGATTGCCGCACATGGCGTCACGATGAGCGATGACGGCAACGACAATACGGAACTGTGCCAACTGGATTTGGTATTAGACCCCCCCAAAGTGGCGCAAGGCCAGGCGCAGGCGCTCTTCGAGCTCAGTGGGAGCGTCGGCAGGCAGCGCCGCGATGGCTGAGGCAGCCTCGGCGCTGCTGTAGCCGAGACTGACAAGCAGCTCAGCCAGTTCGCTGTTGGCCGCGTGCACCACCCCGGTGGCCCCGGCAGCCGGCAGCGGCAGCCCCTTGAGCTCAAGCTTGCCCTTCAGTTCCAGCACGAGCCGCTCGGCAGTCTTTTTACCGATGCCGGGCACACGAGCCAGGCGCGCCGTGTCGCCATGGGCGATCGCGGCGCGGATCTCGTCGAGCTCGCCGGCTGAGAGCAGGCTCAGGGCGACCCGCGGCCCGACACCCGAGACGCTGAGCAGGCTCTCGAACAGGGCGCGCTGTTCGACGCTGGCGAAGCCATAGAGGCTGAGCGCGTCCTCGCGCACGATGAGCAGCGTGTAGAGGAAGACCTGGTCACCCACTGCGCCGGCCGCGCCGAGCACCGGACGGGGTGCAAAGACCATGAAGCCAATGCCGCCGGTCTCCACCACCAGGTGGTCAGCGCCGATGTGGAGCAGCGTGCCGCGCAGCGATGCGATCATGGCCCTCCCCGCAACGAACAGCGATCGCCGTGAATTATACCATCGCCCGTTGCGCATGACGCATCTGGGCAGGTGCAACGATACCTGGGGCAGGCCCCTCACCCCACCACGAGAGGCAGCGGTTGCGCACGCCCCGCTTGACGCACGGCGTCATCTTGACAGCCTCGCTTTGCGCATGTTATGATTTTTATAACGCAGTGTGTAATAGTGACGTAAGCCAGGGTTGGGCCTGCTGATCACCGTGGATCAATCTGTGCATTACCAGCAGGAGTCTCGCTGATGCGCCGCTCAGCCGTGCTGAGTCTGACCGGGCTTGGGCTCGCCGGGCTGGGGGCGTACGTTGCCCGCCGCAAGCTGGCTGCGCGGGCATTCGGCCTGCGCCCACCGGATTATGCTGTCACGGTTGAGCGCAACCTGGCAGTGCCGATGCCCGATGGCGTCACGCTGTATGCCGACCGCTACGCGCCGCGGGCCGCCGGCAACTTCCCGACCATTCTGCTGCGCACGCCCTACGGGCGCCCATCCGAGACCCGGGTGCTCGGCCCGTTCGCCGAGCAGGGCGCCGTGCTCTTCGCCGAGCGGGGCTATAACGTGGTGGTGCAGGGGGTGCGCGGGCGCTTCCGCTCTGCGGGGTCGTTCGACCCTTTTGTGCATGAGGCAGCGGATGGCCGGGCTACGCTGGCGTGGATCGCCGCGCAGCCCTGGTTCGATGGGAACCTCGGCATGTGGGGGCCCAGCTACCTGGGCTACGTACAGTGGGCAGTCGCGGGCGATGCACCGGGCTACCTCAAGGCCCTGGTACCGATCGTCACCACGTCGCGCTTCTCGCGGGCTTTCTACCCGCAGGGCGCCTTCGCGTTCGAGTCATCGCTGCGCTGGGCCTCCCTGATCCACGCGACCCACCGCCCCGGCGCCAACCTCGATCTCGCCGCGCTGCTGCGGTTGCTCTCGCCGCAGCGCCAGGCGGCGCTGGCCACCGCGCTGGCCACGCAGCCGCTCGGCGTCGCCGACCGGGCCGCGCTCGGTGAGCCGGTGTCCTTCTACCAGGACTGGCTCGACGACTCGGACCCTGAGGGCGGCTACTGGAGCCGGGTAGACCAGCACCGGGCCCTGGCCCGCATCCATGTGCCGGTCCACCTCATCGCCGGCTGGTACGACCTGTTCCTGGCCGAACAGCTTGCCGACTACAGCACCCTGCTCGCAGCGGGACGCACCCCGTATCTGACCGTGCTGCCCCGCTATCACAACGACCCGGCACTGGCCCTGGACGGCATCCGTGAGGGTCTCTGGTGGCTCGATGCGCAACTCAAGGGCCGTCGGGCCCTGCTCCAGCGCCGCCCGGTGCGGCTGGCGCTGATGGGCAGTCACGAGTGGCACGAGATGGACTACTGGCCGCCGCCCGCCGCCATGACGCGGTACTACCTCCACGCTGAGGGCATGCTCTCGACCCACCCGCCCGCCGAGGCGAGCACGCCGGACCACTATCGCTACGACCCGCGCAATCCGACCCCGGCGCTCGGCGGGCCGGTTCTCGGCCCACAGGGCGGCCCGCGGGACCAGCGACCGATTGAGGGCCGCGGCGACCTGCTCTGTTACACCACGCCACCGCTGCCGCACGAACTGGACGTGATCGGCTATGTGCGCCTCGAATTGTTCGTTCGTTCGAGCCTGGGGTACACCGACTTTGTCGGCCGCCTCTGCGATGTCCATCCCGACGGACGTTCGATCAACGTCTGCGAAGGGCTCTGTCGGGTGGCGCCAGGGACGGGTGAGCCACAGCCCGATGGCAGCCTGCGCCTGGAGCTCGATCTCTGGGCCACGGCCCAGCGCTTTCGGGCCGGGCACCGCCTCCGCTTACACATCTGTAGCGCGGCCCACCCGCGCTGGGGCGCTAACCCCGGCGACGGGCGCCGCTTCCGCGACGCCGGGGCAGTGCCGGGCCCGGCGGCCGATCAGACGATCTACCACGACGTAGATCACCCTTCGGCACTGGTGCTTCCGGTTGTCTCGGCCACGACCCGCCAGGCTATGGAAGCCAGCGACCATACGTAGTGCGGCCAGAAGCCGCCGGACAGGAGAGGACACACCGATGGAGTTCGAGCACAGCGACGAAATCAAGATGCTGCGCCAGACCGTCCGCGACTTTGTGAACAAGGAGATCCGCCCGATCGCCCGCGAGATCGACGAGGAGGAGCGGGTACCGCTCGAGGTCGTGAAGAAGGCCGGTGAGCTCGGCCTGCTGGGCGTGCCCTTTCCCGAGATGGACGGCGGCCTCGGCCTGGGCATCACCGGTTACTGCGTGCTCATGGAGGAACTGAACCGCGTCTGCGCCAGTACCGCCACGATCATCGGCGCGCATACCCAGCTGGCCGCGGCGAGCATCTGGATCGGCGGCACCGAGGCCCAGAAGGATAAGTACCTCAAGGGCATGATGGCCGGTCGGCTGATCGGCGCCTGGGCGCTTACCGAGCCCAACGCCGGCAGCGACGCCGCCCACATCAGCACCACCGCGGAGCTGCGCGGCGACGAGTGGGTGATCAATGGCCAGAAGATGTGGATCACCAACGGCAGCTTCGCCGATGTGGTCGTTGTCCACGCGCTGACCGACAAGACCAAGGGCGCGCGCGGCGGCATCACCGCCTTTATCGTCGAGAAGGACTTCCCCGGCTTCCACGTGGGCAAGATCGAGGACAAGATGGGCCTGAAGGCCTCGCACACCGCCAGCCTCTATTTTGAGGACATGCGTGTGCCGGCCGAGAATGTGCTCGGCGGCGCGCATGGCGTCGGGCACGGCTTTCCAATCGCCATGATGACGCTCGATATCGGGCGCGTTGGCCTCGGGGCCGGTGCGATCGGCTCGGCCAAGGAGGCCTTCGAACTGAGCCGTAAGTACGCCATCGAGCGGCACCAGTTCGGCCGCGCGATCGCCGAGTTCCAGGCTATCCAGTTCAAGCTGGCCGATATGGCGGTGAAGATCTACACCATGGAGCAGATCGTCTACGACTGCGCCAGGCGGGTCGACGCCGGTAAGAAATCGACGATCGAGAGCAGCATCTGCAAGCTCTACTGCACCGAGATGGCCAGCCAGGTGATCGACGAGGCGATCCAGATCCACGGCGGGATGGGCTTCTCGCGCGAACTGCCGCTCGAGCGCATGTACCGCGACGCGCGCGTCACGCGCATCTTCGAGGGTACCAACGAGATCCAGAAGTCGGTCATCGCCTCCGAACTGCTCAAGCAGGTCGGCTACCGCATCCATCGCCACGAGGGCATCTATACCTCTCCCAAGAAGAACCCCGAGTAATGCGCAGGTGGTGTGAAGCGGCGAGGTGCGACGTTGCACGATCCTGCTGGCAAACCCGGGTACGCGGGCCTCTGGCCCGCATGCGGGCGGGACGCCCACGCACCCGGCGTGGGAAAACCGGGGTTTGCCAGCAGGATTGTTGCAATAGCCCTGAGCAAGCGATGGACCAGGGGGCACGCGCCGCGCCAGTGCGCGTATAATGGCGGCCATGGCGCAGAGAATTGCCACGTTGGCGCTGCGCGCCGCGCAACTGGCGCTGGCCGTGCTCGTCGCGGCCTATCTGGCTTCCTTCGCCGCTCATGCCCTGCTCCTGCTCGGCTTTCGCTTCCCGCTCGACTACGGGGAGGGGCCGCTGCTCGCCCAGGTCGAGCGCCTGCGCTCCGGCATCCCGATCTGGCGACTATACGCCGACCCCGCGGCGCCACCCTACCTGATCGTCAACTACCCGCCCGTCTATCTGCTGCTCACGGCGGCGCTTACCCCTCTGGACGGAGCAGTGCTCAGCAGCGGGCGCCTGATCTCGCTGCTGGCCGCGCTGGGCGCGGTTGCCGCGCTCGCTATGCTCGCCACGACCCGGCGCCAGCGCGCGCGCTTCACCCCGCATCCTGCATCCTTCTATCTGTCGCTGCTCTTTCTCACCGTACCCATCGTGCGCGAGTGGGCGGCGCTGATGCGCGTCGATATGCTCGGCGTCTGCCTGGGCCTCTGGGGACTGGCCGTGCTCAGCGGCGGGACGCGGGGACCAGGCCCGCGCCGGGCTGCGCTGGCCGGAGTGCTGTTGCTGGCCAGCCTGTATACCAAACCCTCGCTGATCGCCGCGCCCGTCGCGGGCGGGGCATGGCTGCTCTGGCGAGCCTGGCGCGCACCAGCACCCGAACGCCGCAGCGCAATGCTGGCGACCGCGACCCTCAGCGGCGTGCTGGCGGTGGGCGGCGGGCTGCTCTTTGCGGCCTTCCAGCTGGCGAGTGGCGGCTGGTTCGCACTGCATGTGGTGACGGCCAACGCCAACCGCTGGGATGGCGCGCTGGCCCGGGGCTTCTGGGCGCAGCAATTCGACCTGCGCTGGCCTCTGGCCGCCGCCGCCGCCCTGGCCGCAATCTCGATCGCCTGGCCCCACATCCCGGCACCCCGCGACGGTGTCAGGCCAACGCCTGCGCCACCGCGGGGCGCTCTTTCCCGTACCGAGCCTGGGGCGAATGCTGCGGCCCTACGGGGCCGCAGCCCATCACCCGGGCACCCCGGCACCCTGGCGCCCCGTCCCACCCTCGCCGTCCTCTACACCCTGCTCGGCGCCGTCACGGCGATCGGGGTCGGCAAGGTGGGGGCCTACAGCAACTACTTCCTCGAACTGTACGCCGGGCTGGTCTGGCTGGTTGCCCTGACGGGCACTGCTGCAATCGCAGCATCCGCAGCCTTGCCGCTCTCCGTTCTGCGTTCTGCGTTCTACGGCCTGCTCGTTCTCTCCCTGCTCTACTACCCGCCGCTGTGGGACGCCAACCGGCTCCGCCCGGCGGGGTTGATCGAGCCCAGTCCGCCGCGGATGGCCTTTGGCCGCTACGGGCTGTGGGCCGACCTGGCCCGCGAGCGCGCAGTGCTTGCGGCCCAGGCCCGGGTGGGCACCGTGCTGGTAGCCGAGGTGAAGGCCGCCGGGCCGCTGATCTTCACCGATATGCCCGGCGTCGCCGCCGCCGCCGGCGTCGACTCGCGGCTGCAGGTCTTCGAGGCGCGCCAGCTTCTCGACCAGGGCCACGCTGATGAGCGGGCGCTGCTGCACGAACTGGCGAACGGCGAACTACCCCTGGCGGTGCTCGACTACCTGGGCAACTGGCTGACGCCGGGCGTGGTCGCGATCCTCACACACCGCTACGCCCAGGATGGCTCGCTCGGCACCTTCGACCTCTACCGCCCGGTGGCCCTGGGGGCTGAGCAGCCGGCCGATCTGCGCTTCGCGGTGCCTGCCGGCGCCCTGCGCCTGGTGGGCCACAGCCTGGCGCCGCCACTCGGCGCCACGTACGAGCCAGGGGAACTGCTCGCCATCGGGCTTACCTGGCAGCGCGCGGCGGGCGAGCCCGCCGGCCCGCTCACCGTCGTGGTCCAGCTGACGACCCCGGACGGCACGCCGATCCTCGCGGTCGAACAGCCCCTGCTCTACGCCGCCTTTCCACCGGCGGACTGGCCAGCGGACGCCGCGGTGCAGCACGTGCAGACGCTTGCGCTGCCGCCGGAGCTCCTGGAGGGCGTCTACCTGCTCCAGGTCAGCCTGCGCGCAGGCGGCGATGACCTGGCGACGCCACAACCGATCGGCAGGCTTACGGTGGCCGCGGCCGGGGGCGCGTACGTCGAGGAAACCGGCCAGTTTGTGCCGGCAGCCATGCGCAGGGCATGGGCCGAGCTTGGCGCCATCGAGCGTGCCGGGTTCCCGCTGACCCCGGTGGTGCCCTTCGCCTGGGGGCGCCTGCAGTGCTTCGAGCGGGTCTGCCTGGAGCTACGGGGCGACGCTATCCAGCTACGGCCGCTCGGCGCGCAGCTCTACCTGGCGGAGACCATGCGCAGCGATCACTGCCTGGACGGTGAACCGGCCGCGGGCGCGCTCTGTCCCGGCTTTGGCGCGGCTGACGAGCGTTTCGCCGAGCTCGGGCCGGCGCTCAGTGGCGAGCTCGCGCGCAATAGCTGGATCGTCCAGTGGACGGCGGGGGCGCGGCTGGAGCGGCAGCCCACGGGTGAGGCGATCGGCCTGGGACGGCTGGGCGAAGAGACGCTCCGGCTGCCGCCGGGGGTCCGCTACCGCTGGCCCTGAGCGGGCTACGGCGTGGGGCGCTCACAGTAGAAGAAGTCGCCATCGGCGGCGGCGTGATAGGCATACCTCGCGCCATTCACAGCGAGCACCAGGCGGTAGCCTTCGACCAGCACCTGCGGGTAGAACATGCCGGGCTGCGGGCACCCGAGCGAGCCATCGCTCCAGGTCACCGCCTCGGCAGAGACAACAACGATCTGCGCCGGGTCGGCGCCGGTGCGCCGGGCCAGATCGGCCACCGCTGCGGCAAGCTTCGCGGCGGGCACCTCACCAGATGCGCCAGGCGTCGCCGGTGTTGCGGCTGGCACTGGCGCCGGGCCAGCGGGCGATGGGGCTGGTGGCGTGGGCGTCGCGGCAGCGCCACCCGGCGGTGGCGGGTAGGCCGTCGGGGCCACGCCGGGAGGCGCCGGGTAGGCCGTCGGGGCCGCGCCAGGAGGCGCCGGGTAGGCCGTCGGGGCCGGCTGCTGCGGGGCCGCCCCGCAGGCGGCAAGGGCGAGCATGGCGCTCAGGGCGAGCAGCAGGGCGAGCCGCTGGCGCCAGCGGCGAGAGTACCGTCCGTCTCGCATCACTACAGCCTTTCTTGCTGTTGGGCCGAAGCAGTGTCATTGTAAAAGGCATGCTTCAAACTCACGTGACAATCCAGCCTTCAGCTACACAGCGCTCCACCGCTCCAGACCGGCTGTGAGGAGCTGTGGAGCTGTGGAGCAACTGTCACACGAGAACGCCCGACTCTGAAACACACCTAATGCGATTGCAGATTGCAGATTTGCGATGGTAGATTGGGCGCGGCGCAGCTGGACACGGTCGAGGTCGCGCTGATGCCCGAACAGGTCGCCTGGAACTGCACTAAGCCATAGGAAGACGCCGGCGGGGCACTGCCCGTTCCAGAGCCGCTGTGCTATACTGGGAACGCAGTGGAGCAACCGGACCAGGGGGGCATAACCGTGGCATCGCTCAGCCTCTCGATCGTGCTGCCAGTACACCGGCCCGCAGGGCTCGCCACCCTGGTCGCAGAGTGCCTGGCCGCTGCGGCGCGTCATGTTGACGACTACGAGCTCATCCTGGTGGTTGACGGCAACGCCGCGGCCAGTGCAGCGGCTGCGCGGCTGGCCGCAACCCACTGGCCGGTAGCGGCCCTGCACTACCCGCGCCGGCGGGGCTACCGGTTTGCGCTCTACGAGGGGTGGAGCGTCGCCCGAAGCGACTACATCCTGACCCTTGAGGGCAGCAACCTGGCCAGTGGCGCCGAGATTTCGCGCCTGCTGGCGCTCATGCCCTCGTATGCAGCCGTCTTCGGCTACCGTGAGCGGCCGGCGCCCGACCCGATCGAGCGCCTGGTTGCGACAGCCATCCGCGCGCGCAGTGCACCGGCGATGCGCGACCCCACCTTGCATCTGGCGCTGCTGCGTGCCGATCTGCGCGACCTGCTCTCGCCAGCCGGCCCCGATGCATTGGTAATGGCCGAGTTGTATGCGGCGGCCCGGCAACGGTCGCTGGCCGTGGCTGAGGTGGCCGTGGCTGGCACCCCGGCAGCCACCGGGCGCAGTGCGCTGCGCGCCGGGGCAGTGCTGCTGCTGGCCGGCGGGCTGTGGCTCTTGCGTCGCCGCATCCCGCGGGGGCAGCGCGCGTGAGTGGCGGGCCAGTAGGCAGAGACAGGCTTCAGGCGTTGATGTTCCAGCTTCACGGGCGCCAGCGACAACAACCCTGGCTGCCTGAGCGTCTCATAGATGGTACGTGACCACATTGTACACCGGTATTGGCGAAAGGAGCGATGACATGAGCCAGCCCGAGAACGAGCAGAACCAGTCGCAGCAGCCGCAGCCGCCGCAGGGCGATCTGGCCAATGAGCTGCGAGAACTGGGCCAGCAGATCGAGAACGCGGTTCGCGGTGCGCTGGAGAGTGAGCGGGCCAGGCAGCTGCAGCACGATATCTCATCCGGGATGCACGAGATCGGCTCGCAGCTCCAGCACGCGATGAAGGCCATTCAGGAGAACCCGCAGGTGCAGCAACTGGTACAGCGCGGCGAGAAGGCGGTGAGCCAGGCTCAGCAGAGCAAGATCGCGCAGGACTTCCAGGAGAGCCTGACGCGCGGGATTGCGATGCTCAACGATCAACTGGCCGGCTTCGTGGCCCGCCTGCGCCAGGGTGAACACGGCGGGCCAGCGTCGGGCGAGTCGGCCGAAACGGGTGAGACCAAACGGCTCGACCCGGACGAGAAGTAGCTGTCTGTGTGCGGACGCTTCACCCTGGCAGTGCCTGGCGAGCAACTGGCGGCGCAGTTTCAACTGGCCGCCATCCCCGATCTCAGCGCGCGCTACAACATCGCGCCGAGCCAGCCCGTCGCGATCATTCGCGCCGAGGCCGGCGGGCGCCGGCTCGCGCTGGTGCGCTGGGGCCTCGTGCCCGCATGGGCAAAAGATACGACGCTCGGCGCGCGCCTGATCAATGCGCGCGCCGAGACCGTGGCGGAGAAGCCGGCATTCCGCGCGGCGTTGCGCCAGCGACGCTGTCTGATCCCCGCCGATGGCTTCTACGAGTGGCAGGCACAGGCGGGTGGGAAGCAGCCGTACTACATCCGGCTGGCGGCAGGCGGCACATTTGCCATGGCCGGGCTCTGGGAACGCTGGCACACGCCCGCCGGCGACTGGCTCGAGAGCTGCACCATCCTCACCACCACCGCAAACGACGTGGTCGAACCGCTCCACGATCGTATGCCGGTGATCCTCGCGCCCGAGCAGTACGCCCGGTGGCTCGACCCAGAGCTGCGCGATCCGGCGCTGCTGCGTGAACTGCTCGCCCCCGCCCCCGCCCGGTTGCTGGTGGCCTACCCGGTGAGCAAAGCGGTGAACCGGGTAAGCAACGACGGCCCCGCACTCATCCAGCCCGTAGCAGGCGATCCGGCGGCACCGGTTTGAGGCGACGTGCGGTGAGGACGCGACGGCGCGGTCGTCATCACCGTATCATCCGCGGGGCTCGTCGGGCGGGGCGGTGCGCCGGCGCGCGGCCTCGACGAGGGCCTGAGCGCGCTCGCGCCCGAGGCGCATGGCCTCATTGCTGAGTTCCTCAAGCCGGGCTCGGGAGAGTATTTCGCTATCGGCAAACCAGCGCCAGGCGGCGACCCCGGTGGTATATGTGCCGGCATAGGCGATCGCCACCTTCGGCACCACGCCCCAGATCGGGATGAGCGAGGCCAGTGAGCGCGCGGTCTGGCGCCAGAGGAAGCCACCGCCAATCACGGGCAGGATCTCGCGCATGCGGGCGGAGAACTCGGGTTCGGCGCCGTGGGCCAGCGCCAGACGGTAGACCATCAGCGACTGGTTCTTGGTGAGCACGATGATATCGGCGACGACGAAGGGCAGCGCGAGCGCGGGGATCTGCTCCGGGATCGCCGAGCTCAGCGCGTAGGTCGCATTGGCAAAAGAGACAGCGCCCACCAGGTCGCGTGCATAGCCATGCCGGAGGCCAGGCAGCCGCCGCGCGGCGGCGAGGTGCTTCTCGCCAGGCAGGCGCTCGATCAGCGAACTGGCCAGCTGGTTGGCCGTCGCTGCCGCAAGCTCGGGCAGCGTCATGATATGCGCGTGGGCGAATTCGGGCCGCGGCGGCCCCGGATTGGCGACGCTGGCGCCGACGATGACGATGGTGGTCGGCAGGGCCAGGTCGGCGAGGCGGGCCAGGGTGGCAGCCTCCGAGACGGCGAGCGGGGCACGGGCATCGAGCACGATCAGCAGCAGATCGGCGCGGCGCACATCCTCGTCGAGCGCGGCGGCGCTCAGGGGCCGGTAGACAATGGGGTCAGCGCCGGCCGGGCCATAGCGCTGGACGCCCTGAAGTCGCAGCAGCGCGGCGGCCCGCTCCACCAGGCGGCGCGCCCCAAAGCCGATGATGGTCACGGGGCGCTCGCTCTCGGCGCGGATCGCCGCCACGTCGATCTCGCGTAGCGTATTGAAGGCAACTCCAAGATCGTTCCAGACCGGCACCGTCACCCTCCTTCGATCCACACCGCTCCAGGCCGGTCGTGTGGCGCGGTGGCGCAACGCAAAAGCCTGGCACGCCCGCTCCTGAAGCGTGATTATAGCACAGCGGCTTACGGCAAGCACTGCCTGCCCCCGGCGGGGCAGGGCTTGTGAAAGCCGTTGGGGCAAGCCCTACCCAGCGGGGTGTGGGGCTTGCCCGAAAACCATGGCATCAGCGCTGCAACGGTCGATCGGCGTATGGTATAATGCGAGCAGATTGCCGGGTTGTGTAATGGCAGCACGACGGACTTTGGATCCGTCTGTCCAGGTTCGAGTCCTGGCCCGGCAGCCACGGCTCGCGGGAAGGCGCCAGCGCCGTGACCAGCAAGGGTATGATCGCTCAGACCCACACGTCTGCTGTCAGCGGGTTGGCCACAACAGCAGTGGAGCATGGCTTCACTGCTGTTTGCGTTGTCTGGCTCGGATTGGAGCAGCGGTCAACTCCGGTTATGACCGTCCCCTGGAGAGTAAGTTATGGATGGTCGACTATTGATCTTCAGTGGCAGTTCCAACCCTGAACTCGCCAGGGAAATCGCCACAAATCTGCGCATGACCGTCGGACGGGCCCTGATCGGCCAGTTCAAGAATGGTGAGACCCGGATCAAAATCCACGACAACGTGCGTGGCTGCGATGTCTTCGTCATCCAGCCGACCTGTACGCCGGTCGACCACAACCTGATGGAACTGCTGCTGATGATCGACGCGCTACGGCGCGCCTCAGTCCGCCGGGTCACGGCTGTCATCCCCTACTACGGCTACGCAAAGCAGGAGAAGAAGACCGCGGGGCGCGAGCCGATCTCGGCCAAACTGGTGGCCAATCTGATCCGCACGGCAGGCGCCGACCGGGTGCTGACAATGGATCTGCACGCCCCGGCGATCGAGGGGTTCTTCGACATCCCGGTGGATCATCTCCAGGCGGCCCCATTGCTGTCGGACTACATTCACGGGCTGAACCTGCCGAACCCGGTGGTGGTTTCGCCCGATGCGGGCGGCGTGGCGCGCGCGAACCGCTTCCGCGAGCGGATCGGCGCAGGGCTGGCGATCATCGCCAAGCAGCGCCCCGAGCCGGACACTGCCGAGGTGCTGGAGATGGTGGGCGAGGTCGAGGGCAAGACGGCGATCATTGTCGACGACATGATCTCGACCGGTGGCACGCTGGTCGAGGCTGCCCAGGCGCTGGTCGAGCGGGGAGCCTCGCGGGTCTATGCCTGCGCGACCCACGGCATCTTCGCGGCCGATGCGCTGGAGTTGATCGCCCGCTCAGATCTCGTCCAGACGATTGTGACCAACACCATCCCGCAGAGCAGCGCCGCAGCCGAGGCGCGCGTGCGGACGATCAGTGTCGCTCCGCTCTTTGCCGAGGCGATCATGCGCATCCATAAGGATCTCTCGCTCAGTGCCCTTTTCTCGTGAGAAGGCAACGACGCGAAGAGGCCTGACTGAAATGATGTCAAACGTGAGGGAGTACCCTTTGGAGGAACCGGAACCTGGTCTCATTATCATCGGCATCGGGCTCTGCCTGCTGGTGCTGGCCTTTACGTCGGCAGTCGATGCTGCCCTGACGGCGATCGGCCGGCATCGGTTGAACATCCTGCTCAGCGAGGCGCAAGGCGGCCCACGCACCAAGCGAGCGGTGGCCCGGCTGATGAACGACCCCTACCATTTCAAATCGACGATCATCTTTCTGAATACGGTCACGCTGATCACCGCGACCGCGCTGACTCTGGGGCTCAGCGCCGGACATGGCCCCTGGGCGGTCGCCGGGAGCCTGGCCGGGCTGCTGATCGCCGCCCTGGTGATTGGCGAAGTGGTCCCGAAGGCCTGGGCAGTGCGCAACCCTGACGCAACGGCGCTGCTGCTGGCGGGGCCGATGGTGGTTGCCTCAACCCTGCTGTGGCCCATCCTGGCGCTGGTGAACGTGCCGCTACGCCCGCTGTTTCGGCTGTTGAGCGGGCAGGCCGCGCCTGCCGCGCCGCTGGTGACGCAGGAAGAGTTGCGCCTGCTGGTGAACGTCGGCGAAGAGGAGGGCCTGATCGAACACGAGGAGCGCGAGATGATCGAGGGCGTCTTCGCCTTCGGTGACACGCTGCTGCGCGAGATCATGGTGCCACGGGTCGATATCGTTGCCCTGGAGTTGCATACCACCCTGGAACAGGCGCTTGATCTGGTGAGCGCCAGCGGTCACTCGCGCATCCCGGTCTACGAGGAGACGATCGACCACGTGGTGGGCATCCTCTACGCGAAGGACCTGATCCCGGCCCTGCGGAACAATGACAGAGCGATGCCGATCAACTCGCTGCTGCGCCCGGCGCACTTCGTGCCGGAGACGATGAAAGTCAATGCGCTGCTCGAAGATCTGCAGCGGCGGAAGGTGCACATGGCGATCATCGTCGACGAGTATGGTGGCACCGCCGGGCTGGCGACGATCGAGGACCTGATCGAGCAGATCGTCGGTGAGATCCAGGACGAGTACGACACCGAGGAACCCTCGGTGCAACCGGTAAGTGACCACGAGTTCATCGTCGACTCGCGGGTGCTGATCGAGGATGTGAATGACCTGATCGGGCTCCACCTCACGTCGGAGGAGGTCGAGCGGATCGGCGGACTGGTGTACGAGCGGCTGGGCCGGATGCCGCGGCCGGGCGATCAGGTGGATGTTGGCGAGGCCGTGGTGACGGTGCTCTCGATCAAGGGGGTGCGGGCGAAGAAGCTGCGGATCGAACGGCGGCAGCCAGCGCCGGCCACGACGCTGGCTGGTGTCCTGGCCGAACAGGAGGACCATGACCCAGCCTGACTACGCGACGCTCGCCGCCGAGGCGTTCGCAGCGCGTGACCTGGCCTACGCGCCGTACTCGCAGTTCCACGTGGGCGCCGCGGTACTCACCGCCAGCGGGCGGATCTTTCGTGGGGCAAACATCGAGAACACGGCCCTGCAGGCCACGGTCTGCGCCGAGCGCGTGGCGCTGCTGAGCGCCTACGCCGCTGGCGAGCGCGCGATTCTGGCCATCGCGGTGGTGACCCCAACCGACACGGTGGCCAGTCCCTGCGGGGTCTGCCGGCAGGTGATGGCCGAACTGGCGCCGGGCTGCAGTGTGCTGTTGCTCAGCCAGCACGGTGAGCAGCGGCTGACAACGCCGGAAGAACTGCTGCCACGCACGGGCACACCGTAGGGCCGAAGGTACCTGTTCAGCGAGGAGCGAGGAACGGCATCCTGCGTAGCGGGAAGCGCGGAGACAGCGACGGGAGCGTCAGGCGGGCGGGACGCCCGCGCTCCCAGGATCCGTAGTATCACGTACTGGCCCGGTGGGTGCGAAACAGTGAGGCGGGATGGCCAAACAACGGCGGCGGTGGATGTTCCACCGCCGCTGATATCCTTGACAGGGGGGGTGGCACCTCAGAACACCCAGAGGAACTCACCTACCGTTGCTGCCTCTCGGCCCTGGCGGGGTTCAGCAAGTATCTGCCGTTCTTCAGTGCCACAGCATAGTATACCACAAGGCTCGGGGCGTTCGTTCCATGCACACCAATCATGTGAAAAAAGAGGAGAGGAAATCAGTATCCGTCATAGGGCTGTGGACAGGGTGGAAAATGCGCGATCTGGCCCGTCTGGCTGCACTACTGGCCCGGGGGAGAAGTCGTGGACGACTGTCCACAGCCTCCACAGTGGTGGGATGTGACGGGGTCAGGGGCGCCGTACGTACACACGCCATCCACGATTCCTTGGCGACTTATCCACAAGACGCGCGACTTATCCACAGATAGAGCATAGTTATCCACAAACAGACTCATGATCGTGGAAAACCGCGCGCGCCCGGCAGGTCTAACCCGCGGGGCGCGCGTAGAGCATCTGGCGGAACTCAGGAGTTCTCCTGGCCTCCCTTTGGTGGATTATCGAGATCGAGGGTATTGATGAAGTTCCGGAAGATCGACATCGAGTCGTCGTTCAGTTCCGGTTCATTCTCGCCCTCGGGCTCGGCGCCGGGCTCGTGGGCAGGCGTCTCTGTGGCCATGGCCTGCTCGTCCTCATCGAAGTAGACCCCGGCCTGATCGAGGACGTGGGCCTCAACGAAGATTGGAACCTCGGTGCGCACCGCCAGGGCGATGGCATCGCTTGGGCGTGCATCGATCTCGACGGTGCGACCACGCTGCTCAACCACGATGCGCGCGAAGAAGGTGTTGTCCTGAATGTCGTTGATCGCAATGTGGTTGATCTGGCCATCCAGGTCGCTGATCGTCGCCTTGAGCAGGTCGTGCGTCATCGGGCGTTGAGGCTCGTGGCCCTGGATGGCCATCGCGATGGCGTCAGCCTCAAAGGGCCCGATCCAGATTGGCAAATAGCGCTTGCTGTCGGTCTCGCGCAGCACAACCACCCGATGCTGGGTCAAAAGGCTGACGCGAATACTATCTACAACGACACGGATCATCTGTCGGCCTTTCGTGGAGGCTGATGGCCGAACCAGAGCTGGCGCGGGAGGCGGGGCTCGGCCGCTGACATAGGTCCATCTTAGCACGGGCTGAAAGTCTACGTCAAGCTCAGTCCTGCGGTGAAATAGAGCTGGTGCAACGCTCTTGAGCGCATGGCATGCTGTGCGCAGTTGGACTCACACGTCTTCGTTGGCTCGCCTCTGCGGCGTCCTGGCTTCGCAGGGCTCACCGCGGGGACGTTACTCATCGCCCTGGCGTTTGCCAGCTTCATGGTGCTGCGCATCCCGCTGCAGATGTCGTACTCGGCTGGGTAGCCGACTTCGTGGCGGCGAACCCGGCGACCGCAGCCGCCCTGGGTGAAGACGCGGTGCTGATGCCTGGTGCGCCCATTGCCGGCCCACTGGTTGAAGAGGTTACCAAGGGTCTCGGCCTGCTGCTGCTCTTCGTGTTGCTGGGGGGCGCATTCGACAACATGCGCGACGGGCTGATCTACGGCGCCCTGATCGGCCTGGGCTTTACCTGGATCGAGGCACCGCTTTATGTTGCGAAGGGCTATGGCGAGTACAGTTTCGCGCCGTGGAACTTTCAGTTCGGCTACCGCTACGCCTACGCCCTGTTTGGCTTCTCGGGCTACCCGCTCTACACCGGGCTCTTCGGGGCGGCCCTCGGCCTGTCGTGGCAGGTGCGGGCGCGCTGGCTGCGCTGGCTGCTGCCACCCGGCGGGCTGCTACTGGGCATCGCCGCTCATGCGCTGAACAACGGCCTCGGCCTGATCGCTGTCGGCATCACCGGCCAGGCCGCCGACCGGTGCGCCGTCGGGCTGATGGGTATTGAGAAATGAATCCGGTATGCCGAACTGGCCGTGGGGCTAAAGCCCTCGGCTATGGGATGCGAAGACCGTCTGCGCGGTCTCTAGCGGATGAATTCCTCAAGCATCCGTTGACAAACCAGGTGGTCGGGTGTATCCTCAGCCCCACGCAGATGACCCGGTAGCGCGTGCTCGCATGGAGCCTCGTTGCCGGATGGCTCTTGTTGGGCTGAAGCAGTGGCGCAGCCCCTGTCTTATACCGATTCTGCTTGATGGCATCGCATTGGCTCATCTCCACACCTCCACAGCTCTCCAGCTCCACACAGGGCTTTGGAGAGCTGGAGAGCTGTGGATGTGAGCGGGACAATGCGAGATTGCCAATTCCACCTGGTATTACAGAGCGGGGGCCGAGCCATTAGCGCTGTTCAGATACCCCGCGGCCCGGCTGGCGACATGTCTCTCACCGATGGCTGGACCAGCTTCGTGAGCACCGTGATGGTGGGACGACGGCAGCGCTCCCGGCCCGGGCGGGCCGTCCGCAAGCGGCGTGCCGCGCTGGCCCGCGCGGCGCTGGCGCACATCCGGGGTGATGCGCCAGGCGAACTTCCCACGGCTGCGCGTGAGTCGCTGCCAACCGTGCTGCGCGTCGTGGCGGCGTTGCGCGCCGCGCCTGCTGCCCGGCTATGCGCCCACGCCTGCGTGGTTGCGTTGATCCTGACGGTGCTGGGCGCCGAGGTGAGCGGACGCGGCGGCGCCGCCATCGTCGCACGCTCAGCGCCGGTCACCGAGCGTGCGACCCCGCTGGCGACGCACGACGGGGTCGTGCTGGCGCCGCTTGCGGTCGGCCCGATCCGGATCCGCCAGGCCGGCGAGCCGCTCACGCCACTGATCCAGCAGCCGGTGACGGTACCGAGCGCCTTTCAGACGGTGCACCAGCTGGCCGAGGGCGAGACCCTGGGTGCGCTGGCGGCCCGCTATGGCGTGCGCCTCGAAGCACTGGTGCTGGCCAACCGGCTTGAGCAGGGTGACGCGCTGGTGGTGGGCCAGGTGTTGCGCATCCCCCGGGTCTCCGGGCAGCCCCACGTCGTTGCCGCCGGGGAGACGCTGGCGAGCCTTGCCGAACGCTTTGGGGTGTCGCCAGCGGTGATCGCGACCTTTCCCGCAAACCATGTCGGCCCGGATGCGGCACTCACCCCCGGGGTGGAGCTGTTCATTCCCCGTGAGCAGTTGAGCCTGCCCGCGGACTGGTTGCGGGCAGTGGGTGGCCTGACCGGACTGGCGGCGCGTGGGCCAGAGCCGGCGGCGGTGGTCCGGGCAGCGGAGACCAATCTGCGCGTGGGGCCGAGCACCGAGCATCCCCGGGTGGCACAACTTGCTGCCGGACGGCGGGTGGCGCTGCGGGCGCGCCACGATGGCTGGCTGCTGGTGGAGCTTGGTACGCTCCGCGGCTGGGTACGCGCCGATCTGCTGGCGGTTGCTGCCGAACAGGTCGCTGCGCTGCCACTCTCGAATGACTTTCCGCCACCCCCGCCGCGCTGGGTCTGGCCCACGCGGGGTACGCTGACCTCAGGCTTCGGCCCGCGCTGGGGCAGCTTCCACAACGGGATCGATATTGCCAACCGGGCCTGGACGCCGATCGTGGCGGCCCGCGCCGGCCGGGTGCGTGAGGCCGGCTGGTGCCGTGGCTATGGCTACTGTGTGCGGCTGGGCCACGCGGGGGGGGTCGAGACGATCTACGGCCACCTGATCGCCAGACCGCTGGTCTCGGTTGGCGACGAGGTGGCAGTGGGTGAGCTGATTGGCCATATGGGGAGCACCTACGATCGGGCTGGCGGCGGATACTCAACCGGGGTGCATCTGCACTTTACAGTGCTGGTCAACGGGCGGGCGGTCAACCCGCTGCGCTTCCTTCCGTAGCGGGCGTGGGACGATCGTCGGCACCCTGTCACCGTCGGCTGGCTGGCCGTCCGTGGTACAATTGCGCCGGTGAGCCTTCCCGCCACTATCAGTGTTCCACGTGAAACAGGATAGCGCCAGCATGCGCCCGCGCACGATCGCAATTGCCAACCAGAAAGGCGGCGTCGGCAAGACCACAACCGCGGTCAACCTCGGCGGTGAGTTGGCGCGGCGCAACTACCGGGTCTTACTCATCGACTGTGATCCGCAGGGCAATGCCACGACCAGTCTTGGGATTGCAAAGCAGAGCCTTGCGGCGACGACCTACGACCTGCTGATGGGCGGGGAGCTTGCGACCGCGACGATGCCAACCGGGCGCGCCGGCTTTTCACTCGTCCCGGCCGACCAGGAGCTTGCAGGCGCCGTGGTGGAACTGGTCAATGCCCGGGGGCGCGAACAGCGCCTGGCCACAGCGCTTGCCTCGGCCGGGGCGCTCTACGACTATGTGCTGATCGACTGTCCGCCCTCGCTCGGCTTGCTGACCCTCAACGCGCTCTGTGCTGCCGACAGTGTGCTGATCCCGCTCCAGTGCGAGTACCTGGCCCTCGAAGGCCTGGCCCAGCTCAAAACAACCCTGGAGCGGGTCCGTGAACGGCTGAACCCACGGCTGCATATGCTCGGCGTTGTAATGACGATGTATGACGGCCGTACCAACCTGGCGCAGCAGGTGGTCGATGAGGTCCAGCGGCACTTTCCGCGACTGATCTTTCGGACCCTCATCCCGCGGAGTGTGCGCCTCTCCGAGGCGCCGAGCCACGGCAGGCTGATCGCCGAGTATGAGCCCGCCGGCCGGAGCGCCCAGGCCTATGCCGCCCTGGCCGATGAGGTCCTGCAACGAGAGGAGCGCCGCCAGTGAGTCGCCGACGGGGCCTCGGTAGTGGCCTGGACGCCCTTATCCCCGGCCCGGCCCCGGGCGAGGGCGTGCGCCAGTTGCCGGTCGAGGCCATTCGCGAGAACCGGAGCCAGCCGCGCACCGTATTCGATGAACAGGCGCTCGATGAACTGGCCGCGTCGATCCGTGAGCACGGCCTGATCCAGCCGCTGATCGTGAGCGAAACCGAGGCCGGCACCTATGAACTGATCGCCGGCGAGCGCCGCCTGCGTGCCGCCCGCCGCGCCGGGCTCAGCGACGTTCCCGCGATTGTCAAACGGGCCACCGCGCAGCAGTCGCTTGAACTGGCCCTGGTCGAGAATGTGCAACGCGCTGACCTGAACCCGCTCGAAGAGGGCCTGGCCTACCAGATGCTCAAGGACGAGTTTGGGCTGACCGATGAGCTGATCGCGCGGCGGGTCGGCAAGAGCCGGGTCGCTGTGGTCAATACCCGCCGCCTGATCAAGCTGGTGCCGCCGGCGCGCCAGGCGCTGCTCGCGGGTACGCTCAGCGCCGGACACGGGCGCGCCCTGCTGCGCTTCGAGGACCCCGAGGAGCAGGTGGCTGCCCTGAACCTGGTGCTCAGCCGCGAGCTCAGCGTGCGCGAGGCCGAGCACCTCGGCGAACTGGCGCAGCATCCGGCGCTGGCCCCCGCAAGCCGCGCTGCGCTGCTGCGCGGGGCGCTCAGCCTCGCCCAGGCCCAGGCCCTGCTCCGCGTCATTGATCGGGACCGGCAGGCGCAGGTGCTCGAGTGCCTGCTCACCAGGGGGCTCGATCTGCCTGAGACCGAGCGCCTCACCAGCCTCGTCGCCGAGGGGCGTGATCTCGCGCAAGCCCTGGCCCAGGTACACCAGCCGGACGCTCCCGCCACCAGGCTGCCAGTCGCTCGCCCACCGCGCGATGAAGGGCCTGCGCCACGGGAGGCCCGGCCTCGTCCCCTGTCGCCTGAAGACGCCGAGGCACAGCGCATGTTTGAAGCCATCCTGGAGACACCGGTGCAGCTGTCGCGCAGCGGCGGAAGCATCCGGCTTACCATCACCCTCTATAGCGATGAACAACTCCAGGCACTCTATGATCGGCTGAGTGGCGAGGGTTGAGCGGGGTAAACGAGGGACCTGTGCGCACCACGCTACGCCGCCTGACGGCCCTGATCCACATCACCCGGCCCCAGATCGCCGCCCAGGCTGCCGCCTACACCTTCCTGGGCGCCTATCTGAGCGCTGGCGCTGGCGCGATCTTCAGTCCTGCGACCGCCTACGCGGCACTGATCGTGGCCATCATTGTTGCGTTCGGCTTCGTGATCAATGACTATGCCGATGCTGACCTCGACCGCCTGACCAGGCCTGAACGCCCCATCCCCGCCGGGGCCGTCTCCCGCCCCCAGGCCGCCGCGCTCGCCCTCGTCCTCGCCGCGCTCGCCCTCGGCAGCACCCTCGTCGCCCCACCGGCGCTCCGGCCCCTCGCGCTGCTGAACCTGGCGCTCACCGCGGCCTATTCCCTGCGCCTCAAGCGGACGGTGCTGATCGGGAATCTTACTATGGCCCTGCTCAATGGCTCGATCCTGCTCTTCGGTAGCCTTGCTGCCGGTCGGCTCACCCCGCTGCTCTGGGCCGTTGTGGCCATGAGCTTCCTCTTCACACTGGCCCAGGAAGTGTTATACACGGTCGATGATCTGCACGGCGATGCCAGCGCGGGGATCGTTACGACGGCGACTTGCTTCGGGCCTGGCCCGTCACTGCACCTGTTCCGTAGCCTGATGGGCCTTACGCTGCTCTGCGCCGCCGCCCCGCTGTGGCTCGCCCCACTTTCGCCGTGGTACGCAGTGGCCCTGCTGGTCTGTGTGGTGATCCCGGTCTGCAGCTACATTCTGCCGCTCACCCTGCGCGCCGAGCCCGCAGCTATCAGCCGGGCCTGCGCCGCCCTGAAGCGGGTTCGCCTCGCCAGCCTGGTGCCGCTGGCCCTGCTCGGTACACTACGTTGACCATGCGGTCTTCACCGCCACAGCGCGACAGACCGGCTATGCGGAACTGATAAACAACGGTCAAGCAGGAACGCCCAGCTCTGAACCATGCTTTATTGATCCGAGGAGATTAACTATGGCGCTCTCCCAGCAAGAAGTGATCCACGTTGCCCGGCTCGCGCGCCTGCGCCTCAGCCCCGAGGAGCTCGAACTGATGCGCTCGCAACTCTCCAATATCCTGGACCATATCGCGATGCTGCAAGAGGTGGACGTGACCGGTGTTCCGCCCACGGCGCAGGTGACCGAACTCGTCACCGTGATGCGGCCCGATGCGGTCACCGAAGAGCTCAGCCGCGAAGCAGCGCTCGCCAATGCCCCCGATCAGCGCGACGGCATGTTCCGCGTCCGCGCGGTCTTCGATGAGTAGCCGCCACCGCCCGCCCGCAACAAATGCCCGCCAGCACCCGTCAAAGCAGCAGACGGCGCGACCGGCCCGCGAGCGACGCGGCCAGCCACCACGAGAAAGGATCGGCGATGTACAACGGCAACGGGACGAATAATGGCGGCCGCTATACGCGGATCGGCGGGGTGCCGATCAAGCCCGCCTATCTCTACATCGCAGGGGCGATTGTGCTGCTGGTGGCGATCTACTTCGTCATGCGCTTTCTCAGCACCAGCCTGGTGATGCACGTCAGCGCCTTCGCTGGCGTGCTGCTGCTGATCGGCAATCTCCGTGAACTGATCGGCAATGGCTACGGCCAGCGCGGCAGCACCGCGCTGCTCAATGTGCTGGTCGGCGCCGGGCTGATCTTCGCCTGGCTGACCCAGTTCCTCGGGGCGCTGTTCTGGATCCCGGCCCTGATCCTGCTTGGCGTGGCCACCCCGCTCATCTTCGGGCGCGCCGGTGTCTACACCGCCTACCTCGATACCGCCCGGACCCTGGTCGGGAGCGTACGCCGGACCTTTGTGCGCTAGCTTCGGCCTGACGGGGCCGCCGGCGCTTGCGTCTCCGCGCCCGGCGGGACGGTACCAGGTGGCGCTGTGCGGCTACGGGTAGATCCGGTAGAGCATGCGCGGGAAGGGGATCGCCTCGCGGATGTGGCGGGTGCCGGTGATCCAGCAGACCGCTCGCTCGATGCCCATGCCGAAGCCGCTGTGGGGTACGCTGCCGTAGCGCCGCAGGTCCATGTACCACTGGTAGTCCGCAAGGTTGAGCCCGTACTCGACGATGCGGCGCTCGAGCAGCGCCGCGTCGTGGATGCGCTGCGATCCGCCGATGATTTCGCCGTAGCCTTCGGGGGCCAGCAGATCGGCACAGAGCGCCACCTCCGGGCGCTGCGGGTCGGGCTCCATGTAGAAGGCCTTGATCGCTGCAGGATAACGCTCGACGAAGACGGGCCGGTCGTACTGTGAGGCGATCAGGTGCTCGTGCGGTGCGCCGAAGTCTTCGCCCCAGGGCAGCGGCTCGGCCCCCTCCACCACGCCCTGCTGCGCCGCGATCAGTTCCAGGGCCTCGTCGTAGCTGATCCGCGGAAATGGTGGCACACACCGCTCCAGCACCGTCGTATCCCGCCCCAGGATCTGCAGATCGTCCGCCCGCCGCTCCAGCACCCGCTGCACGATCGCGCTGACGAACTGTTCCTGGAGCGCCAGGTTGTCCGCGTGGGTGGCGAAGGCAACCTCAGGCTCGATCATCCAGAATTCGGTCAGGTGACGCCGCGTCTTGCTCTTCTCGGCGCGAAATGTTGGCCCAAAACAGTAGACTTTGCCGAAGGCCATCATGCCCGCCTCAACGTAGAGTTGCCCGGTCTGGGCCAGGTAGGCCTTGCCCAGGTCGAAGTAGTCGGTGGCGAAGAGATTGGTCGTCCCTTCGGCGGCGGTCGCGGTGAGGATTGGCGTGTCGAAGCGTACGAAGCCCTGGCTGTTCAGCCACTCCTGGGCGGCGGCGATCACCTCGGCGCGCACACGGAGCAGGGCATGCTGCCGCGACGAGCGTACCCAGAGGTGCCGATGCTCCATCAGGAACTCGATCCCGTGCTCCTTCGGCGCGATCGGATAGTCGGGACTCGGCCCCACCAGTTCGAGCTCCTGTACGTCGAGCTCAAAGCCGCCCGGCGCGCGCGCATCGGCGCGCACGCTCCCCGTGACGCGCAGCGATGCCTCCTGGGTCAACGCCTGGGCCCGCGCGAATGTCGCCTCACTCACGTTCTTCTTGAAGAGCACGCACTGGATCGTGCCGCTGCCGTCGCGCAGCTGGATGAAGATCAGTTTGCCCTTCTCGGTCTTGTTATAGACCCAGCCGGCCAGGCTCACCTGCTCACCCTCGTGGGCGCCAATGGTGGCGACTGAGGCGGTTGGCAGCATCGACATGGCGCGCTCCTCGCTGGCAAACAATGGCTTTTCGGCGTCAGTATGCCACGAGTTCCCGGGGCTGGCAAATTGACAGCCTGAAGCGAATCGGCAATAATCTGTCAATTAACGGTCTGTTAAACCCACCAGGTGTCAGCATGGATATCCAGCGATGGCGCGATCTCCCCGCCGTGCGGCGAGCGCTCGCTGAACTCGCCGACTATCGGCCCATCCTCGAGACGGCTATCGCTGTCCAGCAGGTGCCCGCGCCGACCTTCGATGAGAGTGAGCGCTCGGCTTTTGTGCTCGACCGGCTGCGGGCCCTCGGGCTGAGCGATGTCACCAGCGACGAGATCGGTAACGTCTACGGGCGGCGGCCTGGCCACGCCGTGCGCCCCGGCCTGCTCATTGCCGCCCACCTCGATACGGTCTTCCCCCGCGAGACCGACCTGCGCCTGCGCTACGAGGCCGACCGGGTCTATGGCCCCGGGCTCGGTGATAACAGCACCGGCGTGGCCGGGCTCATTCACCTGGCCCAGGCTATGCAGCGCCACGATCTACCCAATGGCGGCGACATCTGGTTCGTGGCCAATGTTGGTGAGGAGGGCCTCGGCGACCTGCGCGGCATCCGCGCGGCTGTCAAACGGCTGCAGCCGCGGATCAGTTCGGTGATCGCGTTGGAGGGCTGCGACTTCGGCACACTCCATCACCAGGCCATCGGCGTGCGCCGCTATCGGATCGAGGCCGTCGCCCCCGGTGGCCACTCCTGGGGCAACTATGGCACGCCGAGCGCTATCCATACCCTCGTGCGCCTCGCAGCGCGGATTACGGAGTTGCACGCCCCGCGCACACCCCGCACCAGTTTCAATATCGGTGTGATCACGGGCGGCACGTCGGTCAATACGATCGCCGAGCACGCCAGCATGCTGCTCGATATGCGCTCGGTTAGCGCCACCGCCCTCGCTAACCTGGCCGCTCAGGTCGATCGCCTGGTCGCGGTCGCCGCCGCCGAGCATCCCGATGTGCAACTGCACGTGCAGACGGTCGGCGATCGGCCCTCGGGCGCGATCGAGCGCGATCACCCGCTGGTGCAGGCGGCCGTGGCCGCCTATCACTCGGTCGGCGCCAGCGTGAGCTTCCAGCAGAGTAGCACCGACGCCAATATCCCCCTCAGCATGGGCATCCCCGCCGTCTGTGTCGGGCTCACCGATGGCGGCAACGCCCACCGCCACGACGAGTACATCCAGCCCGCCAACCTCGGGCGTGGTATGCAGGCCCTGCTGCTGCTCGCCCTGGCGGCCGCGGCGTGATCTCATACCGATTCTGCTTGCTGGCATCGCATTGGCTCAGCTCCACACCTCCACAGCGCTCCAGCTCGACAAAGCCCTGTGTGGAGCTGGAGCGCTGTGGAGATGAGCGGGACCATGCGGGATTGCCAATTCCACGTGGTATCAGGTCTGAGCACGGGTGTGGACCAGCGCCACCCACTCGTCGGCCACCTGGCGCGCCACCTGGCGTAGACCGGCCGCGGTGAAGGCTTCCGCCACCTCGGCCTCACGGCTGTCGATGATGCCACTGCTGATCAGGATGCCGCCCGGCGCCAGTGCCGCCGCCAGGTCGGCGGCGAGCACGGTCAGCACCCTGGCGATCAGGTTCGCGACGATCAGGTCGCAGCCCGCCAGCGCCTGCTGCTCCGCGCCGCTTCCCGCAGGCGGTCCCGTCTCGCCAGGCGCCGCACCCGGCTGCGCCAGCGCTGGCGCCTGCCCGGCGGGTGGGCCGAAGTCGCCGCTCAGCCAGTGGCCCATCCGGCTGCCGGCGCCGAGGCTGCCCTCTGCGACCGTCACCGTCGCGCTTACGCCGTTGCGGGCGATGTTTGCGGCGGCCACCGCCACCGCTACCGGGTCGTTGTCGAGCGCCAGCACATGGCCGGCGCCCAGCCTGGCAGCGGCAATGGCAAGAATGCCGCTGCCGGTGCCAAGGTCGAGCACCCGCTGCCCGGGCTGCACATAACGCTCAAGCAGGCCGAGACAGAGCTGGGTTGTGGGGTGCAGCCCGGTGCCGAAGGCCATGCCCGGGTCGAGGTGGAGCACCACATCGTTCGGCGCGGGCTGATGCTCCAGCCAGGATGGCACGACAACGATCCGCTCGCCGACCCGCAGCACGCGGTAGTGCTGCTTCCAGGCGTTGGCCCAATCCTCCTCCTCCAGCCGGCGCACCTGCAGCGGGCCGACCGGCCGCAACTGCCCGAGGTGCCAGAGCGCCTGCTCGATGCGCTGGCGCGCGTCCTCGGCGTGCGCATCCAGTGGCAGGTAGGTCTTCAGCACGCTGGGGCGCGCGCGATCGTAGCTGAACTCCGGCCCCTCGTCGCCCGGCGTCCAGGCCGGTTCTATCACCACTCCGCCGTTGTAGCCGTAGCGGGCCAGCAGTTCCGCAACGGCCTCAACCGCCTCGTTGTCGACGCTCACCTGTATTTCGAGCCAGGCTGTCGCCACGCGCTCACCCCTCTGCCAGACCCTCGTCTTCAACGACACGACGCATGCGCGCCAGCAGGTGCACGCGGCGGGCGGCGGCGATGGTGGTGGGGTCAGCCGCTGGCATGGTCCAGCGCAGATCGCCGCTCGCAATGTGCCCGCGCTCCAGGTCGAGCCGTACCACCGCCCCCTCGCCGAGTTGCGCCGCGGCCTCGGGCGCAACCAGCAGCGGGAGCCCGTAGCGTGCGCCAAGGGCCAGCAGGTCAGCGTCGGCGGTGCGGCAGATCAGCGCAGCCAGCCCGGCGGCCTGCAGCGCGATCAGCGCCGCTTCCGCGCCCGCGCCGCCGGCGAAGCTCCCATCGAGCACCAGCACATCACCCTCCCGCACCCGCTCGGCGAAGCCCGGATCGACCGCGATGAGGCAGTGGGCCGCGATCTCGGCCGGGTCGCCACCGGCGGCGATGGCGGGGTCGATCACCTGTGCCGGCTGTAGACTGGCACGCACGCGCCGCGCATAGCCAACGATCACCATCGGCGGCGCTAGCCCCGCTGCTCCGCCGTGGCCATGCGCTCCTCCAGCACGCGGCGCACAGCATCCACATCGGGCGGCAGTTCGACCGGCGGGTTTGCGTAGCGACTGGCCACCTCGCGCAGCGTGCCCTCGTGGTAGTCCACTTTGAAACGGCTGAACTTGAGCCCGTGGGCGGTCGAGATCACGACCACGCGCTCGGAGCGTTTGATCACGCCCTGGTCGATGAGCTTGATCGTGGCGGCGAGCGCCACCCCGGTGTGGGGGCAGGCGTAGGCGCCGGTACGGTCGGCGCGCGCTGCAGCGTCGGCGAGTTCCTGCTCGCTGGCCTGCTCGACCACGCCATTGAAGCGCTGCAGCGTGCTGATCGCCCGGTTGATGCTCACCGGGGCGCCGATCTGGATGGCCGAGGCAGCGGTGGGCTCGGCGGCGATCGGCTCGTAGCGCCAGTCGTTGCGGTAGGCCCGGTAGAGCGGATTGGCGTGCGCAGCCTGGGCGCAGGCGATGCGCGGCAGTCTGCTGATCAGCCCCAACTCGTGCATCATCAGTAGCCCCTTGCCTAGCGCAAAGGTGTTGCCGAGGTTGCCACCCGGGATGACGATCCAGTCTGGCACCTCCCAGTCGAACTGCTGGACAATCTCGATGCCAACCGTCTTCTGGCCCTCGACGCGCAGCGAGTTGAGCGAATTCGCCAGGTAGAGGCCATTGTTCGGGTCGGCCGTGATCTCGCGCACAATGCGCATGCAGCCGTCGAAGTCGGTGTCGAGCGAGATCACCGTCGCGCCGTGAGCGATCGGCTGGACCAGTTGGGCGGTGCTGACTTTGCCTCGCGGCAGGAAGACGATCGTCGGGATGCCGGCGGCGGCCCCGTAGGCGGCGAGCGCCGCCGAGGTGTCACCGGTGGAGGCGCAGGCCACCGCGCGGATCGGCTTGCCCTCGCTGATCATCTGCTTGACCACGCTCACCAGCACCGTCATGCCCAGGTCTTTGAACGACCCCGTGTGGCTGTTGCCACACATCTTGATCCAGAGCTCCTCGACGCCGATCTCGCGCCCGAAGCGCTCGGCCCAGAAGAGGTTGGTGCCGCCCTCGAACATACTGACGATGTTCGCATCGTCGATGCCGGGACAGACCCACTCCTGCTTGCCCCACACCCCCGAGCCGAACGGCCAGGTGGTGCGCATCCAGCGGCGCTCGAAGAGTTGCTTCCACTCCTCGGCGCTGCGCTGGCGCAGGGCCGCAAGATCGTGCTGCACCTCGAGCAGCCCGCCCGAGCGTGAGTAGTAGACCACCTCGGTCAGGGGGTAGCGCTCCTCGGGATCGTCCTGTGCGGCAAACCAGGCGCGGTAGGGGGGCATAGGCTACCTGCTGTTCGTAGTTGGGAGGCGAAGACGCGAAGACGCCATGACGCGTTCGGCCCGGCAAACCCGCTCCGGATGTCCGGAGAGCTACGCCAGCAGCGGGAATGCGGCGCCCGGCGCTGGCGATTATACCACGCCATCGGCGGCACTCTCGCCCTCGATGGCCGCGATCTGGCGGCTGGCCTCGTCGCGCCAGTAACCGGGGGGCGCGAGCTCAACAAAGCGCCCCAGTTCGGCCAGCGCCTGGCTGGGCGTGCCGTTGAAGCGGTGGAACAGGCCCCGTTGCAGGTAGGGTTCGGGCCACTCCGGGCGCAGCACACTGGCCCGCTCCAGGTCGGCGATCGCAGCCGCATACTCGCCCAGTTCGCGCCCACGGATCAGGCCGCGCTGGTAGTAGGCGGGCGCGAACTCGGGCCAGCAGCGGATGGCGCGCTGGAACGAGCTGACGCCGCCGCGGTAGAACGAACGGTCGTGGCTCGAATTACCGATGTAGCAGAGGCTCAGGCCCCAGAGGTACCACCAGCGTGCCCAGAGGCGACCCGGGAGCGCGGTTGTTTGTGATCTGGTCATTGCAGGTTGCGCTCTTCAGCGTGCCGCTGCCCGTGCTGACGAAGCGGCTCCTCTGCAGTATCATACCTGATCGGCACCGTGCCGCAACCTGCGCAGCATGCTATAATGCGCCGCTGACAATGGTATTGGCAGTAAACAAGCCGCATATGCACTCACGCCAGCATTCATTGCAACACCACTGCGGCACGCTGCAATCCGCTACAATCTGCAATGGTCGTACGGGGGCGGGAGCACGCAAGCTCCGCCGCGCGCCACAACGCCCCCCGGTCCCAGGAGGTCTGTTGCATGCGCCATGTGCGCGCCCTGATGCTGGGCATAACCCTCCTTTCCCTGGTCGTCGCCTGCGGCGGCTTTGTCGCGCTGAACGAGATCCGGGCTCCCGCTGCCCGTGCGGGTGATGCGGTTGAGTTCATTGTGGAGCCTGGCGCATCCACCGGCGAGATTGCGACGGCGCTCAAGGCTGAGGGGCTGATCCGCCAGCCTGCCCTGTTCACGCTGCTGGCCCGGACCCAGGGCCTCGACGGCACGTTGCAGGCCGGGCGCTATGTGCTCAGCCCGACGATGACCATGAGCCAGATCCTGATCGCGCTGCAGAGCGGGCGCCTCGAGGAGGTGCAGGTAACCATCCCCGAGGGGGTGCGCCTCGAAGAGATGGCCGCGATTCTCGAGGCGGCAGGGGTCACCGGCGCCGAGGCGTTCCTGGCCACGGCCCGCGACGGTGAGCGCTTCCGCGGCGAGTTCTTCCTGCTTGCGAGCCTGCCCCAGGGCGCGAGCCTCGAGGGCTACCTCTTCCCCGATACCTACCGCTTTGCCAGCCAGGCCCGCCCCGAGGAGGTGGTTCGCACCATGCTCAGCCGCTTCACCGAGCAGTATGCGACCATCGAGCGCAGCGTGCAGGTGCCCGGCGCCTCGGTGCACGACCTGGTGACCATGGCCGCGATTGTGCAGCGCGAGGCTGCCCGCGTCGATGAGATGCCGCTGATCGCCGGCGTTTTCTGGAACCGGCTCAAGCCCGAGAATGCGCCGATTGTCGGCGGCGGCACGCTCGGCGCCGATGCCACCGTGCAGTATGCCCTGGGCTATTCTGCCGCCGAGGGTACCTGGTGGCGCAAGCAACTCACCACCGCCGATCTGCAGACCAGCAGCCCCTACAATACGCGGCTCAATCCCGGCCTGCCGCCTGGCCCGATCGCCGCCCCTGGCCTCGCCGCCCTGACCGCCGCCGCCCGGCCCGATGACCAGGCCGGCTATCTCTTCTTTGTCGCCAGTTGCGCCCGCGACGGTAGCCACAACTTCGCTGCCAGCTTCGAGGAGTTCCAGCAGTACGAGGCCGAATGGCTCAACTGCCAGTAGCAATGCAGCAGATCATCCTCATCGGCGATCCGGTGGCCCACAGCCGCTCGCCCGTGATGCAAAACGCCGCCCTGCAACACCTCGGCATCGCCGCGCGCTACGAGGCGGTGCGCACCACCACAGCCGAACTCGCCGGGCGCGTCGCGGCCCTGCGCGGCCCGCAATACCTCGGCGCCAACGTGACCCTGCCGCACAAGCAGGCGGTCATCCCCTTGCTCGATCGGCTTGAGCCGCAGGCCGCCCGGATCGGGGCGGTCAATACGATCTCCAAGGATGCCGCTGGCGCGCTCGTTGGCGCCAACACCGACGCGCCGGCGCTGCTCGCCGACCTGGCCGACGCCGGCTTTGCCCCGGCCGGGCGTTGCGCGCTGATCCTCGGCGCCAGCGGCGCTGCGCGGGCCGCGGCCTTTGCCCTGGCTGAGACCGGGGTCGCCACCCTGGTGGTCGCCAATCGCAGCCCTGCGCGCGCCGAAGAATTGCTCGCCGACTTGCTCATCGCCATCACCGACGAGCAGGGCCTCACCGCCAGCGGCGACCTGCCGCCGACGCTGGTCGCGCTGGCGCTCGCCGATCGTGAACTGGCAAGCTACCTGGCCGCTTGCGATCTGCTGATCAACGCTACCGCCCTGGGCTGGCACAACGACGAGACCCCGCTGCCCGATCCGCCCATCGGCCCCCGCACGCTGGTCTACGATATGGTCTACCGGCCGACCCGATTGCTGCGCGAGGCGGCGGCCCGCGGCGCCGCCACCCGCGACGGGCTGGGCATGCTCATCCATCAGGGCGCGCTGGCCTTCACCCGCTGGACCGGGCGCGAGGCGCCCCTGGCGGTGATGCGCGCTGCGCTGCAGGAGCCGGGGTGAGCTCTCAGGTGTAGGGTTTTGCGCCGGAGTGGCAAGCCCTTGCGGCGGATCGTTGCTTCGAAGACAGCAGCAGGATGCAGGTAAGCCGAACCAGAGATACGCGTCTTCGGTGATACAATTGAGCCCGGCATGCATGAAAGAATGATCGATCACAACGCGGTTGCGCCGCGAAGGAACGACGATGTTAACCCGGCTCAAAGTCTCGGGCTTCAAAAACCTTGTCGATGTAGATGTGCGCTTTGGCCCGTTTACCTGCATCGCTGGTGCCAACGGCACGGGCAAGTCGAACCTATTCGACGCGATCCAGTTTTTGAGCAAGCTGGCTGACCACACCCTGATGGATGCTGCTCTGTCGGTGCGGGCGGAAGGTGGCCGCACGGCTGAGGTGCGGCATCTGTTTCATCGTGTTGGCGATTGCTTCGACCAGCAGATGACCTTCGAGGCCGAGATGATCATTCCGCCAGAAGGCATCGACGATCTTGGTCAGCCTGCCACAGCGTCGATCACCTTCCTGCGCTACCGGCTGACGCTCGGCTACCGCACAGATGAGACTCTCTCCCTGCCCGACAGTCTGGAGATCCTACACGAAGGGTTAGTGCATATCAATGTCGGTGATGCTGCCAGACACCTGCGCTTTTCCCATTCGCCGGCATGGCGACGCTCGGTAGTGAAAGGACGGCGTGTCGGCGATTTCATTTCGACGCAGGAAAAAGAGGGCAAAAACATCATCAAGCTGCATCAAGAGGGAACCGCCGGACGGCCGCGCGAATACCTGGCGGCAACCTTGCCGCGCACTGTTCTCTCATCGGCAAACGCGATGGAAAGCCCGACCGCTCTGCTGGCGCGCCGCGAGATGCAGTCGTGGCGATTGCTGCAACTGGAGCCTTCGGCGTTGCGCAAACCCGATGAATTGACGGCGCCAATGCGCTTGAGCGTCAATGGGGCGCATATTCCGGCAACGCTCAACTACCTGGTGCGCATGCCGCACAACGGTGTGTCGTCCGGTGAGGCTGCGCTCGATGAACTGGCTGCCAGGCTCTCGGAACTGGTGGAACATGTGCGCTCGATTCGAGTGGATCGCGATGAACATCGCCAGTTGCTGACCTTAGAAGTTACCGATCGCAGCGGCACAACGCTGCCGGCGCGCGCGCTCTCCGACGGAACGCTGCGTTTTCTGGCGCTGGCTGTGCTGGCGCTCGATCCACGCGAGACGGGGTTGATCTGTCTGGAAGAGCCGGAGAACGGCATTCATCCCGAGCGCATTGCGGCGATGTTGCGGCTGCTGCGGGAAATGACGGTGGATACCACGTATGAGGTGGGCACAGACAATCCACTGCGTCAGGTGATCATCAATACCCACTCGCCGGTGGTCGTCAGTCAGATGAATGACGAAGACCTGCTCGTGGCTGAGTTGCACGATGTCATCAGCGATAGACAATCAACGCGTATCGCGCAGTTCAGTTGGTTGCCGGATACATGGCGTAGCGAAGCATATCCGGACATACTGCCGGTTGCGCGCGGCACACTGCTGGCGTATCTCAACCCGCGCGGGATTCTGCCGGGCAGCTACAACCGTAGTCGCTCCTCACGTCGAGTGGCAGACAGACCTGATTTCCAACCCTACCTGCCAGCGTTCGAATGAAAACGCTCACGTTTACCCTCGTAACAGATGGCAGTTCAGACACTGTCCTGTTACACATTCTCACGTGGCTGCTCCGGGCGAATGGCGTCACTATGGCTGTGCGGAAGCAGTGGGCCGACACACGCTGGGTGAGACTGCAACGCTCGACTCTCACTGATCGACTGCATACGGCGCTCAATCTCTACCCCTGTGATCTGCTCTGCGTTCACCGCGACGCTGAGGGGGAGCCGCGTGAGCGGCGCGTCATCGAAATTCAGCACGCACTGGAACGGTTGCCCGCTGAACTTCCGAGACCGCACGCTGTCTGCGTTGTGCCAGTACGTATGACAGAAGCGTGGTTGCTTTTCGACGAGGCAGCTATTAAGCAGGCAGCCGGAAACCGACAGTCGCAGGAAAACCTGCATCTCCCACCCCTCGGAACGCTTGAGGACGAGCCCGATCCAAAACAGAGGCTTCACGACAGCCTCAAAAGGGCCAGTGGATTACGTGGACGGCGACTCAACCAGTTTCCCGTTCACCAGCGGGTTCATCGTGTCGCTGAACTGATCGCCGACTTCGCGCCGCTGCGCGCCCTTCCGGCCTTTCAGGCGCTGGAACAAGAGGTGCGACGAGTCGTCGCAGAAGCCGGTTGGACCGAGCAACCTGGTCGCGCCGGGCTGGTATGATACACAGGGTAGGGCCTCCCCGGCGGACGTGAAGGCTCCCCGCGCCCTTCCCGTCAGGGGTCCGGTGCGTTCCACCGCTTTCGCAGTACAGTACGGACATTCGCATGGTTCCCGCACTTTTCGTCTTCCTGGCCGGACTGCTGCTCGGCACGCTGCTCAACGTGCTGATCATCCGGCTCCCCCGCGAGCGGCGCCTGCTCGGTTGGCCGCGTTGTACGCGCACCGCTGAGCCGCTGGCCCTCTGGCAGGTGATCCCGCTGGTGGGCTGGCTGCTGCAACGGGGCCGCGCCAGCGATGGTCGCCCGCTGCACTGGATCTACCCGCTGGTCGAGTTGATTAGTGGCCTGAGCCTGCTGCGCCTCTACCAGCTCTACGGCATCAGCCCGGCCTTCTTCTATCTCGCCTTCGTCTGCGCCGTGCTGATCGTCACCGGGGCGATCGACTGGCTGCACCGCTTTATCTACACCTTCGTCATTCTCGGTGCGGCGCTGGTGGCGATCATCGCCGGGCCCCTGGTCGGCCTGAACTGGGTCAATGTTGTGCTCGGTGCGCTCATTGGCGGATTCTGCTTCGCCCTGTTCTACCTCGTTGCGCGCGTGCTCTTCCCCGGCCCCGGCGTGCCCTTCGGCCTGGGCGATGTCTACCTGGCGATCTTCATCGGCGCCGCGGTGGGCCTGCTCAACCTGGCTCCGGCGCTGTTCTACGGCATGCTGATGGCCGGCATCGTCTCGGCGGGCATCCTGATCGCGCGGCGAACCGGCCGGCCCACTCCGACCTATATCGCCTATGGCACCTATCTCTGTCTGGGCACCATCCTCTTCATTGCCATAGGTGGGATGGGGTAGAGGATCACGCGGTGAGCCAGGCAGCAACCATCATCTATCTGGTCCGCCACGCCCACGCGGTCGCTGCGCCCGGTGAGAAGCGGGCGCTCTCGCCGCAGGGCCGCGCTGGCGCCGATCACGTGGCCGCTCTGCTGCGCGAACGCCCGATCGTGGCGATCTACAGCAGCCCCTCCCGGCGTGTGCGCCAGACGCTGAAGCCGCTGGCCCAGGCGCTCGGCCTTGCCATCGAGGAGCGCGATGAGCTCCGCGAGCCTGGACGCGGTGTGCCCGGCGCCGAGGCGCAGCACCGCGCGGTCGCGCTGCTCACGGCCCTGGCACAGCGCCACGCCGGCCAGCAGATCGCCGTCGGCACCCACGGCAATCTGCTCGCTCTGATCCTCCAGCACTACGACCCGACGCTCGACGCCGCCGTCCAGCAGCGACTCAGCCTGCCTGACCTCTACCAGCTTACGCCTGGCGAGCATCCGCCCATCACCCGGCTGTGGGACGCCGGCGATCGCTTTGCGACACCATAGGCTGACAACGAGACGTTGTCCTGGGCCGCATCAGAACGCCACGGTGGGCCGGCGCCACCCCATGTCATTCCGAGTGGAGCGCAGCGGAGCGAGGAATCTGGCAGCGCGGGGTCGTACGCTGCTGCGCCGTGCCAGATTCCTCACTGCGCCTGCGGCTCCGTTCGGAATTAAATGAACCATGGCATTCCGAGCGGAGCGAGGAATCTGGCAGCGCGGTGCGCTGAAGACCCCTCGCTGCGCTCGGGGTGACATGGATGGTGGCACTGTGGACCAGCGCCGCGACGACCAGCCGCGCCACGACGGGCCGGCGCCACGGCGGGCCAGTGGCGCCGGGAGCCACCCATGTCACCCCGAGCCCGTCGGCTCCGCGGCGCCCGAGC
>JACAEO010000336.1 GCA_013388805.1 Chloroflexota bacterium
GCCAACACAACAAAGCTTTCATCCTTTCGTGTGGGTGAGCGGCACGGCCGCAGCCCGTAACTTGATGCGTATGGGCGGCTACGCCGCCAGACCCACCGAACAACCAGGGGTTTTGGACGTGCCCCAAAGAAAGGCAGTGCAAGATACTGCTGGCAAACCCCGTTTTGCCCACCCCGGGTGCGTGGGACACCAGCAGTGGCATTGCACCAGCCCGCTCCCGGGTATAATACCATTTCCGATTGCAGATTTTGGATTGCAGATTGCCGCACATGGCGTCACGATGAGCGATAACGGCAACGACAATGCGGAACTGCCAACTGGATTTGGTATAATGGGGGCCGGGTTCTTCTAGCGGAAGCGACCACACCTATGACGACACGGCAAACGGACCTGCGCGCCGCTGGCCGGCGCACGGCGCTCCTCGTGGCGGGCGACGTGGCGGCCATGCTGATCTTCGCGGCCATCGGGCGGCGTAGCCACGGCCAGGCCGCCGGCCTGGACGCCATCGTGGAGGTGGCGCGCACCGCTGCGCCGTTCCTCCTCGGCTGGTTGATCGCCGGAGCACTGGCCGGCACCTACAGCCCGGCCCGAACACGGGGGCTCGGCCCGATGCTGCTCACCACCCTGATCGGCTGGGTCGGCGGCCTGGTGCTCGGTGCGGTGTTCCGCGCCATCCTGATCGGCCGCTTCAGCCCGCTGTCATTCTACGTGGTGACGTTCCTGGTGGCACTGCTGCTGCTCGGCGGCTGGCGCGCGGGCTTCGCCCTCGTTGAACGCCAACGCGCCGCGTAGGTGACGTTGCTAGTGCGATTGCAGATTGCAGATTTGCGATGGTAGATTGGGCGCGGCGCATCTGGACACGGTCGAGGTCGCGCTGATGCCCGAACAGGTCGCCTGGAACTGCACTAGCGGATCGTCGCCACTGCCTCCTGCACCTGTACACCATCGATGAAGACACGCGCCGTGTACCGGCCGACCGGCAGCACCAGGCGCCCGCGCTCACAGGTAAAGGCCGTGGTAATGCAGTAGGCCGTCGTAAAGCGGTAGTCGTCTCCTTCGACGGGACGCGTCTGCCCGACGAGCGTCTCATTATCAGCGTAGGTGAAATCGAGCCGCATGCTGCGGCCCGCATAGCCTTCGAGCCGCACGGAGACCCAGAGCAGGTCGAGGCCGGCGTCGAAGACTGACCTGGAAGCGATCGGCACGCCGGTTTCCGGATCGACCTCATCCGCAAACTCGATACTCGCCAGCGGCGCCCGGGCCAGCAATGGCAGGTAAAGCTGCTGGTCGAGCGTCTGGGCGAGCGTTGCCTGCGCCGCGCTTGGCGCAACCGGGCGTTGGATGATCGGCGCACTGGCGGCATAGCCAGACGTGGGCCAGGCACGGGTTGGCGCGGCCAGCAGCAGCGCCAGCGTGGAGAGGAGCACCGCCAGCAACAGGCGGCAGGAGGATCGCAGCATCAGGGTTTTTCACTCCGTTTTTAAGTGTGATAGTACGATTGTACCATGGAATGGTTCGCTGCCAGCGGGGTATCGGGGAAGATACATCAGTGGCGATTCGCGCGGTTGGAGCCATCGTCTACCAACTCACCGAAAGCGGCGAGTTGCAGATCCTGCTGATCAAGAAGCGGGGTGGGATGTGGACCCTGCCGAAGGGCAAGATCCGGCGTGGCGAGAACGACCGGGCCGCCCTGCTGCGCGAACTAGCCGAGGAGACCGGGCTGAACGGGCGGGTCGGCGAACTGGTCTCGCAGGCGACCTACACCATCATCAAGCGTGGCCGGCGCCGGCGCAAGGTCGTCACCTATTATCTGGTCTACGCCACCGGCGGCCACCTGCAGCCTGGCACCAGAGAGGGCATCGAGCAGGTGCGCTGGATGCCAGTGCCACGGGCTCTGCAGCGGATCGGGCGCGCCCGCATCCGCGCCGTCCTCCGGGCGGGCCTGGCCTGCCTCGGGTAGAGGTCAGTCAGCTGGGCATATGCGCGAGGCGAGGAGGTGACACCGATTCTGCTTGATGGCAGCGCATTGGCTCAGCTCCACACCTCCACAGCTCGACAGCTCGACAAAGCCCTGTGTGGAGCTGTCGCGCGGTGGAGCTGAGCGAGACCATGCGGGATTGCCAATGCCACCTGATATGACGGGGTAGCGAGATGACAGGGTGAGGGGATGACAGAGTGATGCCCCCCGCCTCGCCACTCCCGGTCACCCCGTCACTGGTATCAGCCAGCTGTGAGGAACGCCGGGGACGCCCTGGGGTATGATCAAGGCACGGGAACGCGCGACACGGCGTGTCGTTTGTTGGGAGCATGACAATCATGGCGCAGCAGGAGTGGGCCTACCGCATCCACGGCGGCGAGCCGGTGGTCGGGCAGATCAGCTGCCTGGGGGCCAAGAATTTCGCAACGAAGGCGATGGTCGCGGCGCTGCTCGCCGACTCGCCAACCGAACTGGTCAACTGCCCACCGATCGGCGACGTGGCGATCACCCGCGACATGCTGGTGGCGATCGGCGCCAGCGTCGACGACGAGGCGGGCCGGCTACGCATCGACCCGGGCGACATGCGCTCCTCGAGCGTGCCCATCCCCGACTCGGGCAGCAACCGCATCCCGATCCTGCTGCTGGGCACGCTGCTGCACCGCTTCGCAGAGGTCTCGGTACCGGTGCTCGGCGGCTGCCGGATCGGCGAACGCCCGGTCGATTTTCACCTGGCCGCGATCGAGCAGTTCGGCGGCCAGGTGACCACGACCAGGGAGGGCTACCTTGCGCGCCGCACCCGCCGGCTGCGCGGCACGACGATCACCCTGCCCTACCCCAGTGTCGGCGCCACCGAAACCTGCCTGTTCCTCGGTGTTCTGGCCCAGGGCCGCACGGTGATCGCCAACGCGGCAATCGAGCCGGAGATCATCGAACTGATCACCATGCTGCGCGCCATGGGCGCGGTGATCTTCACCTCGGCCGGGCGCGAGATCAGGATCGAGGGCGTCGAGCGGCTCAACGGGACACGCATGCCCATTCTGGGCGACCGCATCGAGGCCGCCTCCTGGGCATGCCTGGCAGGCGCGTCCGACGGTGAGATCACCGTGCACGGCATCAACCCGAACAACCTCGGCAATTTCCTGGCCTACTTCCAGCAGGTGGGCGGCGGCTTCGAGCTGATCGACGCCGAGACGGTGCGCTTCTTCCGCCGCACGCGGCTCTCACCCGCCGTGGTCGAGACCGATGTCTACCCGGGCTTCTCGACCGACTGGCAGCAACCCTTCGCGATCATGCTGACCCAGGCCCATGGCATCTCGATCATTCACGAGACGGTCTACGAGAACCGCTTTGGCTACCTGGCGGCCCTGAACCAGCTCGGCGCGAACACCCAGCTCACCACCCACTGCCTGGGCGGGCTGCCCTGCCGCTACCGCGACAAGAACCACGAGCACAGCGCGATCATCGTCGGCCCAACGCCGCTACGCGCCGACGGCAATGTGATCACCATCCCCGACCTGCGGGCCGGGCTGGCCTACATCATCGCCGCAGCGATCGCCCGTGGCACGTCGATCATTCGCGGGGTCCACCTGCTGGAGCGCGGCTACGGCAACGTGGTACCACGGCTGGCGCTGATGAACCTGCAGATCGAGCGCATCCCCTGCGGATCGATTCTGTAGGCACGGCTCAGGGCTCAAGCGCATCGGGCGGGTGCTCGTCGTGTTTGAACCAGCGAGCAACCAGGGTGATGACCTCATCAGCGCCCTCCTCGATCGACTTATTGGTGAGGTTGACGGTGGCCCAGCCCCGGCTACGAAAGAGGCGCCGGGCCCACTCGACCTCCTCCTCGGCCTGTTCGAGGTCGATGTAGTTGCTGCCCATCGAGACGCCAAGCCGGCGCTGGCGCCCGCGCCGCCGCCCGGC
>JACAEO010000254.1 GCA_013388805.1 Chloroflexota bacterium
GAGCAGCACCACGCCCCGGGGGCGCGGGGGCGGCGCGCCCCGCTAGCTGCGCCGGGGCCGGGACAACGTCCCGGGGGCGCGGGGGCGGCGCGCCCCGGCGTGGGAACGAAGCAGTACCGTTGCATCCGACTTGCGACCATTGTCAGCCAAATTTGACAAAGACGAAACATCCTGGTAGTATGCGAACACTTGTTCGATCACCAATGTGCCGGATGGATGCCGCCTGCAGCAGTGGGCGGCGGCAGTCGAGTGGTGCTGTGGCAAGGAAGGGGTGCGAGCATGACAGTCACGAGCAAAGTGATCGGCGGCAAGGGAGCGCATCGCCTGGGATGGCCCGCGAGCTTCGGTCCGCTAGCCTATCTGGTGACAGCCGTGCTGGCCGTGCTGGCGAGCTACGTGCTGGTGAACGCGCTGATCGGATGGGCGCAGGTACGGCTCGACGATCTGCGTTATGGGCGGCCCCGGACAAGTCACGTCGCGGGCTATGTGGGTCACCCGGCGGAGGGGCCGGGACGGCCAACGCGCCTGGTTGGCATGAACATTGACCGCCAGGTGGTCGTGCTCGAGTTGCCAGGCGGCGACGCCACTCAGGTGCGCAGTCTGCCGGGGCCGTATCTGTTCGGTGCGCGAGAAGATCTGACACCTGTGGTATTATCATTGCGCGATATGGACGGCGATGGTCGTGATGATCTGATCATCGATGTGCGTAACGAGCATGTGGTCTATCTGAACCGTGAGCAAGGGTTCCGCCTCCCCACGCCGGACGAGCAGACGCTGCTGGTCCAGGAGCATCACCCGTGAGCACCGCTGACCAATCGCGTCCGGAGCGGCGGCCCGGCGGGGGGCAGCCAGCCGAGCGCCAGCCAGCGGCGCAGCAACAGCGCGCGCCACTGATCCCACTCGAACCTGACGACCTGAGCGTAACGGCGCGGCGCGAACCGCCAGCGCCGCTCGGGTCGCTCCTCAACGATGTCGGGGCGAGCCTGCCGAGTTTCGCTGAGACACGACCAGCACGCGATGGCTGGCCGCGGGGCGGCGCGTCGGCCCGGCCAGTTGAGCGCACGGCAGCGAGCAGCGAGCGCCCGGTCGTGCTACGGCAGCGCTCGGCGCGCGACGAGGCAGCATTGCGGGTCGCAGCACAGGAGCCCGTCGCCAGGGTGGCCGACGAGCCGCTCGGGGTCGCGCGGGACCGGCTGGCCGATGTCGGGGCGGATCTGCAGTTTGCCGAGTACCAGTGGATCAGCGAGCGCTTCGGCACCTGGATCGGCAGGGCAGCCGCACCGGCGGCGAGTGGCGTGCGCTGGTGGCTGATCGGCGTCGTGGCAGTGCTGAGCCTGCTGGTGCTGCTCGCGCTGCGCCAAGGCGGGGGCGATCCGACGTGGAGTGGCTGGCCTGGGCAGGGCTTCGGCGGCAATCAAGCCGCACAGGCCAGTCGCAACGCGCTCTTCGCTGCAGCACGGCCGGTGGGCGATTACAACCTCCAGGGTCCGCCCAGCCTCACACCCGATCAGATCGAACGCATTCTCACGGCCTATGGCTCACCCGCCGTCGGCACCGGCCACGACTGGTACAACCTCGGGTTGAAGTACGGGATCGACCCGGCCTTTGCGCTGGCCTTCTTCATCCACGAGAGTGGTGCAGGCACCAGCCCCAACTGGGCCGGCCTCAAACCGGGCGGGCAAACCACCCACAATGTGGGTAACATCATCTGCGCCGGCTATCCGAGTTGCTATGGCCGCTTCCGCGACTACGCAAGCTGGGCCGAGGGCATCGAGGACTGGTATCGCCTGATCGACGTCGAGTATATCCAGGGACGCGGGACGAAGACGGTGGCCGAGATCATTCCGATCTACGCACCCTCCTTCGAAAATGACGTTGCCGGCTATGTCGACGTCGTGCAGCGCCTCGTCGATGAGTGGCGCAGCGGCGGAGTGCGCTAGCATGGAGCGCGGTCTCGGGCGCATGCCCATCATCCTCCTCCTGCTCGCGCTGGTCGGCGGCGGCTACCTGTGGATGCAACGCGGCAGCAGCGAAGGCGTGCGGCTGAGTGGCTGGGGTGGGCCGTTGCGGGCGGGTAACGCAACAGCGGCCCCCGATGCGCCCGGCCTTCGCGGCCTCGCCGAGCCCCAGCAGGGCCGTGGCCTACCCGGGGAGCAGCGGCCCCTGGGCAACCCGCTCCGCGCAGCGAACGCCGTGCTCACACAGGGCTATGGCGTGGGCAGCCACGCGCCGGCCGCGGTCTGGGGCGCGGTCGACCTCGCGCTTGACGGCAACGGCGACGGCGCGGCTGACCCGGAGGGGAGCTGGCATCAGCCGGTCTATGCGACCCATAGCGGAGTGGTCAAAACCACGGCGAATAGCTACCCGGCTGGCAACCACATCTGGGTAACGAACGACGAGTATCGTACGGGTTACGCCCACCTGGCGAGCTTCGCCGTCGGCGATGGCCAGCAGGTGCAGCGCGGCGACCTGATCGGCTACATCGGCTCGACCGGGATGTCGTCCGGGCCGCACCTCGACTACCAGGTCTGGGTCCGGCAAGGCGAGGCCTGGGTGAATGTGAACCCGATGGACTTCGACGTGCTGGAGGTGCTGCCATAGCTACTGCAGGCGCTTGCGCAACATTAACCGTTCCGTTACCGTCGTATGAGCAGCGACGACGGAGCGGCCGTCGGTGACTGTGAGGAGCGCACGATGCAGCCCCGGCTTACGCGCAGCACCACCGAGTCGATGGTGGCAGGCGTCTGCGGCGGTCTCGCCGAGTATTTCAATATTGACCCGGTCATCGTCCGGCTGATCTTCGTGCTGGTCACCCTGACGAGTGGTCTGGGCCTGCCAGTGTACCTCGTGCTCTGGATCCTGATGCCGAAAGCCAGCGCCGAACACTCAGCCACTGGCGAGACGGTCAACCTCAGCCTGCCGCAGGACGTACCGCCTGGCGCCTACGCCCCCCCACCAGCCCCACGGGGTCGCAGCTGGCGCACCCTGGGCCTGATCCTGATCGGCATCGGCGCGCTGATCCTGCTCGAACAGTTTGGCATCGACATGTCGCTGATCTTCCCGGCTCTGCTGATCGCGGCAGGCGTGATCCTGCTGCGCCGCAAACGCTGAGCCCCTCCTGATGAGCGGGGAGCGCGCCTGGAGCATGCCGGTGGGACAAACCCCGGCGACTGAGTAGTCTGTCAGAGCAGGAAACGTCGTTGACAGACCACTGAGGCCGATGCCGGTAAGGCGCGACGAGCGGGGAAACTTCCAGTTTACAATCCCCGTCAGCCATGTTAGGATTTGCGCACGTAGTCGGTTTTCTACCCATTGCAGTGAGGAGAAGCAGCCATCGAGACAGGAAGCATCGCCCGCCGGGTGGTCGAACTGGCCGAGGACAAGCAGGCGAACGAAATTGTGCTGCTCGACATTCGTCCACAGAGCACCATCGCAGACTATTTTGTGATCTGCTCCGGTGATAATGACCGCCAGATCAGGGCCATCGTGGACCACATCGACGAGAAGGTCCACCAGGAGTTCGGGCTAAACCCGCGCCGCGAGGGGACGCCGGAGACCGGCTGGATCGTGCTCGACTACGACGATGTGGTCGTCCACGTGTTCAATCCGGACCAGCGAGATTACTACCGGCTGGAGCGGCTGTGGAGCAAGGTGCCGCCGGTCGTTGTGGTGCAGTGAGCAACCTATGAGTCTGAAGGGCAAGGTGGCGATCGTCACTGGCGGCGCCGGGGCGCTGGGCAGTGCCGTCGTGAGCACGCTGCTCGCAGCGGGAGCGACGGTCGCGGCGCCGTACCGGCACGAGGGTGAACTGGAGGCGTTGCGCCAGCAACTGGGCCTGACCGCCGATGCTGTGCTCAGCGGCGCCGTCGTCGATCTGACGGCTGAAGCGGCCGTGCATGCCTACTACGGGCAGGTTGCCGCCGAGCACGGCGGAATCGACATCCTGGTCAATGTCGCCGGCGGTTTTGCGGGGGGCAGGCCAGTTCACGAGGCAGGCTGGGCGATCTGGCAGGAGCAACTGGATCTGAACCTGAAGACGGCGGTGATCTCCTGCGCCGCAGCGGTGCCGCACATGATCGCCCGTGGCGGCGGCGCGATCGTCAACGTCAGTACGCGGACCGCGACCCAGCCGGGGGCCAACCTGGCGGCGTATGCCGCCGCGAAACGGGCGGTGTTGCAACTCACCGAGGCGCTAGCCGCCGAGTTGCGCGACCACGAGATTACCGCCAATGCGATCCTGCCCAGCACGATCGATACACCGGCCAACCGGCGCGGCGCGCCGAATGCCGATCACAGCCGCTGGGTGAGCCCTGAGGCGATCGCACGGGTCGTGCTGTTCCTCGTCGGCCCGGATGCGCGCATCATCAGCGGGGCGCACGTTCCGGTGTACGGCAAAGCCTGATAGCGCATGGCCGCATCCGTAACGCGGTCCCGCACGTCGTGCTGAGCGCCAGCGAGGCATCTCGAGCGGGGCTCGGTCAACGTCCGTCGAACAGGTTCAGGCTTTGCCCTGCGGCTCAGCGCAAAGAGACGGGCTCAGGCGCTCCCCCGGCCCTGGCTCTCGTCCCGGCGCTCGGGCCCGGGCTCGCCAGACTCGCGAGTCGCCGGGACGAGGGCTAGAGCGCAGGGTGCTGATGAGTCCGGACAACAGCTTTCCGGTGACCTCAGGCCGGCTCCAGGTCGTGACGGAAGACCTGAAGCCCGCTGAGCGGGCCCGGCGGCGGCCCGCCGGTTTCCCAGGGGTGGCCGAGCGCGGCGGCAAGGCTGCCGATCCAGCTCTCGTTGCTGGCTGGCAGGGCCGGCCCGCTGAGCAGCAGGTAGTCCTGGGCGCGGGTCATGGCCACGTAGAGCAGGCGGTCGCGCTCGGCCCGCTCGAGCTGGCGCTCGACGCGCCGGGCGAGCACGACGGCGCAGGGCAGCCGATCGGCGTCATCGGGGTCGCGCACACGCAGGGCAAGACCGTAGGCGCGGCGGGCGAGCCAACGCTCGCGGAGCGGCACCGGCGCGCGGCCCAGGTCGGGCAGGGCCACGATCGGGAACTCCAGCCCCTTGCTACGGTGTACGGTCATCAGGCGCACGACGCCGCGCGCCTCCAGCGGGGCCTCAGCCTCACGGACTTCGGCGGCCAGGAGTTGCTCCAGGTACTCGCTGAAGGCGCGTAAGCCGCCCGTGCCGCTGAGGCGGGCCGCAGCCAGCAGTTTCTCCACGTTCACCCGACGGCGCTCTCCATCCTCCAGCGCGCTGACCGTGGCCAGGTAGGCGGTACGTTCGAGGGCGATGCGCAGCAACTCCACGACGGTCACCCGGCCGCGCAGGGCGTACAGCTCGTGCAGGGTGCGGGCGGCGAACGCCAGTTCAGCGCCCGCCCCGTTCTCCTCAGCGGCGGCGCTGAGCGCCTGCCAGAGACCGGCGGCGCCGGCCAGGCGCAGGGCCATGATCGTCCCATCGTCCAGGGCGAAGAGGGGCGAGCGCAGGGCGCCGACCAGGGCCAGTTCGTCGCCCGGGTCGTCGAGGGCGTGCAGCAGGTGAATGAGGTCCTGCACTTCGTTGCGGCCGTAGTAGCCGCGCCCGGCCGTGGTGAGGTAGGGGATGCCGTGCGCGCGCAGGGCGGCCTCGAAGGGCTCAAACGCGCTCGCGGCCTGGAAGAGCAGCGCGACGTCGCCATAGCCTGGCGTACGCCAGCGCGCCGTGGCCTGGTCGTAGACGATCGCGCCGGCGGCGCCGGCCACCAGTTCGGCGATGCGGCGGGCCAGCAGCGTGGCCTCGGCGGCGCGGCGCGCAGCGGCGTCGCCTTCGCGGCTCACAACGTGCAACTCGGCAGCGATGGGATGCACCGGGGCGGGCCGGTGCGGCTCCAGCGGCTCGTAGGGCACCTCGAAGGGGCGTAGCGGCGCGCTGCGGCTGAACAGGCGCGCGCCGATCGCGTTGATCAGCTCCAGCAGCGCTCCGTGGGCACGGAACGAGGTGCGCAGTGAGACGCGCCGTCCGCCCCAGGCCTGCACCTCGGCCTCCACTGCGCGAAAGACGCTGACGTCAGCGCCGCGGAAGCGGTAGATCGACTGTTTGCCGTCGCCGACGATGAAGAGGCGCGGCCCGCCGCGCTGCGGCGCGGGCGCCCCCGCCAGGGCGTAGATGATCGCCCGCTGGTCGTCGTTGGTGTCCTGAAACTCGTCGACCAGCACGGCGCGCAACTCGGCCTGCCAGCGGGCGCGCACGTGGGGGTAGGTCTCGAGCAACGCCCGGGCGTGGCGCTCGAGGTCGTCGAAGTCAAGTCGGTCGCGCTCGAGCTTACACCGGCTGTAGTGGGCGTCGGCACACTGCACCAGGTCACGCAGGGCCAGGCTGGCGGCGGCGGCGTGGGCCTCGATCTGAGGATCGGGGGTATAGGCCAGCACCTCGGCCACCGATGCGTAGGCCTCGCGGAGCGTGCGGAGCGCCGTCCTGGCCGCCTTGAGGGCCTCAGCATCGCCCCAGAGCTTCGTGCTGCCGCCCTGCAGGTTGAGCGCGCCGAGGAAGGCAACATCGGCGCTGGCCGGCTCCAGGCGAGCAAGCCAGTCGGCCACCGCGCACACCTGGGCGCCGATCCGGTCGGCGGCAGGCGCCAGCGGGGCCAGGGCCAGCAGGGTGGCGGTCGCCGCGCGCCACGGCTCGCTCGCCAGCAGTTCGCGGCAGGCCTCGGCGCGGGCCAGGGCCAGGTGCTGCTGCCAGTGTTCGACGACTGCCGCCGGGCTGGCCGGAAGCGCGGCCAGCGCGGCGCGCGTCTCGCCGCCGCCCTGCAGCAGCCCGAGCAGCATAGCGCGCAGCTCGGCGGGGCCGAATGTCTCCAGGAGCAGGCCCAGGCCGGGCAGGCCGGCTGGTTCGCCCCCGGCGGGCCAGGCGCTGCTCACCGCGTCGCGCAGGGCGGCATCCACGCTTGCGCTGCGCAGCATGCTGGCCTCGACCTCGTCGAGCACGGCGAAGCGTGGGTCCAGGCCAGTCTCGGCGGGATGGGCGCGCAGCAACTCGGCGCAGAAGCTGTGGATGGTGCCGATGCGCGCCCCCTCGACGGCCGCGCGGTAGGCGGCCCAGCGGGCCCGTTCGGCGGGCGGGGTGGTGCGTGCCCGCTGCTCCACGGTGCGTCGCACGCGCTCGCGCATCTCGCGGGCGGCCTTCTCGGTGAAGGTGACAGCCAGCAGCGCGGCGAAGGGGTCCTCGTCCGGGGCGTCGGCGGTGGCCACCAGGCGCAGGTAGCGCTCGACGAGTACGCGGGTCTTGCCGCTTCCGGCGCCGGCCACAACCACCAGGTGGCCCTCGTCCTCGATGGCGGCGCGTTGCTCGGGGGTGAACTGCATCGGGGCTACTCGGCGCGGGTCAGATACGCGGTGACGCCGTGCACACCAAGCTGCCGCTCAAGGGCGAGTAGCCGCTCGAGGGCGGGGCGGTAGGGATGCTGGGCCGTGAGCATGCGCTCAGCGGCGCGAGTGCAGCCCAGCCAGCGCAGGTGCTGGTAGGCCACCCACTCGGCATGACCCTCGCGCAGCTCGTCGTCGCGCAGCAGCGGGCAACGCTCGCCCTGCCAGGCGTGGGCATACTCGTGGGCCACCGTCGTGCGAAAGGTGAGGCGCGGCAGGCCGTAGAGCATGTAGATCGCGCGGATGTGGCCGCGGCGCTGGTAGAGGCCGAGCGTATGCTCGCCCTCGGGCACGGTGGTGCTGCCCTCGGCGCGCAGCGCCGCGAGGGTCGGCGCATCCACCAGGCGGAAGGCCACACCCACGTTCAGGGTCATGCCGAGTTGCTGTGCGACGCCGGCTACCGTCTCGTCGAAGATCGCGCGGGCCAGGTTGGGATCGTAGACCGCCGTGCTATGGCAGGTGACGCACTGCAGGCGCCCATCGTGCAACCGCCAGTGGTGGTCGCCGAGTGGCGCGCCGCAGGTAGCGCAACGGGGCCGGGTGGCGATACAGCGGGCGCAGTAGCGCTCGGGGCGATCGACCAGGGTGAAGTAGCTGCCGACGAGGGGTTCGCCGCAGGTGGCGCAGCGCCCGGTTGAGGTGGCAGCAGGCTGTGGGTTGGCGCGGAGAGCCATGGCGGTTGGCAGGTGGCGGATGGTAGTGGCTGGCCCATGTGCAGTATAGCCCGCTGCCCGCACCGGGGCAAGGGCATGTACGGGCGCGGGCAGGGCAGATGCAACATCGTCTGGTGCGCCGGTTGCGCAGGCTCGCGGCCCGCTGTCATTACCACGTGGAATTGGCAATCCCGCATTGTCCCGCTCATCGCCACAGCGCTCCAGCGCCACACAGGGCTTTGTCGAGCTGTCGAGCTGTGGAACTGAGCCAATGCGATGCCATCAAGCAGAATCGGTATCAGGTGTAGAGTTTCTGGCGGATGGCGTCCTGATGCGCTGCTTGCC
>JACAEO010000363.1 GCA_013388805.1 Chloroflexota bacterium
CCGCAGCCCATGGGGCTGGCGGCCAGGCTCGCCTCATTGTGCCAGAAGTCGCCATCCAGCTCGTCCACAATGTGCTCGGGCGCGGCCGGGTCGCGCTGCGGTGGCCCGGCGAGCGGGTCCTGGCCCAGCCAGAGGAAGGTGACCTCGACCTCAGCCTGGTCGCCGGAGATGCCCAGGTCGTCCCACCAGACGCCATCGCCGACGTCCATGGCGGTGGGGAAGCGCACGAAGCCCTTGTCGGCGCGGCCACCGTTGAAGCCCTCGTAGTAGGCGGCGTGATCCATGGGCCAGCCGCGGTCGAGTTGGGGGAAGCCTCTGCGCTGGAGATTCCAGTAGTCGTCGCGCTCGCTGTAGGGGCCTACGTCGTAGACTGGCACGACGGTGCTGCGGCCACGATAGCTGACCCGCACCTGGTACTCGTTGCCGCCACGGGAGGAGAGGACGGTTGCCGAGGGCAGGGCAACGAAACGCGCACGCGGCGGGATGATGTACCCATTGGCGGTGCGGCCGCCGACCATGCCAAGCCGGGTGGCCCGGATGCGGAAGGTGGGCGCGATGCTATAGGGCGAGATGGCAGCGGCGGAGACGGTCGGGGCCTGGCTGGTGCTCAGGAGGCGCACATCGCGCACCAGGGGCGCCTCGCCGGCGCCGCCGAGGAGGGTGACACGGTACTGGGCGTGCAGCACGGGCTGGGCGAAGCCGATCACGGCATCGGCGGGCAGATCGGTGAGCCAGGGGAGCCAGCGCCGGCCATCGACACTGCCGCGCACATCGATGCGTGCTGCGCTGCCGGCGGGCAGGGCTGCGAGGTAGCTAAGTTGCAGGCGCGTGGTGGGCTGGCCCAGCGCGATCACGGTCGAGAGTGCGCTGCCATAGCGCTGGTAGCCCGTGACGGCGGGCGGCGGGGGGCCGGCATCGGCTGTGAGCGTGAGTGTCCCATCAGGCTGGCGCAGGGCGCCATCGAGCTGGCTCAGACTGGCGAGCGGGGCGGCTACGGGGCCGTCGGCCAGGGCCGGAAGCGCCGGGACAAGGGCGGCGATGAGGATTATGAGCGCCCAGAAGGGCCGCGACCACAGCACGGGGGATCGCTTTGAACTCAATCAGTCCTCCGTTGTCTACGTTCCTGGTAGCTGGGCCACAACCGGGTGGCCGGGCGGATTATAGCATAACTTTTCCTTAATGTGGCAGACGTTGCATCAGCCCCGGGCTGGTACGGTGTCCACGCTTCATGGCCGAAGCAGTGGCGCAACCACTGCTTCGGCCGTACGGGGCGGGGAGACGCCTCAGCGCTGGGCTCGGACGGAGGGTTAGAGGTTGGTCGGGCGCTCGCCGAGGGTGACGGTAACGTCACGCTCCTGGCCATCGCGCAGGATGGTGAGGGTGATGGTGTCGCCCGGCTTATGGCGCAGCAGCAGCTGGCGCAGCGAGGTGTTGTAGTCGAGCCGGGTGCCCTCGACGGCGACGATGATGTCGCCATCGCGGATGCCGGCGCTGGCGGCGGCGCTGCCGGGTTGCACGGCGGGCTGGCCGGTCCGCGTGTTCTGGATGAGTGCGCCGCTCTGCACGGGCAGACCGTACTCGGCAGCGACCTGGCCGTCAATCGTCAGGTAGGTGATGCCCAGGAAGGGGTAGCGCACCTCGCCGGTGGCGATCAACTGGTCGGCCACGTTGCGGAAGATCACGCTGGGTACGGCGAAGCCGAGGCCCTCAACCGGGGCGGCGCCCATACCGAAGCCGAGGTCGCCGTTGCGCACCACGACGGTGTTGATGCCCACCACCTCGCCGGCCAGGTTGATCAGTGGGCCGCCACTGTTGCCCGAGTTGATCGCCGCATCGGTCTGGATCAGCCCCTCCATACCGCTGCCGGGGAGCGAGCGATTGAGTGCGCTGACCACACCGGCGGTGACGGTATTGCGGAAGTTGCCGAGCGGGCTGCCAATCGCCAGGACGGTCTCGCCAGGCTGCAGCGCGGTCGAGTCGCCGATCACGGCCACACCGGGCACCGCGCCATCAACGCGCAGCACCGCGATGTCGTTGAGCGGGTCGGTGCCAATCAGGCGCGCCTGCTGCAAGGTGCTGTCGGCGAAGAGGACGCTCAGTCGTGTCGCGCCCTCGACCACGTGGTTGTTGGTGAGGATGTAGCCCTGGTCGCTGATGATCACGCCACTGCCGCTACCCTGGCCTTGCGCGCCTCTGACGATGACCGTCACGACGGCAGGGGCCACCTTCTGCACGGCAGCGACGGCGCTATCGGAGTGGCTGGACGCGCCGGCGGCACTCTGGGTGGCCGGTGCGGCCGGGGTGGACTGGGCGGGCTGGGCGGGCTGGAGCTCGGTCTGCACGCGCACGGGCGCCGTCGTGACGGCTACTTCACGCACGGCCTGACGGTTGGTGACGAAGAGGGCGGCTGCGCCACCGGCGATGGCGCCCCCAGCGATACCGATCACCAGGCCAAAGAGCAGGATGGCGATCAAAAGGAGCGGATTGCTTTTTCGTTCCATTGCTTGCACCTGTAGCTGTGGGGCGCCAGTGGCCCCGATCGTTCCAGCTCCAGTATGCCGCCAATGGCTGAAGGCAGACTTAAGGGCAAGTAAGAGGAAGATGAGCGTTGTGCGACCGTCTCAGGTGAGCAGATCCTCCAGGGCTGGCTTCAGGGTGGGATAGCGGAAGGTGTAACCGAGCTCCTGGAGGCGCTTCGGCAACACACGCTGACCTTTGGTCACCAGGTCGGCCATTTCGCCGAGGGCGATGCGCAGGGCGATCTCGGGGACGGCCAGCCAGGAGGGTGAGCCAACCACCTGGCCGAGGATGGTGCAGAAGTCGCGGTTGGTCTCAGGGGTGGGCGCGGTGGCGTTGATCGGGCCACGAACGCGCTCGTCTTCGAGCGCCATGAGCAGGATGGCGATCTCGTCGTCGGGGTGGATCCAGGAGTAGTACTGGCTGCCGGGCATGATCGGGCCGCCCGTGCGCAGGCGGAAGGGCAGCAAGAGTTGAGCCAGGGCGCCGCCCTCGGTGTCGAGCACGATGCCGGTACGAATGAGCGCCGTGCGCACACCATACTCCTCGGCGCGGACGGCCTCGCGCTCCCAGGCGACGCAGACCTCGGCGACGAAATCGCGCCCGGGGGGCGAACTCTCATCGAGCGGCGTGTCGTCGCTATAGCCGTAGTAGCCGATCGCAGAGGCGCTCACCAGCACGGCGGGGCGGTGCGTTGCCGCAGCAATGGCATTGACGATGCCGCGGGTGCCGATGACGCGGCTGTCCCGGATCTCGCGCTTGTACTCCGGCGTCCAGCGGACGCCGATCAGGCCCTGGGTGATCGGGGCGCCGGCCATATGGATGATCGCGTGGGCGCCATCGATGGCGGAGGCCCATGGCCCGCTCTCGGCGGGTGACCAGGTGACGTACTCGGCGGCGCCGGGTAGGGCAGCGCGGGCCCGGGACGGGTTGCGCGAGAAGATGACCACCTCGTAGCCGCGCTCGCGCAGGGCAGCGAAGAGCCTGGTCCCGATCAGCCCGGTGGCGCCGGTGAGAATAATGCGTTTGCTGGTGCTCATGTCGTATAGAGTACCCCGGGATGGGCGACCGGTCAAGCGGTGAGGAGGTGCCACCGTGAGATTGTGGTACCCTGTACCCCCGGAGCAAGCAGTGGGGGTACAGCACGCTGCGGCCGTGCCGTACGCCGATAGGTGGAACAATGTTTCGTCGCGCGACTGTTGGGATGCTCGTGCTGATGCTGGCGCTGGTCGCCGTGCTGCCTCCTGGTGCGCCGCCGGCGCGCGCCGCCACGCGACAGCCGGCGGGGCCGCCCACGCTCTTTGGCCTGAACATGTACATCACCGGCCGCGAGCGCAGCGACGCCGAGGCGGCCGCGCTCACGGCCATGGCCACCCGCATCGGCGCCGGCTGGACACGCGAGGAGCTCTGCTGGGCCTGCTGGGGCCGCGAGGCCGCGAACCTCTTCTACGACCGGCGCATCGGTATGCTCGCCGACGCGGGCATCGGCATCATCGGCATGCTGCTGACCACGCCTGAGCAGTACCGTGACCCGCGCTGCGTGGCCCACGCCAGAGCGACCAATCAGCCCGAGTACTGGTGCGCGCCAACCGATATGGACGCCTATGCCGGCTGGGTTGGTCGGGTGGTGGAGCGCTACGACGGCGACGGCGACAACGATGCGCCCGGCTCGCCACGGGTGGCTGCCTGGGAGATCTGGAACGAGCCGGATATGGACGGCACCTGGCTGCCGCAGGCCGACCCGGCGGCCTATGCCGTGATGCTGCGCAAGGCCTACGCGGCAGTGAAGCAGGCCGACCCGAGCGCAATCGTGCTGAACGGCGGGGTCTATGTCTTCGATGCGGTCGGCCAGAACGCCTTTATGGACCGGGTGATCGAACTGGCGGGCTGGGACAGCTTCGATGTGCTCTCGATCCACCCCTGGCTGATCGACCACGCGCCTGACGAGCCAGGCCTGATCAACCCGCGTGAGCGCTTCGATGTAACGATCCCCGGGCGGATCGAACTGGCGAAGCGCTGGGCGGCGCGCGGCGGTAAGCCGGTGTGGGTGACCGAGGTGGGCTGGAGCACCTGTGGCGACGCCTGCGCGCCCCAGTTTGCCAAGAGCCCCGACCAGCAGGCCGACTACATGGTGCGCACCTTCGTCCTGGCGGCGGCGGCAGGCATCCCCCACGTCAGCTACTTCCAGCTCGAGGACAAGTTCGGCGGCGCGCAGCAGCCCTGGGGCCCCGCGGCGATCATCGATGATGCGCTCAACCCCAGGCCGGCCTACCTGGCCTATGGCACGATGGTTGCCCAGTTGCAGTTTGCGCGCTACCAGGGCACCGGGCCGGCCCATCGCCCCGGGCGGCTGGCCCACCATCGCTTCGTCCAGCCTGATGGCGGCACCGTCGATGTGCTCTGGAGCCTCGGCGGGCGGCGCAGCGTCGATCTGCCGCTGGCGCCGGGGCGCAGTGCGGCCCTGGTCCAGCGTGATGGGGCCGAGCAGGCGCTCACGGGTGGCGCGGCGAGCATCAGCGTAGGCGAGCGCCCGCTGTATCTGCGCCAGGCAGTGCCAGGGCGCTCACGCAGCTTCGCCGAGACGGGGCAGACGGTGAGCGGCGCGTTCCTGGCGGCCTGGGAGCGGGGCGGTGGCCTGACGGTGTTTGGTCTGCCGTTGACGCCGGAGCGGGTCGAGCAGGGCGACGACGGGCGCAATCGCCGGGTGCAGTGGTTCGAGCGCAACCGCCTCGAGTACCATCCCGAGAACCCGCCGCCTGATGATGTGCTGAGCGGGCTGCTCGGGGTGGAGTACCTGGCGCGCCGTGGGGTAGACTGGCGGGCCTTGCCCACTGTGGGCGGGGCCGCGCCGGGGTGCCGCTACTTCCCCGAGACGCAGCACAGCCTCTGCCCGCCCTTCCGGGCCTTCTGGGAGCGCAACGGCGGGCTGGCGACCTTTGGCTACCCGCTTAGCGAGCCGCTGGTCGAGCCAGTGGAAGGCGGGCGCAGTTTGACGGTGCAGTACTTCGAGCGCAGCCGCTTCGAGGAGCACCCCGACCAGCCGCCGGCGCGCCGCGTCCAGCTCAGCCGGCTGGGTGCCGAGCTCGTGCCTTAGCGCACCAGTCGCTTGTAGACGGTGCGGTGGGGCTGGTCGGCGGCGGAGCCCTTGCGCTTATGGTAGTCGGCCTCGTACTCGGAGTACGTTCCGGGGAACCAGACCACCTGGCTATCGTTCTCGAAGGCCAGGATGTGGGTGGCCACCCGGTCGAGGAACCAGCGGTCGTGGGAGATGATCACTGCGCAGCCGGCGAAGCTCTCGAGGCCCTCCTCGAGGGCGCGCAGGGTGTGCACGTCGAGGTCGTTGGTGGGTTCGTCGAGCAGTAGCACGTTGGCGCCCGACTTGAGCACCTTCGCCAGATGGACGCGGTTGCGCTCGCCGCCGGAGAGTGCGCCGACGGGCTTCTGCTGATCGGCGCCGCTGAAGTTGAAGCGCGCGCAGTAGGCCCGTGAGTTGAGCTGGCGGTTGCCGAGCACGATGATCTCGTTGCCCTCCGCAATCTCCTCCCAGACCGTCTTCTGCGGGTCGAGCGCATCTCGGCTCTGGTCGACATAACCAAGGCGGACGGTGGCGCCCACGGTGAGCGTGCCACTGTCGGGTTGCTCCTGGCCGACGATCATGCGGAACAGCGTGGTCTTGCCGGCGCCGTTGGGGCCAACGATGCCGACGATCCCGCCGGGGGGCAGGTCGAAGCTCAGGCTCTCGTAGAGCAGCTTATCGCCGTAGGCTTTGCTGACACCCTCGGCGCGGACCACCACATCGCCGAGGCGCGGACCAGGGGGGATGAAGATCTCGAGCTCGCGGTCCTTCTGCTCCTGGCTCGCATTGAGCAGTTGCTCGTAGGCGCTGATGCGGGCCTTCGATCTGGCGTGGCGGCCCTTCGGGGCCATGTTGATCCAGTCGAGCTCGCGCTGGAGGGCCTTCTGGCGCTGGCTTTCGGCCTTCTCATCGGCGGCGAGCTTCTGGCGCTTCTGTTCGAGCCAGCTGGCATAGTTGCCGCGCCAGGGGATGCCCTGCCCGCGCTCAAGCTCCAGGATCCACCCGGCCACATTGTTGAGAAAGTGGCGGTCGTGGGTCACGGCGATGACCGTGCCCTTGTACTCCTGCAGGTGGCGTTCGAGCCAGGCCACCGACTCGGCGTCGAGGTGGTTGGTCGGCTCATCGAGCAGGAGGATGGCGGGGGCCGGGAGTAGCAGCCGGCAGAGGGCGACACGCCGCCGCTCGCCGCCGGAGAGCACGCTCACCGGTGTGTCGCCGGGGGGACAGCGCAGGGCGTCCATGGCGAGGTCGAGCTTACTGTCGAGG
>JACAEO010000276.1 GCA_013388805.1 Chloroflexota bacterium
CATACCCCCCCTCTCCCAGCCTGGGGAGAGGGGGGGAGGGGGGTGAGGGCAAGCAGCGCATCAGGACGCTATCCGCCAAAAACCCTCCACCTGAGAGGGGGCGGGGCCTACCCCGAAATGGTATAATGCCCCTGCTGGGGCGCGCGGAATGCGCCCCGAAGGGACACCAGGCTATGCCACGGCCGATCGTTGCAATTGTTGGCCGGCCTAACGTCGGCAAGTCAACCTTTTTTAACCGCCTGATTGGCGAGCGCCGGGCGATCGTCGAGGACCTCCCCGGCACCACGCGTGACCGGCTCTACGGCGAGAGTTTCTGGAACGGGCGCGAATTCACTGTGGTCGACACGGCTGGCCTGCTCTTCGGCGCAGATGATCCCACCCTCCCCGAGAGCGAATTGCAGCGCCGCACCCGTGAGCAGGCCCGTCACGCCATCGAGGAGGCCGACGCGGTCATCTTCATGGTCGATGGACGTGAGGGTCTCACCGCCGCCGATGCCGAGGTTGCCGAGATCCTGCGCCCGATCGCGTCGCGCGTGACCCTGGCCGTGAACAAGTGCGATAGCGTCGAGCGCTCGCTTGACGCCGTCGAGTTCTACGCGCTCAACCTGGGCGATCCCATCCCGATGAGCGCCTTCCATAGCCTCGGCACCGGCGACGTGCTCGACCGGGTGGTCGCCACCCTGCCAGTGCACCAGGAGGATGGCGAGGAGGAACAACACCTGCGGATTGCGATCGTCGGGCGCCCGAACGTCGGCAAGTCCAGCCTGCTGAACAGGCTGCTCGGCGAGGAACGCAGCGTTGTCTCCACCGTGCCTGGCACCACGCGCGACAGCATCGACACCACGATCACCGTGCACGGCGAGCGGGTGACGCTGATCGATACGGCCGGCATCCGGCGTGCCGGGCGCATCGAGCCGGGCATCGAGAAGTACTCGGTGCTGCGTACCCTGCGCGCCATCGAACGCTGCGACGTGGCCCTGGTGCTGATCGATGCGACCGAGGGGGTGACCGCGCAGGATACGCACATCGCCGGCATGGTGCTGGAGGCCAGGAAGGGCATCGCGCTGGTCGTCAACAAGTGGGACGCGATCGCGAAGGACAACCACACCTACTATGCCTTTGAACGCGAGGTGCGCGAGGCCTTCAAGTTTGTCGATTTCGCGCCGATCGTGTTCATCTCGGCCCTGACGGGCCAGCGGGCCGGCCGCGTCCTCGAGATCGCCCGCGAGATCTGGCACAACCGGCAGAAGCGCGTGCCGACCAGCGAACTGAACACCTTCCTGCGCGAGGCGGTACGCGACCAGCCGCCCATGGCGGTGAAGAAAGGCGCCCATCTACGGCTCTACTACGCGGTGCAGCCGCAGATCGAGCCACCGGTCTTTCTCTTCTTCGCCAACGACGGCTCGCTGGTCCACTGGTCATATGCGCGCTACCTGGAGAACCGCCTGCGCGAGCGCTACGGCTTCGAGGGCACGCCGATCGTGATCGTCTTCCGCTCGCGTGAGCGCAAGGAGGATGAGTAGGACAACGAGCTTGGCCATTCTTCGCTGCGCTCGGAATTGCGGCCCAGATGCGCTGCCGAGACCCTTCGCTCCGCCTGCGGCTCCCCTCAGGGTGACAGCACATAGGGCTTCCGCACAACCTTGTTGTGTTGTGTGAACAGCCGTTTGCACCTGGCTCCGCTCAGGGTGACAGCACATAGGGCTTCCGCGCGCGACAAACGCTGAAGTCTCGTTGTAAGCGTCGGCGCAGCGCCGGTCAGTCGATCGGCGTGAGCCCGGCCAGGATGCGCTCCCGGTGCGGCTCAAGGAACGGCGCCAGGACCACCTGCTCACCCAGGGTTGCCTCGTCCTCGTCCACTGTAAAGCCTGGCCCGTCGGTGGCCAGTTCAAATAACACCCCGTTCGGCTCGCGGAAGTAGAGGCTGCGGAACCAGTACCGGTCCACCTTGCCGCTGTTCGGCACGCGGAGCCGCTTCAGACGCTCGGCCCATGCGTCGTACGCGTCGTCGGGGACGCGGAAGGCCACGTGATGCACGCCGCCCGCACCGGGGTGGGCCGGCGGGCGACCAGGCTGCTCGACGACGTGCAGCTCGGCGTGGACGCCACCTGGCCCCATGGCGTAGACGTGGACGGTGTGGCGCGGCTGCTCGGCATAGGGGTACTGGCGCACCGGGCGCATGTTCAGCACCTGCTGCAGCACCGGGTCGCTCTCGCGCAGGCTGGGCACGCTGATCACGATTGGCCCGAGACCGCGGATCTGGTACGCTGTCGGGACGGGGCTGCGCTCCCATAGGAAAGCCTCCCCGGCCCCGTCGTCGTCCACCAGGGTCAGACGCTGACCCTCGGGGTCCTCGAAATCGAGGCTCAGGCGGCCATCGCGCTCCTCGATTGGCCCGGGGGTAACCCCGTGCTCACGCAGATGTTCGGCCCACCAGGCCAGCGCCTCGCCCCCCGCGACACGCAAACAGGTGCGGGTGATCGAGCGCGTACCCCGCCGCTCGCGGGGCACCGGCCAGTCGAAGAAGGTGAGATCAGTGCCCGGTGTCCCCTTCGCATCGGCATAGAACAGGTGATAGGCGCTCACATCGTCCTGGTTGACACTGCGCTTCACCAGCCGCATGCCAAGCGTCCGGGTGTAAAAGCGGTAGTTTTCGCGGATCTGTGCTGAGATCGCAGTCAGATGATGAATACCAAGTAATTGCATCGAGCTTCCTCGTTCGCCATGGATGTTATCTCCTATCAGCCGTCCATGCGGCTGCGCCGCACAACGCCGCGATGAAAACAGCGGCAGCTTATTCCTACAGTTGTAGTTCGTATGCCAGAGCCCTTGTCATTCCGAGCGCAGCGAGGAATCTTCCCTCCTCGTGGCTGGAAGACCCCTCGCTACGCTCGGGGTGACAACCAGCTCCAGC
>JACAEO010000364.1 GCA_013388805.1 Chloroflexota bacterium
CGCCGACATACTTGCGTGCCCAGTCCTCAGGGATCGGCCGGTACTCGATCGAGCCGCTGGTCAGGTCCACATGCGCGACCCGGTTGGCATAACCGCCAAGTGCCATTGGTGCCTCCTTGCAACGCTTTGCAACTGTTGGGTCTTAACCGAGTTGAGAGGGGTTCGAGCCTACCATCACGGGGAAAAGCCTGACTGGTCCGTCACCTGCGCATTTCTAGCGTGAGAGGATGGGGGTAGTATAGCACAGGCGTGACGTGACGTGCATAGAGGAAGCGCAACCCGCCATGGCTTGCGTGGGGAGCCCAATGCTGGACACGATCGGCGCCGCCGGCAATTGACGGGCTGCGCCTGTGCCCGTATGATGCCGCGGGTGGTAGGCCGCTGCGCGAAGATGCAGCACGCTAGAGGAGCGGCTGATGGAGCACCGGGTGGGTTACAAGATCTACTACGAGGATACGGACAGCCTCGGCGTCGTCTATTACGCGAACTATCTGAAATACCTGGAGCGCGGGCGCACCGAGTACGTCGGCGCGCGGGGACGACCGATCCAGCTCTGGAACCAGGATGGGTACTACTTCGTGGTCTACGAGTTGCAGATGAAATTCAAACGCTCGGCCGGCCTCGGCGACGAGATCGAGGTTGTCTCGCGCTTTCAGCGTACCTCGGCCTACCGTGGCCGTTTTACGCAGCGTATCGAGTGCCGCGGCGAGGTGCTGGTCGAGGCGGACGTCGACATCGTCTGCATTGATCCGCAGCAGCGGCTGCGCGAGTTTCCGGCACTGTGATCGGATGGATGACGACCCGGCCGTGCAACAAGCGGCACGGCCGGGGCGGGCACGAATGCTGCGCTGGCGCTCCTCGTGCGCGCGCTGGTGGCGCGGCTCAGCGTGGCGCGCGCGCGGCGGCGATCGCGGCGCGCATATTGGTTGCAGGCACCGGAATGGGGGTGACGCAGCCGGCGGCGATGATCGCGCCACGGCCCTCAGTCTGCGCGATGGCATCGTGCACCTCGCGGGTCACCTGTTCGGGCGTGCCGCTGAGCAGGGTGTCCCACTGGGCCAGACCGCCGGCCACGGCGCCGGCGAAGCGTTGGGCGCCCTCGCGCAACGACGGGCCGGCCTTGCGGTCGTGCCAGTTCAGCACCTGGAAGGGGTAGTCGGCGACCAGGTCGAACATCAACTCCTCGCCGTGCACGTGGAGCACATTCAGCCAGCCCGCCTGGCTGGGCTCAACCACCGCCAGGTCGCTGGGGCGCCCCCAGCGGCGGTACTCCTCCTCGGCCATCAGCTGGTAGCTGGCGTCGGCGGTCGAGAAGAAGATCCCGGCGGCGCCGGTGCGCATCACCGCGGCGACGAAGTTGCTCCAGGTCTCGATGATCGTCGCAAAACCGCGCTGGAAGACCTCGGGGTGGCGGCGCCGCCAGATCGTGGCCTGCGGGCCGGCCAGACAGCGAGCCACCGTCAGCGGGTTGAAGATCGTCTGGATGAAGGGCGTCGCGCCGGCGCCGGCCGCGATCAGGTCCAGGCAGCGCAACTGGCGGGCCAGCGCGCCCGTGGTCGGCGACAGCGGCTGCAGCGCCTCCCACTGCTCCAGCGAGCGGATCGGCGGCGGCCCCTTGACCAGGTCGCCCTCCGGGTTGCCGTCGTAGACCCCGCTGAGCCCCAGGTCCTCGGCGACAAAGGTCTGCGAGGGCGTCACCTTGATGAAGTCGAAGTCGAATTCGCGCTGGAACGCGAGGGTGGCGCCGGCCAGCGCCTCGGCGGACTGGTCTTCGATCGGCCAGTGGCGCCAGAGGGCGATCGGCATGTGTGGGGTAGGCCGGCGCGCGATCGTGGCCTGCAAGAGCTCGATCTTGTCCATGAACTCCTCCTGACTACGTCGTCTCCGCTGCAGCTGAGTCTACCGCCCACGCGGCTTCCTCATATAGCCCACCAGCGCGGCGAGCGGCAGCGCAGAGCGCGGCAGAAAGCCCGAGCGCCAGAGCCCACCGTGGTTGGCGCCCTCCATCAGCAATTCGAGCGGGCTGGCCAGCGGGTAGGCGGGATCGGCGGCACAGTCGCTGCAGCGCAGGTCGTGGACCCAGAGCGCAGCCATGAGCGCACTGGTCGTCTCGGGTTCGAAGACCTCAATGCCAAACAGGCTGGCGCCATCGTAGCCGGCCTTGAGCGCAGGGTTCTTGATCACCGAGCGGGTCATGGTCGAGGGTGTTACATTGATCGCCACCCGCTGGCCGCTGGCGCGGGCGGTGAGCGCGCGCCACTGCTGCAGCCGTTTCGCCAGGGCGTAGTTCGGCCCCTGCTGGGTGATGATGCAGTCAACGATGCCGTAGTGCTTCCCGTTGCCGCCAGCGATCAGGCTGGTGATGTGGGGTTGGAGCACCTGCCCGCCACTGAGCGCGCCGACCAGTGCGGCCGCGACGCGTCTGGGCGCGCCCAGTTCGGCCATGTGCCGCATCGCGGCTCGCGCGGTCTCCTCGGGCACTGCAAAGACGTCGGCGGGGGTGGCCATGTACATCAGGGTGGTGTCTGGCCTGGCCGCGCTGACCGTCGCGATGATGCCGTCCATGGCCAGTGAAACGCGCAGGTGCTGCTCACCGTCGAGGTAGGCGAGGGCGGCGATATCCAGCGCGCGGTCGAGGGTCAGCAGCCAGGCGGCGATCTCCGGGGTCTGCGTCAGCAGGTTGGCGCCGGCCAGGCCCGCCCATTGGGCAACCGGGGTGCCGGGGGCCACCGGCTGCCGGACGGGCGCGATCAGGCGGGCGTTTCCGCGGGAAACCAGGCCGGCGATACGCTCCCAGCGCGCCGGGTCGGGCAGATCCACCGCGACGATGTTGGCACGCCAGCGCGCAAGTGCGGCCAGCGGGCCGGCCTCCGACCCCGCGCCGAGTAGCACCAGTGTACGGTCAGCGAGGTCGAACCACTCGGGGTGCGCGATCAGCCGGTGCAGGGCGCGGGCGTGGCTGGGCTCGATGATGTCGGCCTGCTCCCAGCGGGCGATCTGCGCCCGCAGTTCGTCGCCCTGCAACTGTCTGCCGCGGTAGGGGAGTGACCAGGGCTCTATCGTCTGCGGCCCCTGGCCCTGGAGCTCGACGCTGGAGAAGGCAGCGGGCAGCGGGTGGCGCAGCGCCTCGGCAAACGGCTGGGCGACGCCGTCGCGGAAGAACTCGAACTGCTCCCAGGTTGCGGCGAGCCCCGCCGCCGCCAGGGTGAGCGCGTGCTCGGGGCGCGCGATCCCGGCCTCGGTCAGCGCGCGCAGGTGCTTTGGGTATTGCTTGCGCCAGTTGGCCTCATCGCGCACCGCCTGGGCCGCCCGCGGATCCAGCGGGGCCAGCGCCGCGCTACAGATCGCCTTGTTGGCCCGGGTGGTGCTGCGCTCGCCGCCGGCGCCCGCCACGAACTGAATCCCCTCCAGACTGGTAGATGGCATAGAACCCTCACGCTAGACACGATCCGCGCGGCGCCAGGCACGCACGACGCGGGTCGGGCCGGCGGCATGCTGCGCCGGCCCGACCACCGCAGCTGCTGGTCGCGCAGCGCTCATCCTAGCACAGCGTGGCGGAAGTCTGCGTAACTGTTCACACCTGGGGTCATACACGCGCCTGGGAGCGAGGGCGGCCCGCCCTCATCGCGTCTCCGCGGGCAAGATGCCCGCGCTCCCGGGAGAAATGTGAAGACGTACAGGTCTGCGGATCGCTGTGGGCGCTGACCCGAAACGTAAGGACGCGATGCCATCGCGTCCTCGTGTCCTCGCGATCCCACCCATCGCGGACTTCTGCACAGCCGTACTTGTGTCTGGGACAGGCGGGCTGCCGGGTGTCTATCGCCGGAAGGTCAGCCGCTGGCTGGGGGCTATGCGCTCGAGCGGCGGCTGAAGTAGCCCTGTACGCGCCGCTCAAGCTCCTCGAACTCGAAGGGCTTGGTGAGGTACTCGTTCACCCCCGCGCGGAAGGCGTGTTTCTCCGTGTCGGGTGTGCCGAACGCCGTCACCATGATCACATAGACCTCAGAGTTGCTCTCGCGCAGGGTGCGCACCAGGTCGAGACCACCCATGCGCGGCATATTCATGTCGGTGATGATGACATCGACGGCCATTGTCTGGAGTTGCTCAAGCGCGGCAACACCATCCTCGGCCTCCACGACGGCATAGCCGCTGTTGGCAAGCAGAAAGCGGTAGAGTCGCCGGGTTGCAGGATCGTCCTCTACGATCATCACCGTTGGGGACACGCTGGCCTCGCTTCTGTGAACGCTCACTGGCACAAACGTGGTTGCGACGGTTTATCGCATACCCACGCCGGACGTGTGCGCACGGACGTTAGTACTGCTGTACTATACCATAATCCGGAAGCGGGCCGGTAGGCCTGCTGGCTCAACACGGGCGATAGGCAGCCAGGTCGTGCGCTTCGATCAGCGGCATAAAGCGTGACATCTCGACCATCTTGAAGATCTTCTGGTGGTGCGGGCTCACATTCATCGCAAACAGCTTGTAGCCAGACTTGCGCGCCGAGACGACGAACTTGAGCAGCGCCGAGATGCCAGCCGAGTTGATGAACGAGACCTCACTGAAATCGAGCACGGTGATGGGGCGCATCTCCTGGCACTCCGTGGCAATTGCCGCGGCAGAGATGGCGTCGACGCTGGTACTGGCGATGTGCAAAACGGCGACGTCGCCGAACTCTTCGCGCAGGATGATCTCGCTCATGGCTCCTCCCTCCGATAGAGCCGCAGGGTGAGCATCGTCCCGCGGTGCGAGGAGCTCACCTCCAGGTCATCAACAAGCTCGCTAATCAGGTACATCCCAAACCCGCGCAACTGCCCGCTTTCGAGGCTCTGCTCGTCAACCACGCGCCGCGAGGTGTCCAGTCGCTCGATGCCCTCGCCCTGGTCGCTGATGCGGATCTCGAGCTTCTCGCCGTCGATCTCGAAGACCACCGCGACCAGTTTGCCCGCCTCGCGGCGATTGCCATGGTCGATGGCATTATTGACTGCCTCGCTGATCGCCAGCTTGAGATCCTCTACCCGTGCTTCTGAGAAGCCGATGGCGTTCCCCACTTCGGCCGCGCTCGCGCGCACCACGCGCTCAAAGACCGGGTTCGAGGGGATATTGAGCTCGACGCGCTCCATACGAACCTCTTCCACGTTGTACGGACGGCCGTCCACGGGCATTGTACGCAGATCCCGTCACCGTACCGTAACGGGCCGGCGTACGTGTTCACACTGCTCCTGGGAGCGCGGGCAGCTTGCCCTCGAACACTGATGAGGGCGGCACGCCCGCGCCAGGGCTTGTGTGTCTACCCCAACGCTGCATACGTACCTCCGGCGACGAGCCGTGAGTCGTGGCTCAGGAGCGAGCGGCGGTGATGCCAGTGCGGCGGGCGCCTTTGGCCGCGCGTGGGGCGACGACCGGGAGTTGCCGGGCCAGGTGATCGTAGCGGCGGAGGTAGGCTTTGCCGAGCGGGGTATTCCCGATCTGCAGGTAGCAGGCGCCGAGGTAGTAGAGCGCCTGGGTATGGCGAGGATTGCGTCGCAGGACCTTCTCGAACAGGGGGATGGCCCGCACTGGCTCGAGCAACTCCTTGTAGCAGAGCCCGAGCATATAGCTGGCTTCCAGATCGTCGGGCCAGTTCTTGAGCAGGTGCTCGAACTCGGCAGCGGCACGGTTGTAGTGCCCAAGTCGCACGTACAGGTAGCCCAGGTCGTAGCGGAGCGAGTGCGCGTCGGGCGCGAGCTCCACGGCCCTGCGCCAGGCCCCCAGGGCCCGGTTCTCATCGCCGTGGACCATGGAGGTGAAGCCGAGCAGGTAGTAGGCCTGCGGGTCATTGGGCAGCAGCTGTACGGCTCGCTCGAAGGCGCGCAACGCCTGGTGCGGGAGGTTGAGGTCGTACAACAGTTTGCCCATACTCAGAAAGAGCCGCCCGTGATCAGGGTAGAGCCGTGCGCATGCAAAGAGCAGTTCATAGGCCTGCCGCGGCTGCTGCTGGAGCCGCAGCACGGCGCTCATTCGCAGCCGCGCCTCTACGTAGGCGCCGTGCTGCACCGGCACGTGCGCATACTCGGCCAGCGCCTCCTCCCATCGCCGTTGACGGGCCAGCAGATTGCCGAGCAGGTAGTGGGCCTGGTACTCCTGGGGCCGCCACTGTAGCAGGGCCCGGTAGATCCGCTCGGCCTCCTCCTCGTAACACTGCTGCTTCAGCGCGTGGCTGAGCCGGTAGTACCATTGGGCGACCTCCTCCTCGCTCCGCGTGATCAGCGGCTGGTCGCCCGGCTCAGGGTCGGGTGAGACGAAGGTGGGCTCGACGCGCAGCGCCTCGGCGAAGCAGCGCTGGGCCAGTTCGTGGGCGCCGTGGCTCTGGTGCATCAGCCCCATGTAGTAGCGTGGCTCGGCGGCCTGCGGGCGCGCGTTACAGGCGCTGTTGTAGTGAATGTAGGCCCGCCCGGCATCGTCGAGCCGCTGGTAGCAGCGACCGAGCGCGAAGTGCGCCTCGTACAGGCTCGGGTTGTGCTCCAGCGTCTCTTTGAATGCGGCGATCGCCCGATCGGTCTGGCTCAGGGCGGCAAAGGCCACCCCGAGGTTGTAGTGGGCCTCGGCCAGTTGCGGATCGGTCTGTACGGCCTCGAGGTACTCGCGCAGCGCGTCCTCCCAGTCGTCCTGGAAGGCCAGGGCGTTGCCGATGTACAGGTAGATGATCGCTCGCTCTCGCTCGTAGATCTGGGCCTGCTCCTCGCCGTCGACATAGGCGGCGATCAGCGCAGCCTGAAAGTGCTCGATCGCTTCACTGTAGGCCGCGCGCAGGTAGGAGCGCATGCCCTGGCTGAAGGCTGCGCCGAGCCGCGTGCCGGTCATGAACCGCTCGCTCCCGCTGAAGGTGTCGAGGTCGAGCGGCATGAACTGCAGCTGATCGTTCGCTGACATTGCCTGCTCCATCTCACCTGCTGCCTACCGGCGCTTCGCAGCCACCAGTTTCTCCACTATACCACGCCGTAGCCACCGCGAGCATACCTTTTCGCTCAACGACGAGTTGTTGTTTCTTCCATCGTCTGGTCGCGCTCGTCGGTCGCTATGGCCCGGTCGTCGCGGTAATCCTCGATCGCGATGCGCAGTTGCTGCTGCAATTCCCGTGCCAGGCCCCGTCCGTAGCGCTCCTGCGCCAGTTTGAGCACCTCCGGCAGCGCGGCGATCCACGCGCCGGCGTCCTCCTGGCGCGCTGCACCCACCAGCGCGAGCGCCTCGGCCCAGAAGGGGTTGGCCCGCTCGCCGCCCAGCACGTCGACGGCGATGCTCTGCAGTTCGGCGCTGAGCCGGCTGAGCCGGCGCCGGAGCACCACGATCGTGACGTCGTCGGTCTGCGTGCCGCCACTCCAGGCCCGCAGTTCGTGCAGTAGCAGCGCGACCATGGCCCGCGGCTTGAGCAGGCTGTGTGTCTCGACCAGCGCCTGCAGGCGCTCGAAACTGAAGATCGCCCCGTCTGCGTTCTCGGCCTCCAGCACGCCGTCGGAGTAGAGCACGACCGTGTCGCCTGGCCCCAACTCGGCGAAACTCTCCCCGTAATCGCTGTCGGCATCCACCCCCAGCGGCAGCCCTGAGAGTTCCAGTTCGCCCACCTTCCCGTTAACGATCAGCGGAAAGGTGTGGCCCGCGTTGGCCAGTTGCAGGCGCCCCCGCACCGTATCGAGGCGGGCATAGAGCATTGTCACCATGCCCTGGGGGATCTCGCTCAGCACGCCCCGGTTGACCGCGGCCAGCGTCTCGGCTGGCGGGCCGCCGCGCCGCGCCTCGTGGCGAAAGACGGTGCGCGCCACCGCCATGCGGAGGGCCGCCGCCAGGCCCTTGCCGCTGACGTCGCCAATCATGATCCCCTGGGTCTGCCCGTCCAGCTGCAAAAAGTCATACAGGTCGCCGCCGAGATCACGGGCCGGCAGCGAGACGGCGGCCAGTTCCCAGCCCGGCAGGCGTGGGGCGGCCTCAAGCAACAGCCCCTGCTGCAAGTCACGGGCGAGCTGCAACTCCTGCTCGAGCTCGGCGGCGCGGCGCTGCTGCTCGGCGCTCAGGCCCGGCGTGGCGGGTGGCGCCTGGCGTGCCGGGGCAATGCTCCGTTTGCGCTGCTGCGGCGCCACGCCGCCGTGCCCGAGGAGGGTCAGTGCACGACGGTTGATCGGGCGACTACTGGTGAGCTTACGCGTGTACGGTATCACGGCTCGTGTCTGTCCACTATCGGTGAGGTGGCGCCCGGCTACCCGCGGGCGACGGGGCGCAGGCCGCTGGCTATTGTCCACTCAACAGCGCCTCGTAGCGCCGGCAGGTCTCGCTCAGCCAGCCCGACGCCACGCCGTCGATCAGGTGGTCCGGCGGTAATTGCGCCAGTTTCCTGATCGTGCTGCGGTATTCGTGTAAGGCCCGTTCGGTGCGTCCCGCCTGGCGGTAGCACTCGGCGAGGTGGAAGGCGATCACCGGCGAGCTGCTGTCCAGTTCGCGTGCGCGCTCGAGCTGGCTGATGGCGGCGCTGTACTGTCCCTGCTGGGCGTAGATCAAGCCGATCAGCAGGTGCGCCTCCGTCGTACGCGGATTGAGCTCAAGCGCCCGCCGGGCCTCAGCCGCCGCCAGGTCGAGATCGCCGCGATCGGCATGCGCCCGGGCGGCCAGCGCCAGGACCTGGGGGGCCTGCGCCCCGGTCGGTGGCGAGGCGTAGAACAGCTCGAGGGCCGTCTCGCTTTGCCCGGCGTCAAGCAGGGCGCGCCCCCGGGCCACGAGTTCCGCGCTCACCGGCGGGGTTGGCGCCGGCTCGGGGCGCCGCGGCGGCCGCAGCGGTGTTGTGGGCGGGCGGCTCGGCGCGACGGTGCTGCCCGGCAGGCTGCGGCGCGCCTCGGACTCCTTGATGTAGAGATACGCCCCGGCCACCTCGCGCCAGCGGAACCGGTCGAAGATATTCCACAGGATCTCGGAAAAGCCCAGGAAGAGCGCGCCCCCTTCGTCCATCGTCCGGTAGAATTGCTCCATCAGCGCGCGGCAGGTGCGCACCTGGAAGTAGATGGTCACATTCTGGCAGAAGACCACGTGCATAGCCTGGGCCTGCGGCGGAAATGGGTCGAGCAGGTTGAACTGCTCGAAGCGAACCAGCTGGCGCACCGCCGGGCGCACGCTGAGCGCATCGCCGGCGCGCTCGAAAAAGCGCGTCTGCTGCTGGGGCGAGAGGTTGCTCAGCGTGCGCCCGCGGTAGACGCCGGCACGGGCTCTGGCCAGCGCTGCCTCGCTCAGGTCGGTGGCCCAGATCTCCACCGGGCGCGGCAGGGGGTCGCCCAGGGCCTCCAGCGCGCTGATCGCGATCGAGTAGGGCTCCTCGCCGGTACTGCATCCGGCACTCCAGATGCGCAACGGCTGGCCGGGCGGCAGGCGCCGGTGCAGTTCAGGCAGGATCGCGGCCTGCAACGCATGCATATGCGGCCGGTTGCGGAAGAACTGGGTCTCGTGGTTGAGCAGCAACTCGCTCAGTCGCTGGAGCTCCTCCGGCGGCTGGCGCACGCGCAACTCGGTGACATAACGCTGTGGCGGCTGGCCGAGCAGCCCCGCCCGGCGACGGATCGCCGCCTCGAGCGCGGCCGCTCGCGTATCATCGAGGTAGACTCCGCAATAGTCAGCCACCAGGTCGCGCAGGGCGGCGATCTGCTGGGGGGCCAGGATGTCTCTGCTTGTCACAGTGGTCGTCATCAGCAATTGAGCCTCTCGTGCCGTGTGGCGGACATGTGCCGGTGGTGCGGGCGCTGACCCGCGATGGGCTGGTAGCGCATCCCGCAGCGCTGCGCGCAAGCCGGGACGTGGCGCGATGCACTGCTGTGCATCGCTGCTCACGGGCGATGGGCCGGCGCCAGCCGTCTGCACAGGGCCTCGGCGATGCGCTGCGGCGGCAGCACGGCGTCCACGGCACCGAGCTCGATCGCGGCCCGTGGCATCCCGAAAATCGCACTCGTCGCCTCGTCCTGGGCGATGGCATAGCCACCCGCCCGGCGGATCGCCTGCATGCCGATCGCGCCATCGCGCCCCATCCCGGTGAGCAGGACGCCCAGCGACCGCTCGCCATACACCGCCGCCACCGACTGCATCACAATGTCGATCGCCGGCCGCTGGATGAGCAGCGGCAGGCCACTCAGATGCACGGTGCCGTCAGGTTGGACCAGCAGGTCGTAGCGATCAGGTGCCACCAGCACCTGCCCCGGGCAGAGCGCCATCCCCTCCGCGGCCAGCGCAACCTGCAGCGAGATGCTGCGCGTCAGCCATTCAACCATGCCGGCGCTGAAGCCGTGGGCGATATGCTGCACCACCAGGATCGCCGCGGGAAAATCGGCTGGCAGGGCTGCCAGGATCTGGCGCACGACGCGCGGTCCGCCGGTCGAGGCGCCGATGACCACCACCGGGTGCGCGATCTGCAGCGCCGGATGGGCAACAGGGGCCGGTCGTTGCCCGGCGACCGGGCATGGCCCGGCTGGCTCGTCTGCAGGGGCCGCTGGCGCTGCACCGGGCTTGCGCCGGCCACGCAGATGGGTGACGACGCGCACCCGGGCGAGCAGCCGCACCTTCTGGAGCAGCGTGCGCCGCGCCCAATCGACGCCGCCCGGGCTCGCGAGTGACGGCTTCTCCATCACATCCAGGGCACCGGCGCCGAGCATCTTGAAGGTGATGTCGACCTCGTGGTCGGTCAGCGACGCGGTGAGCACCAGGATCGGGGTTGGATGATAGGCCATGATCTGGCGGGTTGTCTCCACCCCATCCATTACCGGCATGCGCACGTCGAGGATCACCAGATCGGGCCGCAACTCGGCCACCAGGGCCAGGGCCTGGCGCCCGTCGCCGGCCTCGCCCACCACGCACAGGTCCGGCTCACGGGCCAGCAGATCACGCAGCGCGCGCCGCATGAGCGCCGAGTCGTCTACGATCAGGATGCGTAGCGGGGTGTCCATCGCAGCTCACTGCAACTCAAGCACCAGCTTGACCCGGTTCGGCAAGTTCAGCAGGTCGATGTCCTTGTTCAGGTAGTCATCCACTCCAGCCTCGAAGGCGGCATGCTTGTCGTCCGTCGAGGTGAGCATGATGATGCGCAATTCGTCGAGTTGCGGATCTTCCCGCAGGCGGCGGCAGACTTCGTAGCCGTCGATGCCCGGCATCTGCACGTCGAGCACCATCAGGTCCGGCATCTCCTCGGCGATACGGGCCAGCGCGTCTTCGCCGCTGTGGGCCAGGCGTACCTCGTAGCCGCACAGCTCCAGCCGGAGCTTCACGATGTCGGTCACGAGCCGGCTATCGTCCACAACCAGGATTTTCCCCGTCATAGCACTCCTCTTGCTCTGGTTGGCGTCGGTGCTCACGCCGGATCCGCGGGCGTCTCCCCGATCAGCCTGCGATCGTGGAACGTCAACCGGTCGTTCGACCGAGCCTGCCTGCGCCGAGTCCAGCATACCGCCGTCCTGTAACTACAGCCCTACCGCCCGCCGTTGAGCAGCTGGCGGACCACATCGAGCAGGCTCTCCTGGTCGAACTGGCTCTTGACAATGTAGGCCTGAGCGCCGGCCTCCAGGCCACGGCGCCGGTGCTGCTCGGCCGCCAGGCTGGTGATCAGCACGACGGGCACGGTGCAGAGTTGCCGATCGGCGCGGATGCGCGCGGCGAGCTCGAAGCCATTCAGCCGGGGCATCTCGACATCGCTCACCACCAGGTCTATCGGTCGGCGGCTCAGGATGTCGAGCGCGTCGGCGCCATCGACGGCGACCGTCACCTCGTAGCCGGCAGACTGGAGGATGCTCCGGATGAGTTCGCGGGTGGTGAATGAGTCATCGGCGACCAGCAAGCGGCGTGGTTGCAGGAGCTCAGGCGCGGGCAGCGGCGCGGCTCGCGCCTGCTGCGCGAGCACCAGCGGGTTGAGCAGTAGCACCAGGCTGCCGTCACCGAGCTGGATGGCGCCACCGAAGCGGCGGTGGGGCGCCAGGAGTGCCCCAAGCGGTTTGACGACCACTTCGCGTTCGTCGAGCAGTGCGTCGACGAGCAGGGCTACCGGTCGCTGTGGGCTCCCGGTCAAAACGGCAGGCATACGCTCATCGATGCTGAAGAGCCGTGGCGCCTCGATCCCCAGCACATCGGCCAGGGCCAGCAACGCGACGGTGCGGCCCTCGTGCTCGAAGGTGGGCTGTCCCTCGAGCGACTGGATCTGGCCGCGCTGCACCCAGATCGTGCCCTGGCAGCCGCTCGCCGGCAGGGCGTAGCTGCTGCGCCCGACCTGCACCAGCAACACCCGTGTGGTCACCAGGGTGAGCGGCAGACTGAGCGTGATCCGTGTGCCGTGGCCGGGTTGCGCCTCGATGTGCACCTGGCCGCCCAGTTCGGCGAGGTTGGAGCGCACCACGTCCATACCCACGCCGCGCCCCGAGATGTCGGTGACCATCCCGGCGGTTGAGAAGCCGGGCGCGAAGATCAATTCGAGCGCCTCGTGGTCGGCCAGGCGTCCGGCAGCCTCGGCGCTGAGCAGGCCCAGGCGTACGGCCTGCGCGCGGATCCGCGCAGGGTCGATGCCCCGCCCATCGTCGGTGACGATGACGCGCACGTCGCCATCGGCGGCCTCGGCGCTGACTGTCACGACACCCTCGGGCGGCTTGCCGGCCGCCACCCGCTCCGCAGCCGCTTCGAGGCCATGGTCCACGGCGTTGCGCACCAGGTGCAGCAGCGGGTCGGTGATCAGCTCCAGCACCTTGCGGTCGAGCTCAACCGTCTCACCGTGCAACTCCAGGCGCACCTGCTTGCCCGTGGCCTGAGCCAGGTCGCGAACCGCGCGCGGCAAGCCGCTATAGACGGTCGCGATCGGCAGCAGACGCGCCGCAATCACCTCCCGCTCGAGATCCTGCACCAGCAACTGGTGCTGCCCGCTGTGGCGCGCGAAGCGTTCACCTTGCTCCTGGGCGAGGGCGGCAGTGGAGTCAGCGGCGGCCCGCGCCGCGGCGAGATGCCGGTCGAGTGCCTGGCGCTGGGCCGGCGAGAAGCGCAGGCGGGCCAGTTCCTCCTCGAGCAGGCTCAGGGCGCGCACCTGCCGTTCGACGGCCCCCTGCAACGCGCGCAGTTCGTCCAGATGATTGGCAAACACCTGCTGGCCCACCACCAGTTCACCGGCGAGATTGAGCAGGCGGTTCAGCCGGTCGACCCGTACCCGCACCGTCTGCGGTTGCATCCGGGCAGGCGCGGTGCGAATGATCGGCTCAGGCGAAGGAACGGCCCGCGCGCTGGTCGCATCAGGACGGGGAGCCGGTTGGACCTGGGCGGGCAAAGACGCGATCAGCGCATCAACGTCCAGCGGGCTGGGCCGGGCCTCGCCGGCGACGGTGGCCAGCGCGAGGATGGCGTCGCCACCACGCAGCAGCCCGTCGGTCAACGGGCGATCCAGCGTGCGTCGGCCCTGGCGAAGCTCGTCGAGCAGATGCTCAAGCGCGTGGGCGAGGCGGCTGATCGGCTCAAAGCCCAGCATGCGCGCCGAGCCCTTGACCGTATGCACCGCGCGGAAGATCCGGTCCACGGTTGCGCGCCGTTCGGCCGCGTCGCTCGCGTTTTCGAGCGCGAGCAGCCCGTCGCTGAGCACGCGGATGTTCTCCGCCGTCTCTTCACGGAACTGGTTGTGAAACGAGGAGAGATCCATAGGTGAGTAAGGGTGAACGGCCCACCGGCTCCGCGTACCGTGACGATGTCCTACGGGCGCGCTACTCGTTGCGCACGGTGATGCCGTGCAGCCGGTCGGCGATCGCGGTGAGCGTCGCAGCCGACTCGGCCATCTGGCGCGAGCCCAGGGCCGTCTGGCGGGCCACCTCGGCGATCTCGCGCATCGTCTCGACCACCTGCTCGCTGGCGCTCTGCTGCTGGGCGGTGGCCAGGCCGATCTCGGCCGCGCTCTGGGCGGTGCGCTCGGCCACCATGACGATGTTGTCCATGATCTGGCCGGCCCGATGGGCCAGATCGACGCCGTGCTCAACCTCCTTGGTTCCCTCCTCGGCAGCCAGGACGGCGGCGCCCGTCGCCTGGCGGATCTCGGCAATGACACCCTTGACCTCCTTGGCGGCGGCCAGAGTGCGGTTGGCCAGGCTCTTCACCTCGGCGGCGACGACGGCAAAGCGGCGCCCGTGCTCGCCCGCACCGGCGGCCTCGATGGCGGCGTTGAGCGCCAGCAGGTGCGTCTCGTCGGAGATGTCGTCGATCAGGTCGATGATCTCGCCGATCTGCTGGGAACGCTCGCCCAGGCCCAGCACTCGGGTCGTGACATCGGCGACGCGCCCGCGGATGCGCTCCATGGCCTGGATGCTCTCGTCGACCGCACCCTGGCCACTGCTGAGGTTCTCGAGCGTCTGCTGGGCGGCCAGCGAAACCTGCTCGGCCGACTGGGCGATCTGGCGCGCGGTGCTGCCCAGTTCCTCGATGGTGGTGGAGACCTGTGAGACGGCGCTGGCCTGCTCGGTGGCGCCGCTGGCCTGCTGCTGCGAGGCCACCTGCAGTTCCTGGGCCGCGGCGGCCAGTTCGCTGCCCAGTTCGACCTGCTGGATGTTCTTCTCCATCAGCTGCTCGGTCTTCTTCAGCAACTCCTCGGCGCGCTCCTGCGACTGGGCCACGACGTGGACGAGATCACGCCCGGTCAGCCAGGCCATTGCGGCGAGAAAAACGCCGCAGATCAAGAAGGTCGCGCCATACACCCAGGGCCGAGCCGGCAGTGGCTGGTAGAGACCGGCAAATTCGGCGGCGCCGAGGGTCAGATAGCTGGTCAGTGCCAGCAGCGTGACGTGGAGGCTATCGCGTCCGTGGCCAAGCAGACCGGCGCTGACCATCGGGATCAAGAAGATCATGGCCAGCGGGCCGGTGGTGCCACCGAGCAGGAAGACCGCGAGGGTGGCGCAGAGCAGCATGCCGTAGAAGACCACGCGGCCGCTCAGCGCAGTACGCCCGCGGCGCAGCAGGGCGTAGGCCCCCAGGTAGCTCAACAGCGCGGCGATGCTGATCAGCGAGGCCACCAGGCCGGCGCCATTGCCAACTGCGCGCGCGACCCAGAGGCCGACCATCGCGGTCCAGAAGAGGCCGACGACGCTGATGCCACTGGCGATCAGCATGCGCATGGCGCCGATGTTATCGCGCAGCAGGACGGGCTGCGCGTGATCAGGGCCGAAGAGACGGGCAGGTGTCTGGTACATGGTCGGTTCCCTCCCACTGGCCTGGGGCGGGCTATCGGGCTGGCGGGCGAAGGGTAAGCTATCCACGCTTGTGTCCTGAGCCGATGAGGCGGGCTGAGCGAACGAAGCCGGGATCAGACGGTGGCCCCGAGGGCCAGGTCGGTAGCGATGCGTCGCAGGTCGAGGATGAGCACCGGGCCGTCGTCGACGGCCACGGCGCCGAGCACCCAGGGGGCGCGCAGGCGGCGCGCCAGCAACGGCGCGAGGGGCTGGATGCCGGTATGGGCTGCCAGGCTCTCGACGCGCTGGACCAGCAGGGCGACGCTGCGGCGGCGCAGCGTGACGGTGAGGGCCTGGCGCCGCCCGGGCACCGTGTGATCGAGCGGATCAAGCAGCGGCCCGAGGTCGCGCACCAGCAGCGGGCGACCACGGGCATCGCGCGCCCCCGGTAGCGGGGCCGGCCCCAGCAGGTCGATATGGCTGCGCGGTGCGAAGTAGCGCCGGCCCGCGGTACGCAGGTCGAGCAGCAGGGTGCTGGTGGCTGTTGAGGTCATCAGACGTCCTCCTGCACCGCGGCAATCAGCGCGCCCAGGTCGAGCATCCCCAGTGGGCAACCCGCGTGGCGAGTGACGGCGCCGAGCAGGCGGGTGCGCCGCGCATCGCGCGGACCGGCCGGTGGGGGCTGCATGGCGCCGGCCAGGGGGGTAAGGTCGACCACCGCGTCGACGAGCAGCGCAACATCGACCGTATCGTGGCGGGCCACAACCAGGCGGGTATTGCGATCGGGCAGACTGGCGGGCAAGCCCAGCGCAAGGCGCAGATCGACGACCGGTAGGACCACGCCGCGCTGGCTAACGACGCCGGGAATCACGTCCGGCGCGCCAGGCACGGGGGTGGGTGCGCGCCAGCGCGCCACTTCGCGGACACACGCGCCGGCCAGGGCGTAGAGCTCGGCGCCGGCGCGCACAATGAGGAAGGGGGAAGCATCGACGGTGGGCGGCTCGCAGCCAGCCACCGCTGGTAGGGCGATGTCGCTCATGGCAAAGATGTCGTGTTACGGAGAGCGGCTGTCCCGCCTGGCGGCGGCCTGTATGCAGGATACACTGAACGGTATAGATCGATCAAGACAGCGTGTGGTACATCAGTCTGTTTGTACGCAGTACTCTTGGTGTGCCAGCAACGGACCTGGCCATTCGACGGGCTTGTCAATGGTACCCACCCGGGGTATAATCGCCCGTTGCCTGCTTCGAGCGAAGCAGGACAGAGCACAGACGAAAGGCCACATTCGGTGAGCAAGAAGATCCGTGTCGCGATGATCGGCGTCGGCAACTGCGCCTCATCGCTGGTCCAGGGTGTGCACTACTACCGCGATGCGAACGAAGACGCCGAGATCCCCGGGCTGATGCACGTCAATCTCGGCGGCTACCACATTCGCGATATCGAATTTACGGCAGCCTTTGACATCGCTGATACCAAGGTCGGCAAAGATCTCTCGGAGGCGATCTTCGCCGAGCCGAACAACACCTACAAATTCGCCAACGTGCCTCACATGGGCGTCCCGGTCTCACGCGGGATGACCCACGACGGCATCGGCAAATACCTGAGCCAGGTGGTGCGCAAGGCGCCTGGTTCGACGGACGACATTGTTGGTATTTTGAAGTCCACGCAGACCGACGTGGTGATCTCCTATCTGCCGGTGGGCAGCGAGATGGCCACCAAGTGGTACGTGGAGCAGATCCTCGAGGCGGGCTGCGCGTTCATCAACTGCGTGCCGGTCTTCATTGCGAGCCAGGGCTACTGGCGCCGGCGCTTCGAGGAGAAGGGCTTGCCGATCATCGGCGACGACATCAAGAGCCAGGTGGGGGCCACGATCACGCACCGGGTGCTGACGACGCTGTTCAAGGAGCGGGGGGTGCGCCTCGATCGCACCTACCAGCTGAACTTTGGCGGGAACAGCGACTTCCTGAACATGCTCGAGCGCGAGCGCCTGGAGAGCAAAAAGATCAGCAAGACCAATGCCGTGACCAGCCAGTTGGACTACGACCTGCCGGCGGAGGCCGTCCACGTTGGCCCGAGCGACTACGTGCCCTGGCTGGGCGACCGCAAGTGGGCCTACATCCGGATGGAGGGGACGACCTTTGGCGACGTACCGCTCAACCTTGAGCTCAAGCTCGAGGTGTGGGACTCGCCGAACTCGGCGGGGGTGGTGATTGACGCCATCCGCTGCGCGAAGCTCGCCCTGGACCGGGGCATCGGCGGGGCGCTCTACGCGCCGAGCAGCTACTTCATGAAGACGCCGCCGAAGCAGTACACCGACTACGAGGCGCGCGATTTCACCGAGCGCTTTATCCGGGGCGAAGTGACGCCGAAGTGAGACCGCCTGGTGAGTGGCCTGTCAGTGGCGACGGGCGCCGCCTATGCTACAATGGCGCATAGGCGAAAGGGCGAGGACAGGCCATGAAGCTGATCGTACAGATCCCGGCGTTGAATGAGCGCGACACCATCGCGCGCGTCATCGCCGACATTCCGCGCAGCATACCGGGCATCAGCTGTGTGGAGGTGCTGATCGTGGACGACGGCTCGACCGATGACACGGTGGCGGTGGCGTTGCGGGCCGGCGCCAATCACGTGGTGCGCCACACGGCCAACAAGGGGCTCGCCACCGCCTATCAGACAGGTGTGGACACGGCGCTTCGCCTGGGCGCCGATATCATCGTCAACACCGATGCCGACAACCAGTACCCCGGCGACGAGATCCCGCGCCTGGTGGCGCCGATCGTCGCGGGCACGGCCGACATCGTGATTGGTGACCGCCAGGTGCAGAGCATCGAGCACTTCTCGCCGCTCAAGCGGGCACTGCAGAAGGTCGGCAGTTCCGTTGTGCGCTGGGCCTCGGAGACCAACGTGCCAGACACGGTGAGCGGTTTTCGTGCCCTCTCGCGTGAGGCGGCGCTGCGCACCTTTGTCACCACCGACTTCTCATACACCGTTGAGAACCTGATCCAGGCCGGCAAGCGCCGGCTGACGATCCAGGCGGTGCCGATCCGGACCAACTACGTTGACCGCCCATCGCGGCTGCACCGCGGGAACTGGAACTTCATCAAGCGCCAGGCGGCGATCATTGCCCGCACCTACGCTACCTACGAGCCGCTCAAGGTCTTCAGCTATCTCGCGGCAGCGCTGCTGATCCCGGGCCTGCTGCTGCTCGGGCGCGCAGCCTACATCTTCATCGGCCGGCGGGTCACCGAGATGACGGCTGACAACGTCCAGGCGCTGCTGGTGGGCAGTTTTCTGGTGTTGATGGCGCTGATCACCTTCTTGATCGGCCTGCTGGCCGACCGGGTGGGGGGTGTACGGCGGGTGCAGGAGGAGATCCTCTACCGGGTGCGCGCCATGCAAGTCGAAGACGAGGCGTGGCGCCGGGCGATGAGCGTGCGTCTGGACAGCATCGAGCACAGCCTGCCGCGGGGCGAGGAGCTCGGCGCCGTCGAGCAGCAGCGTCGTTGACAGACGACTGTGCAGCGGGCGGGCCGCGCGCAACAGGCAGCAGTACAGGCCTGAGGGTACAGCCCTCAGGCCTGTTCAATATCGGGGTGGTATATCCTCGCCGCCTACGTGTCGAACTGGGTGGCCGAGCCGGGATGCTGGGCGACCGTGCCGTGGTGCCCCTGGGTATGACTCACCCGTGGGGTGGACCAGAGGGTGCGCATATGTTGCAGCGCACCGCCGGTACGACGATCGAGCAGCATGACGAAGCGTGTCGCTTCGGCAACCCCGAGGCGCTCCACCAGTGCCGCCCATCCCTGCTCGATCAGTCGCTGCTCCGCCTGGGTCATCGATTCTGCTCCTTGAGAAGTTGCAAGTCAGCGTCGACCATCATCCTGACCAGATCGGGGAAGTTCGTTTTGGGGCTCCATCCCAGCACGGCGCGGGCCTTGGCGGGATCGCCGATCAGCAGATCCACCTCAGCTGGCCGCATGAAGCGCTCGTCCTGGACCACATAGTCACGGTAATCGAGCCCGACGTGGCCGAAGGCGAGCTCACAGAACTCGCGCACCGAGTGGGTCTCCCCGGTGGCGACGACATAATCATCAGGCCGATCCTGCTGCAGCATCAGCCACATCGCTTCGACATAATCACCGGCAAAACCCCAGTCGCGCTGAGCATCAAGGTTGCCGAGGCGCAATTCTTCATCGAGGCCAAGCTTGATCCGCGCGACGCCGTGGGCGATCTTGCGGGTCACGAACTCGAGGCCGCGGCGGGGGCTATTGTGGACGAGCACACGGCCGACGCCGGCACAGAAGACGCCACTACCCGTCTCCAGGTCGAAGACCCACTCATCGGCGGCGGGCGCAGTGGCGATCCGCCGGATGGTGGCGTCTGGCCTGGCCGCTCGCTGGCCCGGGTGCGCGCGGCTGATAGTCAGCTGATAGCGGTTGTGCTCGCCACGCGGCTCAACTGCGACCGCGCACTGCTGGCCCTGGTCGGCGTAGAGCCAGAGGAGGCCCTGGGCGAGCAGGGGGCTGGTGGTGGTGATACTATCGCCGGGCGCCGCTGCTGGCCAGGTGGCGGCGTGGTAGCCGGCCAGGAAGGCCCGCCGGGCCTCACTGCCGGCATTGAGCACCAGCGGTGGCACTCGCCGCTGGCCATCGGCGGCAACGAGTTGCTGGTGCAGCCAGCGCCCAATCAGCGGATCGCCGCTCAGGGTAAGCTGGCCAGCAGGCGGCTCGTCCGGCCAGCCGGCGGGCGTGACGGGCGTCGTGCTGCTCCCGAGGAAGAGCCGCGACCAGAGGCTGGTGATGCGGTCGAGCAGGTCGCGGTCGTCGCTGGCCACCTGGATGCGACCGGTCGCGGCAAGATCGCCGCCAGCGGCGAGCAGGCCCATCAGTTCGGCCAGTTCGGGGCCAACGGCGGCCCAGTCCGCTGGAGGCGGGAGGCTGGGCGCCAGGGCCAGCGCATCACCGGCCTTGAGCGTGCGGGCCACGCGCACCTCGTGCGCGGCATCGAGCATATGGTGGTGAGCAGTCACAATCACACTGCCGCCGGATGTCTGGAACGTGAGCAAGGTATGATCGGGATCGTGGGGTCGGCGGCGCGTGGCGGTGATCGCGGTGATCGGCGTCCAGGCCGTCCCGTCCCAGATCTCGAGTCCGGAAGGGGTAAAACGCTGCTGGCCGGGGCCAGTGCGGCGCAGGGAGACGAGTTCGCCGGGGGTAACGATAGTGAGGTGGCCATGCTGGCGCACGATCAGCGGGGTCGTCTCGCTCACGCACTCGTGGTTGAAGAGGATACCTGAGCAGGCGAACATATCGTAGCTCTCACGGTAATTGACCGTGATCCAGTGGCCGTAGACCTTCGCGACGCCGTAGGGGCTCCGCGGATAGAAGGGCGTCCGTTCAGTCTGGGGCACCTCAACGACCTTGCCGAACATCTCGCTGCTGCTGGCCTGATAGAAGCGGATCGCCGGGTCGACGATGCGCACGGCGTCGAGCATGCGGGTGACCCCGAGGGCGGTTGTTTCGCCGGTAAAGACCGGCTGGGCCCAGGAGGTCTGGACGAAGGACTGAGCAGCGAGGTTGTAGACCTCGGCCGGGCGGTGTTCGCGGAGGATCGAGATCAGCGAGACCTCATCGGCAAGGTCGCCGGTGACCAGGGTAACCCGATCCTGGAAGTGTTTGATCCGTTCGAAGTTCACGGTACTGGTGCGGCGCACCATACCGATCACCTCATACCCCTGGTTCAAGAGAAACTCAGCCAGGTAACTCCCGTCCTGGCCAGTAATTCCGGTGATGAGGGCGCGCCTGGTCATTCGTTGTTCCTCACGTGCAGCGACCATCTGCAGTCCGTTGGCGACGACGCTGCGACATATCGTACGGATCGCACAGGCTGTTCGCCGTGTGAGTATACGAAGCGGCCCAGGGGCAGCGCGTGACGGGTGCGCCCTCGCTGGCGTGCCCCGGGGCCACCGGATGAGCAGGGCAGGGCTTCAGGCGCCCTGGGCAGCGGCAACGGCCTTCTGGGCGGCCTCGGCCAGGGTTGCGGCCGGGATGAGGCGTGACGCGGCGAGGAGACGCCGGCCCTCCTCTTCATTGGTGCCGGTCAGGCGGGCGATCATCGGCACATCGGTCTGCACCTCTTCAAGGGCCGCGATGATCCCGCGGGCGACCTCATCGACGCGTGTGATCCCGCCGAAGATATTGAACATCACCGCCTTGACATTAGGATCGGCGAGGATGATCTGCAGTGCCGCCTTCACCTTCTCTTTGCCGGCGCCGCCGCCGATATCGAGGAAATTCGCCGGCTCACCGCCATAGAGCTTCACGACGTCCATCGTTGCCATGGCCAGCCCGGCGCCGTTGACCATACAGCCGATACTGCCATCGAGCTTGATGAAGGTAATATCAGCCGCGCGGGCGCGCTGCTCGGCCTCGGGTTCTTCAGAGGCATCGTGGAGCGCCGCCAGGTCGGGGTGGCGGAAGAGCGCGCTATCATCGAGCAGCACTTTCGAGTCCAGGGCCTGGAGCGAGCCATCGGCACGGATCACCAGCGGATTGATCTCGGCGAGCGAGGCGTCGTTCTCGACGAAGACCTTATAGAGCGCCGTGGCGATCTGGGCGAACTGGCGTGCCTGTTTGCCATCGCTCAGGCCGATGCCGAAAGCGAGTTCGCGGGCCTGGTAGTCTTTCAGGCCGAGGTGGGGATGGGCAGGGATCTTGATGATCGCGTCGGGGTTGGTGCGGGCAACCTCCTCGATCTCGACGCCGCCTTCGGCGGAGGCGATCATCGTCACCCGCTTGGCGGCGCGGTCGAGGATGGCGCTCAGGTAGATCTCCTTGCTATAGGTGATCGCTTCGGCGACCAGCACCTTCTCGACGGTGAGGCCCTTGATTGACATGCCGAGGATCTGGCTGCCCACCTGCTCAGCCTGTTCGGGTGTATCGGCGAGTTTCACGCCACCGGCTTTGCCCCGACCACCAACAAACACCTGCGCCTTGACCACCACCGGCCCGCCGATCTGCTCGGCAACGGCCCGCACCTCCGCCGGGGTCGTCGCAACGCCGCCACGGGTAACCGGGATGCCGTACGTCGCAAGCAGATCGCGGGCCTGGTACTCGTGCAGTTTCATGCTGAATCAGCTCCTGGATAACCCTCGAGCGATCGTGGAAACACCCTATGAAAGAGACCAGAACCTGGAGTGAGCCTGGTCAACGGTGACCGGGGTGGTGGGTATTTTGCGCACCGATTCGGCGCGATGCAGGCTTGCGCGGGCGCCATAGTAACACACTCGTCAGCTGGCTGTCAAACCCCTCGTCCTGTACAAAGCACGTGCAAAGAATGTACATTCGCTGGAGCAGCGCTGGCGTGATGGGCGTGATCCGGGTATAATACCCTCCGGGGGTATTGGTGAAGAGTCACAACGGCGAAGGCTATGAGCAACCAGCAACCAATTGTGATGTACGGCACCAGCTGGTGCCCCGACTGCCGGCGCGCCCAGCGCGTGCTCGAGCAGCATGGTGTCCCCTATCACTACGTCAACATCGAGGAGGACGCGGCGGCGGCCGCGTATGTCGTGCAGGTTAACAACGGCTTCCGCAGCGTGCCGACGATCGTCTTTCCCGACGGTTCCGTTCTGGTCGAGCCCTCGAACCGGCAACTGCAGGCCAAGCTGGTGGGGTAGGCCTCGGTCCGAGCGCATCTGCCGGGTCGACCCCGGCCCCGTAAGCTCTCAGGTGGAGGGTTTTTGGCGGATAGCGTCCTGATGCGCTGCTTGCCCTCACCCCCATCCCCCCCTCTCCCAACCTGGGCGAGGGGGGGATGTTGTTGGCGTTGCGGTGCGCCAGCGAAG